>NZ_QTQA01000008.1:0-293396 GCF_003853825.1 Burkholderia sp. Bp9012 | reverse complement strand
AGAACTCGAACGCGATCGGTGCCAACTTCGGGGGAGGTTTTTTGATCGACTGCTTCATGAATTGACGGCTAATTGGGTAGTATTCGGCCAGGAAGGGACACTCGACATGCGGGGCGAGATTGCTGACAATTCGGCCACGCTCGAGGGAGCCGCCAATCTGGAGATCATAAGTGTCTTTGCATGACGTTGTGTCGCTTCCATTCACGTTAGTGAGTCACGGCCAGCTTGGCGCCGCGTGCGTGCTTTTTTTCTTCTACGCGGTCATCCTAGTCTGCATCGCCGGAGCATTGTTCGAGATTGCCAACTTTGCTGGAGTGAAGACGCAGACCGGGCGTGCCCAAATCATAGCAAAGCGAATTGTGCCCGCTCATTGGGAGTGGCAAACCCGTGGACGCTACTTTACGCGTGCATATGTGGAGGAATACGAGATATTGGAATTAATTATCAATGGCCGAAAGATGACGTATCGACCGATTCCCTGGATTATGGAGCGAACGACAGCAAATACGACGGAGCCAGTCCAGTTCAAAGCTGCACGATTCAACCGCAAAGTACAGATCACAAAATTCAAGTACGTTTAGCTGGGTAGAACATCCCATCAAGATGGGGCCGCCCCGCATACTTACCTACGAGTTTCGACGCATCTCCCAACGACCGCTCTCGAGAACACCGAACGTCCGCTCCGGGTCGGCACCCGTCAGTCGGCCGCCACCCCGATGCCAACAGACCGGGTTCGGCCAGAACCCGCCATTCGACACGGACACCAAGATCGCCGACGATCGCATCACCGACAAGGGCGATACCCTGGTGGACGTCCCTGGAGACAAGGGAAATGCTGCGCAGATTGCGCTCGGCATATCCCAAGCCTTTCGAGCTCGGCCTCCACGAGCACACACCCGCTTTTTCGCTCGCCTGATTGCAGAGCTCGTCTGCTTTTAGGGCGTAAGCGTCTGGGTGATTGCACGGAATACGTCAGGCTCCAGCGCAATGTCGCTCTCGTGGCTTGCTGGTGCGGCCGCGAAGACACGCCAAAATCCTCCGTTTGCCGCGAGAACATGCGCGCGAACGGTTATAGCTTCCGTGGAATCTGACGCCACACCGGCGCCGCTTCCAGTCCAGACCTGACCAGCGCCATCCGCAACGACGCTGCCGTTCCGGATGACTGCGAGCGTGGGATTTCCCTTCAGCAGTGCGTCGGCATACTCATCAAGACCGACGTTCGCAGCCTCAAAGCCTACGCCAACAACCACCTGATTCGTCGCGTCGGCATACAGCCATGTGTTCGGTGGGAGGTTGCTGCTCTGAGGCAACAGCCGCCAACCTGCTGGCAAAATGGTTGCCGTTTGATGGGTCAGGGGATTCTGCCAACTGACTGGCGGGAGGTTCTGAGTGTCTTTCTGGCGCTGCTCTTCCATCTTCCCGTAGCCCAACACCGCAATGAAAGCCAAAAACAGCGCTAAAGCGGTGAGATAGTGGCCAAACTTGCGAGGCGCCCGAGAAACACGGCAACCGTACTTGATGTCCCAACTGGTGCGCTTGCCGCCCAATAGGGCCCGATAGCTCGCGAGTTCGGTGAAAAGTGCCACGATTGGGATGCCCAATCCGATGCCTCGAATCCAGACGTCGACGCTGCGCGCGGCGTACGTGCGCGCAGGCAGCGGAGCACAATCGAGCATCTGCACCTTAACGCCAAGCAAGCCCTTGCCTATCGAGTTGCCAAAAGCGGCGTAGACCAGAACGTCGCACACGATGGCAATCGGGATAATCAGGATTCCACTGAGCATGTCCTGAGACGACGACGGCATGTCTGTGAACGCGAGCAGAGACCACCCGAATCTTGCGTTCAGGATTCCGACCACGAACCCCACCACTAGTGACCAGATGTACAGGTCTAGCGTACGGGCAAAAAAACGACGCCATGGACCTGCAAGCGGCGGCGCAACCGTCGAAGGCGCCCAATCCTGCGCCGACTCGTCCGGAGCACCCTTCACCACGGTCATCGCGATTGCTCCAGCGGGCTCTGGACCTGTCGGGGCTGCGATCGGGGTTGCGGCCTCTGCCCGCCCTGCCCGCTGCCGAAACACTCCCGCCAGAACCCAGCCAATGCCCCAAAAGACACACAGCGGAATTAGCCCCAGTACCGCGAAGGACGCGCCCGAAAAGCTGCTGTCTCCGGAGGAAAGGGCGTATGCGACAACTGCCCACACTACAGATATCACGACTGCCAGCCGAAACGGCCACTTGGTTTCTCTCATGCGGTCCCCCGGAGTGGTTTGCTTATTGTGATGACCACCAATCTACTGGCTCGCCTCTGCGAAGTAAATCGTCTGAAAAACGTATACGGGCCGGCTGCCGAATGGCCGCTTCGTGGAGTCACGAGTGGCCGCCCCGGGTCGGCAAGCGACGTCCACGGAAATCCACGAAGAACCGTAAAAAAGCCCGCCGAAGCGGGCAATCCTCTCGATGAAGAGGGGGAGATCCGAATCCGCGATCGGCGGTCAGGGCGCGTTCACCCTTTGGTCGCCCCGAACGTCAGCCCCGCGACGAAATGCTTCTGCATCGCGAAGAACATCGCGACCGACGGCAACGCAGCGAGAATCGACCCGGCCGAGACCAGGTTCCACGACGTCGTCCATTGCCCCTTCAGCGCCGCGACCCCCGCCGTGATCGGCGCGGCCTCGTCGCCTTGCGTGAGACACAGCGCCCAGAAGTAATCGTTCCACACGAACGTGAACACGAGAATCGCAAGCGCGGCCAACGCCGGCCGAATCAACGGCAACACGATCCGCCAGAACACCGTCCACTCGCCGGCCCCTTCGATCCGTGCCGCCTCGATCAGCTCGAACGGCAACTGCTTGATGAAATTCCGCAGAAACAGCGTGCAGAACCCCGTCTGAAACGCGACGTGAAAGAGAATCAACGCCTCGACCGTATTGAATACTCCAAGCCTGAGCGACAAATCACGCACGGGAATCATCAACACCTGCACGGGCACGAAATTCCCCGCGACGAACGTCCCGAACAACGCGACATTCCCGCGAAACCGGTAAGTCGCCAGCGCGAACCCGGCCATCGCGGCAAGCGCGATCGACCCGAGCACCGACGGCACCGTGATCTGCACGCTGTTCCAGAAGTAATGCAGCATCGGCGACGTGGTCAGCGCGTCGCGATAGTTCTCGATCATCGAGAAGTGCCGCGGCCAGCCCCAGTAGTGACCTTCGACCAGTTCCTCGGTCGAGCGCACCGACGTGACGAACACCGCGATCATCGGCAGCAGCCAGATCAGCAGCGCAACGGGCAGCGACAACTTGTACAGCCTGCGCGAGACAGGCTTCCATTGAGCAACGGGAGTCGGAAACATGATGGCCACCGGTCAGGTTATTGCTCGTTGCGCAGCATGCGGCGCAACTGGAACACGATGTAGACGAGCATGATCGCGAACAGCACGACCGCGATCGACGCGGAATAGCCGAGCCGGTAGTACTTGATCGCCTGGTCGTACATGTAATACGCGAGCACGGTCGAGCTCTCGAACGGGCCGCCGCTCGTCATCACCGAGATCAGGTCGAAGCTGCGCAGCGCGCCGATCACCGTGACGACGATCGCCATGAACGTGGTCGGCCGCAACTGCGGCAGCACGACGTGCCACAACAGCGCGAAACCGCGCGCGCCTTCCATCCGCGCGGCTTCGATCTGCTCCGGGTTCACCGACGTGAGGCCGGTGAGGTACAGGATCATGCAGTACGCGGTTTGCGGCCACAGCGCGGCGAACACGATGCCGAACGTCGCATAGCGCGCGTCGCCGAGCACCGGGATGCCGTGTCCGGCGATCAGCGCGAGCAGCCCGAAGGTCGGATCGTAGAACCACGAGAAGATCAGGCCGACGACCACGCCGGACAACACGAACGGTGCGAAGAACAGCGACTTCACGAGCCGGATGCCGGCGACCGCCTGGTTCAGGTACAGCGCGAGCGCGAGGCCGAGCGGCGGCGCGAGCATGAACAGCGCGAGCCAGATCACGTTGTTGCGCAGCGCGGTGTAGAACGTCGGCGCGTGCAGCAGCTCGGCGTAGTTCGCGAGACCAACGAACGTGCGCTCGGTCATCCCGTCCCAGTTGCAGAGGCTCAGCCACAGCGTGGACAGGATCGGCCAGACCACATAGACGGCAACCATTGCGCACGCGGGCGCCAGAAAGAGCCACGCGGCGCGCCGTTGCCGCCGCGCGGTTGGCGACGGCCGGCGCGCGCGCAGTGCGGCGGGCGACCTGCCGGCCGGCGGCGCGGCAGGCGTTTCGACGGGTCTGGACGTGATCGGACTGGACACGGCAAGCCTCCTGGGCGGACGCGGCGGCACGGGGCCGCCGCAGGGGTCACGCGGTTACTTCTTGTAGATCCGCTTGCGGGTCTGCTCGAGCTGCGCGAGCACGGTATCGAGCTGCGCGGGATTGGCAAGGAACTGCTGCATCCCCTTCATCCCTTCGTCGGCCATTTCCTTCGTCATGTCGCGGTCGTAGAACTGCGCGACGCCGCCCCGCGTGTCGGCGAGGATCCGGAAGCCGATCCGCGAGATCGGATCGGCCGGCTCCGGCGACTTGCTGTTGGCCGACAGCGAGCCGAGCCCTTCCGCGAGCTTCGCGCCCATTTCAGGCGTTTCGACGAACGCGAGGAACGTGTGCGCGTCGGCCTTGTTCTTCGCCTTGGTCGGGATGTGCAGCGATTCGACCGGGCCATCCTCGGCGGTCGGCACCTTCGGGTCGATGATCGGGAAGCGGTAATAGCCCATTTCCTGCTTCACGTTCGGCGGAAAGCCCGCGGCAATGAAGGTGCCCATCAGCATCATCGCGGCCTTGCCCTGGAACAGGAACGGCTGCGCGCCGTCGAGATCGTAGGACAGCGCGTTGTCGATGAAATAACCCGAATCGATCAGCGATTTCCACGTCGTGTAGACCTTCTTCACGCGCGGGTCGGTGTACGGCACGTCGCCGGCCATCAACTGCTGGTGGAACGCATTGCCGTTCAGGCGCAGGTCGAGATAGTCGAACCAGCCGGCGAGGGTCCATGCGTCGCGGCCGCCGACCGCGATCGGCGTGATGCCGGCCGCCTTCAGCTTCTTGCACGCATCGAGAAACTGGTCCCACGTCTTCGGCTCGTCGGCGATGCCGACCTTGCGGAACAGGTCCTTGCGGTAGAACAGCCCCCACGAGTAATAGACGGTCGGCGCCGCGTACTGCTTGCCGTTGTACGACGATGCGTCGCGCGTCGACGCGTACATCGCGCCCCAGCCGTTCTTCGCCCAGTCGCCGCTCAGGTCCTCGAACAGCCCGCGCTTCGCGTAGTACGCCATCCGCTCGCCCGCGTGCCAGTTCACGACGTCGGGTGCGACGGTCGTGAGCCACGCGGGAAGCTGCACCTTGTACGCTTCCTCGTCGACGAAGGTGGGCTTCACCTCGATGTCAGGATGGGCCTTGTGGAACGCCTCGAGCGTCGACTGCCAGACCGCACGCTGGCTGGCGCCCTTGAACGCGATGTTGATCGTCAGCGTGCCGGCATCGGCGGGCGCCGTCGTGCCGAGCGATGCCAGTGCGACAGCGGCGGCCGTGGCGAGCCGGGTGGCGACGCGAAGGGGGCGATGTGTCATACGTGTCTCCTGTTCTGGGTGTCGTTGTGCGTCACCGGCGCATCGTGACGCCGGTGACGGTTGTTACGAACGGCTTCGATACGCGGCCACGTCCTGCGGCCCGACTTGCGCCGTGCCGAGCACGAACGCGGACGGCGGCACCGCGTCGATCGTGTGCGGCGCGTCGCCATAGTTGAAAACGTAGGTCAGGCCGCCGCGCCGGCTCACGCGCACGCCGTCGCCGAGCGGCGTCGGTGTCAGGCCGGCTTCGGCCGCGACATCGGCGAACAGCCGGACGGTGGTCGCATCGTCGAACAGCGCGGCCCAGTAGTGCAGCGTGCCGTGCGACACGCAGGCCGGATGGCCGTCGGCGAAGCGCGCACGCACGACGCTGCGCGTGTTGTCGTGAAGCTCGACGAAGTCACGCCAGTGGCGTGCCTCGCCAGCGAGCGGCGAGCCGTCGCGCAGCGTGCCGTCGATCCGCTCGGTCACGTTCGGCCGCAGCGATTCGACGCGCCATACGCGCATTGGCAGGATCGAGGCGAGCGGGCCGGGCGGCA
The DNA here is from genome assembly GCF_003853825.1 of Burkholderia sp. Bp9012. Lineage (NCBI taxonomy): Bacteria > Pseudomonadati > Pseudomonadota > Betaproteobacteria > Burkholderiales > Burkholderiaceae > Burkholderia > Burkholderia sp. Bp9012. Next base: position 287,220 of record NZ_QTQA01000008.1, on the reverse strand, counting down.
GCGTCGGCGGAATCTGCAGGTCGATGGTCTTCGAACCGGTGCGCGGGCCGAACACCGCGTGCGCGCCCGACGCGGCGAGCCGCGCCGCGAAGTCGTCCGGCACGATCGGCAGCGGCGGCACGACGACAAGCCGGTAGCCGTCGAGCGGGGCGTGTGCCGACACGATGTCGACATCGAGGCCGAGCGAGCGCAGCGCCGAGTAGTACTCGAATGCGAAACGCGGGTAGTGGAAATCGGCGCCTTGCGGCTGCACGTCGAGCAGCCACTTCGCTTCGTAGTCGAACACGAGCGCGACGGGCGCACGCACGGCCCCGTTCGCATCGGCATCCGCGCCGGCGTCGAGCATCGCGGCGATTTCATGCGCGACCCGTTGCGCCTCGCGGCCGCCTTCGTCGAGCTTGTCGTCGGGCGTGTGCAGGCCCGCATGCATCTGCTCCTGCGCGAACGGCGCCTGGCGCCAGCGGAAGTACGACACGCAGCCGGCGCCGTGCGCGAACGCCTCCCAGCTCCACAGGCGCACCATGCCCGGCAGCGGCGCGGGGTTCCAATGCGCCCAGTTCACGGGCCCCGGTTGCTGCTCCATCACCCAGAACGGCAGCTTCGACATGCCGCGATAGAGGTCGTGATTGAACGACGCGAAATCCGGGTGGCCGGTGCGCAGCCAGCGCGCCTTCACGTCGGGCGCGAACCATTGCTCCTCGAGCGCGCCGAGCGGGTAGCTGTCCCACGTCGCGACGTCGAGGTCGCGCGCGACTTCGTAGTGGTCGAACTCGGTGAAGAGCTGCATGAAGTTGTGCGCGACGGCGCGGCCCGGCGAATGCGCGCGGATCACGTCGACCTGCATCCGGTGATAGCGCGCGACTTCGTCCGACGCGAAGCGCCGGTAGTCGAGGCGGTGCGACGGATGCGCTTCGGTCACGGTGCCGACCGGCGCGTCGACTTCGTCGAAATGCCGGTATTCCATGCTCCAGAACACGGTGCCCCACGCGCGGTTCAGTGCGTCGATCGTCCCGTAGCGCGCCTTCAGCCATTCGCGGAAGCGCAGGAGCGCGGCCGGCGAGTAGCTGACGACCGTCTGGTGGCAGCCGAGTTCGTTGTCGGTCTGCCAGTAGCGCACGGCCGGATGGCGGCCGTAGCGTTCGGCCACCGCGGTGCAGATCCGGCGCGACGCTTCCAGATAGGTCGGCGACGAGAAGTCGTAATGGCGGCGCGAGCCGAACTTGCGCGGCAGGCCGTCCGCGCCGATCGCGAGGATCTCGGGATGACGGTCGACGAGCCACTTCGGCGGCGTCGCGGTGGGCGTGCACATCACGATCTCGAGCCCGGCCGCGCCGAGCACGTCGACCGCGCGATCGAGCCAGCCCCAGTCGTATTCGCCGGGCGACGGCTCGATGCGGCTCCACGCGAATTCGGCGATCCGCACCTGCGCGATGCCGAGTGCCTTCATCCGGCGGGCGTCGCCGTCCCACATCGATTCCGGCCAGTGTTCCGGGTAGTAACAGACTCCGAGGCGCATGCCCGATCCTTATGCGTAGTGGTGGACGGGAAGTTCGGCGCACGCGGGCACCGCGCGGCCGTCTTCGGTGAAGAGATGGCAGGCCGCGGCCGGCGCATGCGCGTGCACGCGCTCGCCGCTGCGCACGGCCGCGTCGCCGGGCACTTTCGCGATCAGCGGCGTGCCGCCGGGCTGATCGAGGTGCACGTAGGTCTGCTCGCCGAGACGTTCGACGAGCACGACGTCGCGCGCGAGCGTCGTCGCGTCGAGCGCGGCGCCGAGCGTCAGGTGTTCGGGGCGGATGCCGAGCGTGACGGCGGCACCGGGCGCGAGCGCGGAGCCGTCGCGCGGCAGCGTGAAGGTTTCGCCGGACGGCACGACGGTGACGGTCGTGCGCTGCGCGTCGCATGCGGCGACGACGGCCGGCAGGAAGTTCATTCGCGGCGAGCCGATGAAGCCGGCGACGAAGCGGCTCACCGGATGGTGATAGAGCTCGAGCGGCGCGCCGACCTGGGCGATGCTGCCGTGCTGCGCGGTGTCCGCGCCGGCGTGCAGCAGCACGATCTTGTCGGCGAGCGTCATCGCTTCGGTCTGGTCGTGCGTCACGTACACGACGCTCGCGCGTTCGAACTGCCGGTGCAGTTTCGCGATCTCGACGCGGGTCTGACCGCGCAGCGCCGCGTCGAGGTTCGACAGCGGCTCGTCGAACAGGAACACGCCGGGCTCGCGCACGATTGCACGGCCGATCGCGACGCGCTGCCGCTGCCCGCCCGACAGCGCCTTCGGCTTGCGCTCGAGCAGCGTATCGAGCTGCAGGATCCGCGCGGCGTCGCGCACCTTCCGGTCGATCTCGGCCTTCGGCACGCGCGCGAGCTTCAGCCCGAACGCCATGTTCTCGTAGACCGTCATGTGCGGAAACAGCGCGTAGCTCTGGAACACCATCGCGACGCCGCGTTCGGCGGCCGGCACGTCGTCGACGCGGCGGCCGTCGATCGAGAGCTCGCCGTCGCTCAGGTCCTCGAGGCCCGCGATCATCCGCAGCAGGGTCGACTTGCCGCAGCCAGACGGACCGAGGAACACGCAGAACTCGTGCGCGCCGATCTCCAGATCGACGTCGCGAATGACCGGCGCGTGCTCGCCATAGGCTTTCTGCACGCGCCGCATCGAGATGCTCGCCATTGTCTCCGCTCCATGTTTTAATGCGCTTTCATCGATGCTTAAGCGCTTAATCATCGCGATCAAAAAAAAGAGCCGATAGCGATCGCGGCCGAGTCGCGCCCGTCGCGGGGGCGGCAAGGTGTGCGGCGATGATGCGCCGCTTCGATGAGCGAAGCAAATACTGGATCAACGTCTCATATAGTGAGCAATGGATGGCGACACTCGATGAAGTGGCCCGCCGCGCCGGCGTGACGGCCGCGACGGTGTCGAACGTGCTGCGCAATCGCGGGCGGGTTGGCGATGAGACCCGCGCGCGGGTGCTCGAAGCGGTGCAGGCGCTCGGCTATCGGCCGCATCTGGCCGCGCGGGCGCTGGCGGAAGGGCGCGCGCCGACGGTCGCGCTGATGGTGTCGAGCATCGCGAACCCGTTTTATCCGGAGTTCGCGCTCGCGGTCGAGCGCGCGGTGCGCCGCAACGGGCAGTTCCTGATCGTCTGCAATACGAATGAAGACCCGCTGCAGGGGCGCGCGTATCTCGACCAGATCGCCGGTACGATCTCCGAAGGCATCCTCGTGACGAACGCGAACCTGCACCTGCCGGATCTCGCCGACGTTGCGCGGCGCGGCGTGCCGGTCGTGCTGTGTCTGTGGGAGCGGCCCGATGCGCCGCCGGAAGGGTTGCCGTGCGTCGCGGTGGATTTCCGCGAGGCGGGGCGGATCGCGACGCGGCATCTGGTCGAACTCGGGCATCGCGAGATCGGCGTGATCGTCGGCGGGTCGGCAAACGGCGTGCAGGCCGCGCGCTACGACGGTTTCGTCGATGTGATGCGCGAAGCCGGGCTGGACGCGTCACGCGTCGGCGCCGGGCACGATTCGATCGAAGGCGGCGTGCACGCGGCGGGGCAGTTGCTGGACGCGCATCCCGGGCTGACCGCGCTGGTCGCGACCAACGACCTGCCCGCGATCGGCGCGCTGCACGCGGCAGCCGATCGCGGCAGGCGCGTGCCCGACGACCTGTCGATCGTCGGCATTACCGATATTCATCTGGCGAGCGATACGCGGCCTACGTTGACGACGGTCGCGATCCCGACCGGCGAGGCGGCGGGGCTCGCGGTCGAGCTGCTCAATGCATTGCGCGAGGCGGGCGGGCAGATCGACGATGCGTCGCGCGTGCGAACGGCGTCGGCCCCGCGGCTGGTGGTGCGCGGTACGACAGGCCGTGTATCGAGTGAGAGCGCGACGCGGTAGATATCGCGCGGGGCGGCGCGGAGCACTTCGAGGTTCCCGCCGCAACCGGCGCGGCCCGCCGCGCAGCCGCGTGCGGTGTGGAACACGGCAGACGCGGTGCCGGCCTCAACCGCCTTCGACGAGCCGCATCACGATGCTTCTGGCCGATTCGAGGTGCGCAACCGTCATCGAACGGGCGGCGCGCGCATTGCGCGCGCGGCACGCCTGCAGGATCTCCTCGTGCTCGACCTGGAACGACGGCGTATCCGCGAGCAGCGTGGTCTGCAAGCGCTCGTAGCGTTCGACCTGGCTGCGCAGCTCCCCGATCGACTTCAACTGCCGCGCGTTGCCGCAGCACTTCGTGCTCGAAGAAGTCAACGCGGGCGGGCCACACCCCCCGTCGCCGCGTCACAGCGCGACGCCGTAAACCTCCCGCGCAGCCGCCCGAATCGCGTCGGCCATCACCTCGACGGCCGGCGAATGCAGCCGGTCGGTGCGCGTGATGATTCCGAAATCGTCCATCCGGCAGTCCATCTCCAGCGGCAGCACCGTGACGATCCCGTGTCGCGCGTAGTACCGCGCGACATCCTCCGCGAGCACCGCGATCATGTCGCTCTGCTCGATCAACTGCGTGATGAACAGTAGCGCGGCCGTCTCGACGACGTTCGCCGGCGGCGCGAGGCTCGCGCGCTGGAACACGAGCTCGAACCGATGGCGCAGCACGCTGCCGGCCGGCGGCATCACCCACGCGGCGCGCTGCACGTCGGCGAGCGACAGCGGCGCCTGCGCGAGCAGCGGATGGCCGGGCCGCACGACCGCGGCGACCGGCTCGCCGGTCAGCGGCTCGTAGCGCAGGTGCAGCTTGTCGTGTTCGGCGGACAGCCGGCCGAGCACGATGTCGAGCTTGTCCTGCGCGAGGTGTTCGAGCAGCGCGTTGCTCGTGTCGATCGCGACGGACACGCGCACGTTCGCATGTGTCCCCTTCACGGCCGCGACGGCCGGCGGCACGAGCCGCAATCCCGGCGACGTGATCGCGCCCACCGCCACGTGCCCGAGATGGCCGGCCTTCAGCGCGGCCAGTTCCTCGCGCGCCTGATCGAGGCTGCCGAGCGCCGCGCGCGCGTGGCGGATCAGCGCGTCGCCGTACAGCGTCGGCCGCATCCCGCGCGGCAGCCGCTCGAACAGCACGGCGCCGATCGATTCCTCGAGCTCGCGCAGCAGCTTCGACGCGGCCGGCTGCGTCATGTTCAGCGCGGCCGCCGCGCGGTGAATGCTGCCTTCGTCGGCGAGCGCGACGACCAGCAGCAACTGGCGCGTCTTCAGGCGATTGCGGTTTCCCCACGGGCTGGCTTCGGTCATCGTACGGGTTTATATCGATATCGGAATCGATATCGTAATCGCCTAAAACGTCATTAGCGAGTTATCAAAATTCTGCCTAGACTGCGCCGGTATCCCGTCACCACAGGACTGACGATGTCGGCAACAAAACCCAGGCTGCGCTCCACCCAATGGTTCGGCACGAACGACAAGAACGGCTTCATGTACCGGAGCTGGATGAAGAACCAGGGCATTCCCGATCACGAATTCGACGGCCGGCCGATCATCGGCATCTGCAACACGTGGTCCGAACTGACGCCGTGCAACGCACACTTTCGCAAGCTCGCCGAGCACGTGAAGCGCGGGATCTCGGAAGCCGGTGGCTTCCCGGTCGAGTTCCCGGTGTTCTCGAACGGCGAATCGAACCTGCGGCCGTCCGCGATGCTCACGCGCAATCTTGCCTCGATGGACGTCGAGGAAGCGATCCGCGGCAACCCGATCGACGCAGTCGTGCTGCTCGCCGGCTGCGACAAGACGACACCGGCGCTGCTGATGGGCGCGGCGAGCTGCGACGTGCCGGCGATCGTCGTATCGGGCGGCCCGATGCTGAACGGCAAGCTCGAAGGCAAGAACATCGGCTCGGGCACGGCCGTGTGGCAGCTGCATGAAGCGCTGAAGGCCGGCGAGATCGACCTGCATCACTTCCTGTCGGCCGAAGCTGGAATGTCGCGCTCGGCCGGCACCTGCAACACGATGGGCACCGCGTCGACGATGGCGTGCATGGCCGAGGCGCTCGGCGTCGCGCTGCCGCACAACGCGGCGATTCCGGCCGTCGATTCGCGCCGCTACGTGCTCGCGCACATGTCCGGCATTCGCATCGTCGAGATGGCGCTCGAAGGGCTCGTGCTGTCGAAGGTGCTGACGCGCGCCGCGTTCGAGAACGCGATCCGCGCGAACGCGGCGATCGGCGGCTCGACCAACGCGGTGATCCACCTGAAGGCGATCGCGGGCCGCATCGGCGTGCCGCTGGAACTGGAAGACTGGATGCGCATCGGCCGCGGCACGCCGACGATCGTCGACCTGATGCCGTCGGGACGCTTCCTGATGGAGGAGTTCTATTACGCGGGCGGGCTGCCGGCCGTGCTGCGCCGGCTCGGCGAAGGCGGGCTGCTGCCGCATCCGGACGCGCTGACGGTCAACGGCAAGTCGCTGTGGGACAACGTGCGCGAAGCGCCGAACTACGACGACGAAGTGATCCGCCCGCTCGACCGGCCGCTGATCGCGGACGGCGGAATCTGCATCCTGCGCGGCAATCTCGCGCCGCGCGGTGCGGTGCTGAAGCCGTCGGCGGCGAGCCCCGAGCTGCTGAAGCATCGCGGCCGCGCGGTGGTGTTCGAGAACCTCGAGCACTACAAGGCGACGATCAACGACGAAGCGCTCGACATCGATGCGAGCTCGGTGATGGTGCTGAAGAACTGCGGGCCGCGCGGGTATCCGGGGATGGCCGAGGTCGGCAACATGGGGCTGCCGCCGAAGCTGCTGCGCCAGGGCGTGAAGGACATGGTGCGGATCTCGGATGCGCGGATGAGCGGGACCGCGTACGGCACGGTCGTGCTGCACGTGGCGCCGGAAGCGGCTGCCGGCGGGCCGCTCGCCGCCGTGCGCAACGGCGACTGGATCGAGCTCGATTGCGAGGCCGGCACGCTGCACCTGGATATTACGGATGACGAACTGCAGCGCCGCCTGTCGGACGTCGATCCGACCGCGGCACCGGGCGTGGCCGGGCAGCTCGGCAAGGGCGGTTACGCACGGCTGTATATCGATCACGTGCTGCAGGCCGACGAGGGGTGCGACCTCGACTTCCTGGTCGGCACGCGCGGCGCGGACGTGCCGAGCCATTCGCATTGAGCGGCGGGCAGGTGCATACCGACACGGACGGCGGCGGGGCCTGAGGGAAGCAGGGTGATGCGCTGGATGTGGTCGAGCGCTCAGGAAGGCGTAGCGTAAGGGCTAAGGCGCAAACGCAGACCGACCGCGAAGCATGGGACGTACGCAAGCGCCAAAGCGCTAACGCAGACCGACAGGAGACAAGATGACGACGCAGTACACGCCCGCGCACATCGCGGCGGAACAGTCCGATTCGCCGGCAGCCGTCGACGAACGGCAACTGACCCGCCTGCTTACGCGCAAGCTGGTGCCGTTCCTCGCGCTGATCTACGTGGTCGCCTACGTCGACCGCACCGTCGTCGGCTTCGCGAAGCTGCACATGAACGCGGCGATCGGCCTCGGCGATGCCGCGTACGGACTCGGCGCCGGCCTGTTCTTCATCGGCTACTTCCTGTGCGAGGTGCCGAGCAACCTCGCGCTCGGACGCTTCGGCGCGCGCGTGTGGTTCGCGCGCATCCTCGCGACGTGGGGCGTGATCACGATGGCGATGGCGCTCGTGCAGGGGCCGACCAGCTTCTACGTGCTGCGCTTTCTGCTTGGTGCTGCCGAAGCCGGCCTCTATCCCGGCATCCTGTACTTCCTCACGCAATGGTTCCCGATGCGCGACCGTGCCCGCGTGATCGGCCTGCTCGTGCTCGCGCAGCCGCTCGCCGGCATCGTGACGGGCCCGCTCGCCGGCTGGCTGCTGTCCACGCACGGGCTGTTCGGCCTGTCGGACTGGCAGACGCTGTTCGTCGTGAGCGGCCTGCCGGCCGTGCTGCTCGCATGGCCCACGCTGCGGCTGCTTCCGGAGTCGCCCGCGCATGCGCGCTGGCTGAACGACGACGAACGCCGCTGGATCGCGCGGCAGCTCGCCGCCGACCGCGACACGTATCGCCCCGATTCGCACGGCAATCCGCTCGCCGCATTGCGCGACCGCCGCGTGCTGCTGCTCGCCGCGCTGTTTCTGCCGTTTCCGCTGTGCATCTACGGGCTCTCGCTGTGGCTGCCGACGATCATCCACGCATTCGGCACCGGCGATGCGGCGACCGGGCTGCTGTCCGCGGTGCCGTACCTGTTCGCGGTGGCCGGCCTGCTCGTCGTGCCGCGCCATTCGGATCGCAAGCGCGAGCGCTACTGGCACATCGTCGTCGTGTCGGCCGCCGCCGCGGTGACGATGGCCGCGAGCGCGTGGGTGCGGCAACCGGCGCTGCAGTTCATGTTCATCTGCCTGACCGCGTTCTCGCTCTATTCGATCCAGGCCGTCGTGTGGGCGCTGCCCGGCGAATTCCTGACCGGCACGAGCGCGGCGGTCGGTATCGCGGCGATCAATTCGCTCGCGAATCTCGGCGGCTACTTCGGGCCGTACGGGATCGGGCTGATCAAGGCATCGACCGGCAGCCTCGCGGCCGGCCTGTATTTTCTCGCGGCCACGCTGCTGTTCGCGGTGCTGATGACGTTCGTGGTCCGCGCCGCGCTGCGCACGCCCGAGCCGGCCGCGGGCGCGTTCGCCGGCGAATCCTGAACGCATTGTTTTCCGGCTGAACGCCGCTTCGACTGACGCAGGACCGAACCATGACATCGAGCAGCACACCGCGCTATCGCGGCATCTTCCCCGTCGTCCCGACGACGTTTACCGACACCGGCGAGCTCGACCTCGCGAGCCAGAAGCGCGCGGTCGATTTCATGATCGACGCCGGCTCGGACGGCCTGTGCATCCTCGCGAACTTCTCCGAGCAATTCGCGGTCACCGACGACGAGCGCGACGTGCTCACGCGCACGATCCTCGAGCACGTCGCCGGCCGCGTGCCGGTGATCGTCACGACATCGCACTACAGCACGCAGGTCTGCGCGGCGCGCAGCCTGCGCGCGCAGCAGCTCGGCGCGGCGATGGTGATGGCGATGCCGCCGTACCACGGCGCGACGTTCCGCGTGCCCGAAGCGCAGATCTTCGATTTCTATGCGCGCGTGTCGGATGCGATCGACATCCCGATCATGATCCAGGACGCGCCCGCGAGCGGCACCGCGCTGTCCGCGCCGTTCCTTGCGCGGATGGCGCGCGAGATCGAGCAGGTCGCGTACTTCAAGATCGAGACGCCCGGTGCGGCGAACAAGCTGCGCGAGCTGATCCGGCTCGGCGGCGACGCGATCGAAGGGCCGTGGGACGGCGAGGAAGCGATCACGCTGCTCGCCGACCTGCATGCGGGCGCGACCGGCGCGATGACGGGCGGCGGGTTTCCGGACGGCATCCGGCCGATCCTCGAAGCGTTCCGCGAAGGGCGGCACGACGATGCGTTCGCGCGCTATCAGGCGTGGCTGCCGCTGATCAATCACGAGAACCGCCAGTCCGGGATTCTGACTGCGAAGGCGCTGATGCGCGAAGGCGGCGTGATCGCGTGCGAGCGGCCGCGGCATCCGATGCCGGAACTGCACCCTGATACGCGTGCGGAGCTGATCGCGATCGCACGCCGGCTCGATCCGCTCGTGCTGCGCTGGGCGCGCTGAGCGAATGGCGAAGGAGAAACGCAAATGAGCAAGGTGATTTCGCTGGGCGTGATCGGGATCGGCAAGATCGCGCGCGACCAGCATCTGCCGGCGATCGCCGCCGAGCCGGGCTTCATGTTGACCGCCTGCGCGAGCCGTCACGCGGAGGTCAACGGGGTACGCAATTATCCGGATCTGACCGCGCTGCTGGCCGCCGAGCGCGAGCTCGACGCCGTGTCGCTGTGCGCGCCGCCACAGGTGCGCTACGCGCAGGCACGCGCCGCGCTCGAAGCCGGCAAGCACGTGATGCTCGAGAAGCCGCCGGGCGCGACGCTCGGCGAAGTGGCTGCGCTGGACGCGCTCGCGCGCGAACGCGGCCTCACGCTGTTCGCGACCTGGCATTCGCGCTGCGCGAGCGCGGTCGAGCCGGCGCGGGCATGGCTCGCGACGCGCACGATCCGCGCGGTGCAGGTGCGCTGGAAGGAAGACGTGCGACGCTGGCATCCGGGGCAGCAATGGATCTGGGAGCCGGGCGGCCTCGGTGTGTTCGATCCAGGCATCAACGCGCTGTCGATCGTCACGCGGATCCTGCCGCGCGAACTCGTGCTGCGCGAAGCGACGCTCTATGTGCCGAGCGACGCGCAGATGCCGATCGCGGCCGAACTCGATTGCGCGGATACGGACGGCGTGCCGGTGCGTGCGGAATTCGACTGGCGCCACGGCCCGGTCGAGCAGTGGGAGATCGCGGTCGACACGTCGGACGGCGTGCTCGCGATCAGCCGCGGCGGCGCGCAGTTGTCGATCGACGGCGCGCCGGTCGAGATCGGGCCGGAGCGCGAGTATCCGGCGCTGTATGCGCATTTCCGCGCGCTGATCGCGCGCGGCGAAAGCGACGTCGACGTACGGCCGTTGCGGCTCGTCGCCGACGCGTTTCTGTTCGGGCGGCGCGTCGGGACCGACGCGTTCGGCCGCTGACACCGTGCCGGCGCACGCCACAGCGAGCGCGACCCGGCGCGATGAGTATTGAAGACCCCAGCCAATAGACAAGGAGACACCGCATGAACCGAACCAACCGAACGATTCGCCGGCACACCCTGCGCGCGCTGCTGGCCGCGCTTTGCATCGCGCCGCTCGGCATGCACGGCGCCGCGCATGCCGACGCGCCGCTGAAGATCGGCTTCCTGGTGAAGATGCCCGAGCAGGCATGGTTCATCAACGAGCAGAACGCGGCGTCCGCGCTGGGCCAGAAGGAAAACTTCTCGGTCGTGAAGATCGGCACGCCGGATGGCGAGAAGGTGCTGGCCGCGATCGACAACCTCAACTCCCAAGGCGCGCAGGGTTTCGTGATCTGCGCACCCGACGTGCGCCTCGGGCCGGCGATCGCCGCGCGCGCGAAGCGCTACAACATGAAGTTCGTGACGGTTGACGACCAGCTCGTCGACTCGACCGGCAAGCCGCTCACGAATGTGCCGCACCTCGGGATGTCGGCGACCAAGATCGGCAACCAGGTCGGCCAGGCGATCGCCGACGAGATGAAGCGACGCGGCTGGAAGCCTGAGGAAGTCGGCGCGTTGCGCATCACCAACTACGAGCTGCCGACGGCGAAGCTGCGTACCGACGGCGCGACGCAGGCGTTGCTCGCGAACGGCTTCCGCAAGGAGAACATCTTCGACGCGCCGCAGAAGACGACCGATGACAGCGGCGGCCTCGAAGCGGCCTTCCCGGTGCTCTCACGCCATCCGAACGTGAAGAAGTGGGTGGTCTTCGCGCTGAACGAGGAAACCGTGCTCGGCGCGGTGCGCGCGACCGAACAGCTGCACATCCCGGCGGCCGACGTGATCGGCGTCGGCATCAACGGCGCGGGCGAGGCGTTCGCCGAATTCCAGAAGAAGGAACCGACCGGCTTCTACGGGACGATCGCGGTCAGCTCGACGAACCACGGCAAGGACAGCACGCAGAACCTCGTCGACTGGATCCGTAACGGCAAGACGCCGCCCGCCGACACGCAGACGAGCGGCAAGCTGATGACGCGCGCGAACTGGCAGGCCGTGCGCACCGAGCTCGGCATCTGAGCGTGCGGGGCGACGACGCGATGACGATGCAGACGATGACGGCCGTGTCCGACAACGACGACGCGGCCACCTCCGGCGGCGCACTGCTCGCGCTCGACGGCATCACGGTGACGTTCCCGGGCGTGCGCGCGCTCGATGGCGTGTCGCTGTCGGTGCGCGCGGGCGAAGTGCACGGGCTGATGGGCGAGAACGGCGCGGGCAAGTCGACGCTGCTGAAGGTGCTGTCCGGCGTGAACCAGCCGCAGGCCGGCACGCTGACGCTGAACGGCACCGTGCAGCGCTTCGCGTCGACGCGCGCGGCGCTCGAGGCCGGCATCGCGATCATCTACCAGGAGCTGCATCTGGTGCCCGAGCTGACGGTCGCGGAGAACCTGATGCTCGGCCAGTTGCCGAGCCGGCTCGGCGTGGTCGACGAACGTGCGCTTGCCGTACGCGCGCTCGATGCGCTGGAGCGGCTCGGCGAGCACATCGATCCGGGCATTCCGGTGAAGTATCTGTCGATCGGCCAGCGCCAGATGATCGAGATCGGCAAGGCGCTGATGCGCGACGCGCGCGTGATCGCGTTCGACGAACCGACCAGCTCGCTGTCCGCGCGCGAAACCAAGCAGCTGTTCCGCATCATCCGCGCGCTGCGCGCGGAAGGCCGCGCGATCATCTACGTCACGCACCGGATGGAGGAAGTGTATGAACTGTGCGACCGCGTGACCGTGTTTCGCGACGGCCGCCGCATCGACACGTTCGAATCCGTCGCCGATCTCGATCGCGACCGGCTGATCGGCTGCATGGTCGGCCGCTCGATCGAGGACGTGTACGGCTACCGGCCGCGCACGGCCGGCGACGTGCTGATCGAGGCGAAAGGGCTGGCGGGGCCCGGGTTATCCGAGCCCGTGTCGTTCGCCGCGCGGCGCGGCGAGATCGTCGGCTTCTTCGGGCTCGTCGGCGCGGGCCGTTCGGAGCTGATGAAGCTGCTGTACGGCGCCGCGCGCCCGAGTGCGGGGCACGTCGAGCTGAACGGGCGTCGCGTCGCGTTCGGGAGCCCGCGCGACGCGGTGCGTGCCGGCATCGCGCTGTGCCCGGAAGACCGCAAGCAGGAGGGCATCGTCGCGATCGCGTCGGTGGCCGACAACCTGAACATCAGCGCGCGCCGGCATTTCAGCCCGGCGCGCGTGCTGCTCGACGCACGGCGTGAACGCGAGCTCGCGCAACGCTACATCGAGCGGCTGGCGATCAAGACCCGCGACGGCGAGACGCCGATCGGCGCGCTGTCGGGCGGCAACCAGCAGAAAGTCGTCCTCGCGCGCTGGCTGGCCGAGCGCATCGACGTGTTCCTGATGGACGAGCCGACGCGCGGCATCGATGTCGGCGCGCGCGCGGAAATCTACAACCTGTTCTACGAGCTCGCGGAAGCGGGCCGCACGGTGATCATCGTGTCGAGCGACCTGGCCGAGGTGATCGGCGTGTCGGACCGGATCGTCGTGATGAAGGAAGGACGGATCGCGGGCGAGGTCGCGAAGGCGCAGGCGACGCCCGACGCGCTGATCAAGCTCGCGCTGCCGCGCTAGCGCCCCGCAATGATCAACCGGATGCAAATGAAATGAGCCAGGCAATGCAACCCCAACGCACTTCCCCGTCCCCCGATGCCGCCGCCGTGCCCGCACGCGCGCGCGGCGGCGTGTGGCAATTGATCAACCGTTCCGGCATCGTGATGGTGTTTCTCGTGCTGTTCGCGACGCTGTCGCTGACCGTGCCGGACTTCCTCACGCCCCGTAACATCCAGGGCCTGCTGCTGTCGGTCACGCTGATCGGCTCGATCGCGGTGACGATGATGTTCGTGCTCGCGCTCGGCGAGGTCGACCTGTCGGTCGCGTCCATCGTCGCGTTCTCGGGCGTCGTCGCGTCGACGCTGATCACCGCGACGCACAGCGTCGTGCTCGGCATCGCGGCCGGCGTGCTCGCGGGCGGTGCGGTCGGGCTCGTCAACGGCGTGCTGATCGCGCGCTGGCGGATCAATTCCCTGATCGTCACGCTCGCGATGATGGAAGTCGTGCGTGGGCTCGCGTTCATCACGTCGAACGGCGACGCGGTGATGATTTCGGAGGAGCGCTTCTTCGAGCTCGGCGGCGGGTCGTTCCTCGGCATCTCGTATCCGATCTGGAGCAACATCGTCGGCTTCGTCGTGTTCGGCTTCCTCTTGCGCAAGACGGTGTTCGGCAAGAACGTGCTGGCCGTCGGCGGCAACGGCGAGGCCGCGCTGCTCGCGGGGCTGCCGGTGATGCGCATCAAGATCGCGGTGTTCGTGCTGCAGGGGCTCGTGACCGGCTTCGCCGGCGTGATGCTTGCGTCGCGGATGAGCCTCGGCGATCCGAAAACGTCCGTCGGCCTCGAGCTCGGCGTGATCTCCGCGTGCGTGCTCGGCGGCGTGTCGCTGACGGGTGGCGTCGCGACGATTTCCGGCGTGCTGGTCGGCGTGCTGATCATGGGTTCCGTGCAGGACGCGATGAGCCTGCTGAACGTGCCGACCTTTTACCAATATCTGATACGCGGCGGAATTCTGTTGCTCGCGGTGCTGTTCGACCAGTATCGTCGCAACCAGCGGCGCGCGATGAAGATCTGACCCTGACGAACGCGCGGCCGCCCGCGAAGGCGACAGACATCGGGAGACGGCATGCAACAGATTCATCCGGGCGCGGCGGCGCTGCTGGTCGACAGCCGCAATACGCTCGGCGAAGGCGCGACGTGGTGCGACGCGACGCACGCGCTGTACTGGACGGACATCGAAGGCGCGCGGCTGTGGCGCTGCCGCGCGGACGGCTCGCACCTCGCGCAGTGGCCGATGCCTGAACGGCTCGCGTGCTTCGCGCTGACGAACGAGCCGAATGTGCTGCTCGTCGGGCTCGCGACGCATCTTGCGTTCTTCGATCTGCGCAGCGGCGAATTCACGCGGATCGTCGACGTCGAACCCGATCTGCCGACACGCCTGAACGACGGCCGCTGCGATCCGTTCGGCGCGTTCGTGTTCGGGATGAAGGACGAAGGCGGCGACCCGCCGCGCGCGGTCGGCGGCTTCTACCGGCTCAATCCGGACCTCACGCTCGACCGGCTTGCGTTGCCGGCGGCGGCGATCGCGAACAGCATAGCGTTCTCGCCGGACGGCACGAAGATGACCTTCTGCGATTCGATGGTGCGCGAGATTCGCGTCTGCGATTACGGCGCGGGCGGCGACGTGGCCAATGTGCGGCCGTTCGCGCGACTGACCGATGCGGACGGCGACCCGGACGGCTCGACGATGGATCGCGACGGCGGCCTGTGGAACGCGCAGTGGGGCGGCCGGCGGGTGGTGCGCTACGGGCCGGACGGCGTCGAGACGGACCGCGTTACCGTGCCGACTGCGCAGCCGAGCTGCGTGACGCTCGACGGCGAAGGCCGGCTTTATGTGACGAGCGCCCGTGTCGGGTTGAGCGATGACGCGCTGGCGAGCGATGCGCACGCCGGCGGCGTATTCGTCGCCCGGACGCGCTACATGGGGCTGCCGACGGCGCGATTCGCGGGGGCGCCGCGCGGCTGACCGCGTATCGGATCCCGTTCATGGGATGCGTCTGACGCGGCGAGCCAGGCGATCAGGCGCGCGGTCTGCCGCGCATGCACGAACGCACGGTGGCAGTCCGGCTTGCCGGAGCACGCCGTTCGCGCCCCGACGTGCTGGTAAGATGGCCCGCAATTCCATCCCGCCCGCACCATGAGTTCCGCACCGACCAAGCCCGCGAACCCGAAAAACGCCGCGAAGAACGCCGCGAAGAACGCCGCCCGTGCGACGCGCGACAAGCCGAAGGCCCGCGTGCCGCAGCGCCTGACCTACGTGGTCGGCAGTCTCGAACGGCTGCTGCGCCGCCACATGACCGACGCGCTCGCGCCGCTCGGCATCACGCTCGCGCAATACACGGCGCTGTCGGTGCTCGAGGCGCGCGGTGCGTCGTCGAACGCGCAGCTGGCGGAGCGCTCGTTCATCACGCCGCAATCGGCGAACGAGGTCATGAGCGTGATGGCCGCCCGCGGTTTCGTCACGCGCGAAGCCGACCCGTCGCATGGCCGCATCATCCTGCTGACGCTGACCGACGAAGGCGCGGCGATGCTGCGCGAATGCGAAGCCGTGCTGCGTCCGCTCGAGACGCGAATGCTCGGCGACGTCTCCATCGACGACGCGACGCACGTGCAGCGCGCGCTCGAACTGTTCGCACGCAACCTGCGCGGCTGACCCTTTCCCCGAACCTCCACGACACGGGCCCGTGCGGCCCGTGTTCGCTTTCCCGCCTGCTCACCGGTCGCCTGACCGTTCCCCGATTTCATCGTTGCCGCCGCGTTCCGCTCCGGGTTTACACCGGCGCTCGTGCCGCTTGCAATATCAGGTAGCCTGATATTAAATGAAGCCGTCCGCAGCAGGAATGCTGCGCACCGAATCGCACAGGAACGAACGACAGGAACCGACATGAGCAAGTACGACAACCGCTGGCAGACCGTTGAAGTGAAGGTGGAGGCCGGCATCGCGTGGGTCACGCTGAACCGCCCCGAGAAGCGCAACGCAATGAGCCCGACGCTGAACCGGGAGATGCTGGAAGTCCTCGACGCGGTCGAATTCGACGACGAGGCAAAGGTGCTGGTGCTGACCGGCGCGGGCGCCGCGTGGACGGCCGGCATGGATCTGAAGGAATATTTCCGCGAGATCGACGGCGGCTCCGACGCGCTGCAGGAAAAGGTGCGACGCGACGCATCGGAGTGGCAGTGGCGCCGCCTGCGGATGTACAACAAGCCGACGATCGCGATGGTGAACGGCTGGTGCTTCGGCGGCGGATTCTCGCCGCTCGTCGCGTGCGACCTTGCGATCGCGGCGGACGAAGCGGTGTTCGGCCTGTCGGAAATCAACTGGGGCATCCCGCCGGGCAACCTCGTCAGCAAGGCGATGGCGGACACGGTCGGGCATCGCCGCGCGCTGCACTACATCATGACCGGCGACACGTTCACCGGTGCGGAGGCCGCTGAAATGGGCCTCGTGAACAGCAGCGTGCCGCTGGCCGGCCTGCGCGACGCGACGATCGCTCTCGCCGCGCGGCTGATGGACAAGAACCCGGTCGTGCTGCGCGCGGCGAAGCACGGCTTCAAGCGTTCGCGCGAACTCACGTGGGAGCAGTGCGAGGATTACCTGTATGCGAAGCTCGACCAGGCGCAGCTGCGCGATCCGGAGCGCGGCCGCGAGCAGGGGCTGAAGCAGTTCCTCGACGACAAGACGATCAAGCCGGGCCTGCAGGCATACAAGCGCTGATACAAGCGCCGACGCAATCGACAGAGACAGGCAAGGCAGGAGACGACATGACCGACAGACGGATGCTGATCGCCGGCGAGTGGTGTACCGCCCGCGACGGCCGAACCTTCGACCGATTCAACCCCGCGACGGGCGCGCTCGCGTCGCGCGCGCCGGCGGCCGGCCTGGCCGACGCCGACGCGGCGATCGATGCCGCGCACCGCGCATTCCCCGCATGGGCGGCGCTCGCGCCGACCGAGCGGCGCCGCCGGCTGCTGAAGGCGGCCGACCTGATGGACGCACGCATCGACGCGTTCATCGCGACCGGCGTTGCCGAAACCGGCGCGACACCCGGCTGGCTCGGCTTCAACGTGACGCTCGCGGCGAACATGCTGCGCGAGGCCGCGTCGATGACGACGCAGATCGACGGCGACGTGATTCCGTCCGACGTGCCCGGCAATCTCGCGCTCGCGATGCGCGTGCCGTGCGGCGTCGTGCTCGGCATCGCGCCGTGGAACGCGCCGGTGATCCTCGGCACACGCGCGCTGGCGATGCCGCTCGCGTGCGGCAATACGGTCGTGCTGAAGGCGTCCGAAGCGTGCCCGGGCGTGCACGCGCTGATCGGCGCGGTGCTGGATGACGCCGGGCTCGGCGCGGGTGTGGTCAACGTGATCACGCACGCGGCGGCCGACGCACCCGAACTCGTCGAGCGGCTGATCGCGCATCCGCACGTGAAGCGGATCAACTTCACCGGGTCCACGCACGTCGGGCGCATCATCGCGCGCCATGCGGCCGCGCACCTGAAACCCGTGCTGCTGGAACTCGGCGGCAAGGCGCCGGTGCTCGTGCTCGACGATGCCGATCTCGATGCGGCCGTCGACGCGATCGCGTTCGGCGCGTTCTTCAACCAGGGGCAGATCTGCATGTCGACCGAACGCGTGATCGCCGCGCGGCCGGTCGCCGATGCGCTCGTCGAACGGCTGACCGACAAGGCGCGCACGCTGGTCGCCGGCGATCCGCTGGCGGGCCATGCGCTCGGCACGATGGTCGATGCGGCCGCGGCCGCGCGTGCCGCGTCGCTCGTCGAGGATGCGCGTTTGCACGGCGCGCGCCTGCCGCTCGGCTGCCGGATCGAGGGCGCGACGATGCAGCCCGCGATCGTAGACGGCGTCACGCGCGACATGCGGCTTTATCGCGAGGAATCGTTCGCGCCGGTGGTGGCGATCCTGCGCGCGGACAGCGACGACGAAGCCGTCGCGCTCGCGAACGACAGCGAGTTCGGGCTGTCGGCGAGCGTGTTCAGCCGCGATATCGCACGCGCGATGACGGTCGCGCGCCGGATCGAATCGGGGATCTGCCACGTCAACGGGCCGACCGTGCACGACGAGGCGCAGATGCCGTTCGGCGGCACGAAGGCGAGCGGCTACGGCCGCTTCGGCAGCCGCGCGTCGATCGCCGAATTCACCGAGCTGCGCTGGATCACCGTGCAGACCACACCGCGTCACTACCCGATATGAGCGAGCCGACGATGAATGTTGCGACGCCCGCGAGCGGGCCGGCGAACGACACGGACGGCGTGCGCTATCGCGCGGCGGCCGTCGCGGTCGGCTCGGCCGAAATTCGTCGCGCGGAAAACGGCACGTGGTACCTGCGCTCGCGCGAACCGCTCGGCGACTATCCGACGCGCCTGACCGACTGCCTCGTGCGCGGCGCGCACGCGCATCCCGACCGCGTGCTCGCCGCGCGGCGCGGCGCCGACGGCCGCTGGATCGAGATCACTTACGCGCGGATGCTCGAACGCGCCCGCGCGCTCGGCCAGGGCCTCGTCGATCTCGGGCTGTCGGTCGAGCGGCCGCTCGCGGTGCTGTCCGGCAACGATCTCGAGCATCTGCAGCTGATGTTCGCGGCGATGCTGGCCGGCGTGCCCTATGCGCCGATCTCGCCCGCGTATTCGCTGGTGTCGACCGACTACGGCAAGCTGCGTCACACGCTCGGCGTGCTGCGGCCGGGCGCGGTGTTCGTCGCCGAACGCGCGCCGTTTGCGCGTGCGCTCGACGCGACGCTGCCGGCCGATGCGGCGCTGATCGTCGCGAACGATGCGGATGCGGAAACCGGCGCGGCGGGCGGCGTCGTGCCGCTGTCGCGCCTGCTCGCGACCGTACCGCGTACGATCGACGCGATCCATGAAGCGATCGGCCCCGATCATCTCGCGAAGATCCTGTTCACGTCGGGTTCGACGAAGCTGCCGAAGGCGGTGCCGACCACGCACCGGATGCTGTGCAGCAACCAGCAGATGCTGCGCCAGACGATGCCCGAGCTGACGCGCGAACCGCCGGTGCTGGTCGACTGGCTGCCGTGGAATCACACGTTCGGCGGCAGTCACAACCTCGGCATCGCGCTGTACAACGGCGGCACGCTGTACATCGACGACGGCCGCCCGATGCCGGGCCGCTTCGACGAAACCGTGCGCAACCTGCGCGAGATCGCGCCGACGATCTACTTCAACGTGCCGAAGGGCTGGGAAGAGTTGACGGCCGCGCTCGAGCGCGATGCCGTGCTGCGCGACACGTTTTTCTCGCGCGTGAAGCTGTATTTCTTCGGCGGCGCGGGGCTGTCGCAGGCCGCGTGGGATCGGCTCGACCGCGTGACCGACGCGCATTGCGGCGAGCGCATCCGGATCATGGCCGGCCTCGGGATGACGGAGGCGTCGCCGTCGTGCCTGTTCACGACCGGGCCGCTGATGCGCGCCGGCTACATCGGCCTGCCCGCGCCCGGCTGCGACGCGAAGCTCGTGCCGTGCGGCGGCAAGCTCGAACTGCGCTTCAAGGGGCCGAACGTGATGCGCGGCTACTGGCATGCCGACGTCGATCCGCGCGATGTGTTCGACGAAGAGGGTTATTACCGCAGCGGCGACGCGGGCGTCTTCGCCGATCCGGCGCGGCCGGAACTCGGGCTGCTGTTCGACGGCCGGCTGACCGAGGATTTCAAGCTGAGCAGCGGCACGTTCGTCAGCGTCGGGCCGTTGCGGGCGAACGCGGTGTCGAGCGGCGCGCCGTACGTGCAGGACGTGGTCGTCACCGGGATCAATCGCGACGACATCGGGCTGCTGGTGTTTCCGCGCATCGACGCGTGCCGTGCGCTGGCGGGGCTCGCAGCCGATGCATCGGTTTCCGACGTGCTGCGCGCGCCGGCCGTGCGCGCGGCGTTCGCAGCATGGCTCACCGGGCTGAACCGGCATGCGAGCGGCGGTTCGACGTTCGTCGCGCGCATCCGGCTGATCGACACGCCGCCGTCGCTCGATCTCGGTGAAGTGACCGACAAGGGTTCGCTGAACCAGGCGGCCGTGCAGAAGCATCGCGCGGCGACGATCGACGCGCTGTACGACCCGGCGCGACGCGATCCCGACGTGATCTACGCGTAAGCAGAAGCAAACCGAAGCAAGCAGGAACAACGACCTGCCGGCCACGATACCGGCAGGCATTCTTGCGGCCAGTGAATCAGGCTGCCTGATAAGGTCGGCCGGTACGGGCCGACCGACTACAAGACATGGGACTGGAGACACGATGAACACTTACGTTGCCGAAAAACCCACGGTCGCGACCACGCTCGCGCTGTGTTTCGCGATCGCACTCCTCGAAGGGCTCGACCTGCAGTCGGTCGGCGTCGCCGCGCCCCGCATGGCGCGCGAATTCGGGCTTTCCGTGTCGCAGATGGGCATCGCGTTCAGCGCGGGC
Source organism: Burkholderia sp. Bp9012 (assembly GCF_003853825.1). NCBI lineage: Bacteria > Pseudomonadati > Pseudomonadota > Betaproteobacteria > Burkholderiales > Burkholderiaceae > Burkholderia > Burkholderia sp. Bp9012. The sequence goes on along the minus strand of NZ_QTQA01000008.1, from coordinate 266,515 downwards.
ACCTTCGGGCTGCTGCCGGGCGCGATGCTCGGCGGGTGGCTCGCCGACCGGATCGGACGCAAGCGCGTGCTGATCGCGTCGACCGTGCTGTTCGGACTGCTGTCGATCGCCACCGCGCAGGTATCGACCTTCGCGATGCTCGTCGTCGTGCGCGTGCTGACCGGCATCGGCCTTGGCGGCGCGATGCCGAACCTGATCGCGTTGTCGTCCGAGGCGGTCGAGCCGCGCTCGCGCAGCAGCGCGGTGGCGACGATGTACTGCGGCATCCCGTTCGGCGGCGTGATCGCGTCGCTGATCGGCGTGCTGCTCGCCGGCGACACCGAATGGCGGCACATCTTCTACGTCGGCGGCGTGGGGCCGCTGCTGCTCGTGCCGCTGCTGGCGTTGTTCCTGCCGGAATCGCGCGCGTATCTCGACGTCGCCGGCACGCCGGCCGCGCGCACCAGCGTCGCGCGCACGCTGTTCGGCGACGGCCGTACGACGTCGACGGTCGCGCTGTGGGTCAGCTACTTCTGCACGCTGATCGTCCTCTACTTCCTGTTGAACTGGCTGCCTTCGCTGATGGCCTCGCGCGGGCTCGATCGCGCGCACGTCGGCCTCGTGCAGATCGCGTTCAACGTCGGCGCGGGGCTCGGCGCGCTCGGCATCGGCGCGGCGCTCGACCGGATGCGCGCGTCGCGCGTGGTTGGCGGCATGTATGTCGGGATCGTGCTGTCGCTCACCGCGCTCGCGGCCGCGCCCGGTTTCGCGTCGCTCGCGGCGGCCGCGTTCGCGGCGGGGATGTTCGTGGTCGGCGGGCAGTCGGTGCTGTATGCGCTCGCGGCGATCTATTACCCGACCGCGATGCGCGGCACCGGCGTCGGCGCGGCGGTGGCAGTCGGTCGGCTCGGTTCCGTCGTCGGGCCGCTCGCGGCCGCGACGCTGCTGGCCGCCGGCCGCAGCGCGCCCGTCGTGATCGGCGCGAGCATCCCCGTCACGCTCGTCGCGGCCATCGCCGCGCTGGTGCTGATTCGCCGCCCGCAAGCGAGCGACTGACGTTTCGTTTTTATCCATGCGCGCCGACAGAGCGCGCAATTCATCAAGGTCTGGAGACGCAACGAAATGAAGACGAAGACAAGGAACGGCCTGCTGGCCGCCGGCGCGTGCTGCGCGCTGGCCGCGCCGGTTGCGCACGCGCAGTCGAGCGTGACGCTGTACGGGATCATCGACACCGGCGTCGAGTTCGTGTCGCACGCGAACGCCGCCGGCGACCACGTCGTGCGCATGCCGGGCGTGACGGGCGAGCTGCCGTCGCGCTGGGGCCTGCGCGGCACCGAGGATCTCGGCGGCGGCTACCAGGCGGTATTCACGCTCGAAAGCGGCTTCAACGTGCGCGGCGGCGATCTCGGGCAGGGCGGCAGGCTGTTCGGGCGGCAGGCGTTCGTCGGGCTGAAGAGCGGCTTCGGCACGCTCGCGTTCGGCCGCCAGTACACGATGACCTATCTCGCGCTGCAGGGCGCGGACATCATCGGCCCCGACATCTACGGGCTCGGCTCGTTCGACGCATACGTGCCGAACGGCCGCGCCGACAACGCGGTGACCTACGTCGGGACGTATCGCGGCGTGACGCTCGGCGCCGCGTATTCGTTCGGCCGCGACGGCGCCGGCACCGGCAACTCGCCGGGGCAGGGCACGTGCGCGGGGCAGGTGCCGGGTGATGCCGTCCAGTGCCGCAACTGGTCGGTGATGCTCAAGTACGACAGCGCGTATTTCGGTGCGGCGGCGTCGTACGAGGAGCAGCGCGGCGGCACCGGCGCGGCCGCGAATTTCTTCGACGGCGTGGCGCCCGTCCCCTTCACCAGCAGCGGCGGCAAGGACGCGCGCACGCACGTGAGCGCCTATGCGCAGGCGGCCGGCGCGAAGATCGGCGCGGGCTGGATCGGGCGGCGCGTGTCGACCGGTTCGCCGGCCGCGCCCGGCGCGCATTCGGACCTGTTCTTCGTCGGTGCGTCGTATGCGATCAAGCCCGACTTCGTCGTCGACGGCGAGGGTTACCGGATCGTCAACAGCGCGCACGACACGCGCGCGACGATGGCCACGCTGCGCGCGACCTATCTGCTGACCAAGCGCACGGCTGTCTATGCGCAGTCGTCGTATCTGTGGAACAGCGCGCATGCACGCTACGCGGTCAGCGGCGGCGGGCCCGGCACGACGCCCGGCGCGGGGATGGGGCAGCTCGGCGCGATGGTCGGCGTGCGGCACATGTTCTGATCCGGCAGCCTGACGAACGGGAGCTATCTTGAACAGAAAATCTGCATTCCTTTGCATTGCACCGCTGTCGGCGGCGACCATGCTCGCCGGGTGCGGCGGCGACGATTCGGTCAGCGCCACGCCGACGCACCTGAGCGCCGCGACGCCGGCCGCGATGACGCAGACCTGCGACGCGCTTGCCGCGAAGCTGTCGTATGCGAACACGTCGTTCACGTCGGTGACGACCGCGGCCGCCGGCGCGCTGACGGTGGCCGGCAAGCCGATCGCCGAGCACTGCGTGATCGACGGGAAGATGAACGAGCGCGTGAGCGCGGTCGACGGCAAGACCTATGCGATCGGTTTCGAGATGCGCTTGCCGAAAGCGTGGAACGGCCGCTTCTTCTACCAGGCGAACGGCGGGCTCGACGGCAACGTCGTGACCGCGACCGGCGAGATCGGCGGCGGCGGACCGCTGACCGACGCGCTGAACATGGGCTTCGCGGTGATCAGCTCGGATTCCGGGCACAGCGCCGCGCAGAACCCGCTGTTCGGCGTCGATCCGCAGGCGCGCATCGACTACGGCTACGGCGCGGTCGACGCGCTCACGCCGATGGCGAAGCAGGTGATCCGGCTTGCATACGGCAAGGCGCCCGACCGCAGCTATTTCGGCGGCTGCTCGAACGGCGGCCGTCATGCGATGGTCACGGCTGTGCGCAACCCGGCCGACTACGACGGCATCATCGCGGGCGACCCGGGCTTCCATCTGCCGAAGGCGGCAATCGGCGAGATGTACGGCGCGCAGCAGTTCGCGAAGATCGCGTCGGCGACCGGCTCGAACGGGCTGCCGGACATCCGTAGCGGCTTCACCGACACGGAGCGCCGGTTCGTCGGCGCGACGATTCTCGACAAGTGCGATGCGCTCGACGGCGCGGCCGACGGGATGGTGCAGGACGTCGCCGCATGCCAGGCGCATTTCAGCGTCGAGACGGACATCCCGACCTGCGCGAACGGCACGCGTACCGGCACCTGCCTGACGATCGCGCAGAAGAGCGCGCTCGAGAACGTGTTCGCGGGCGCGCGCAACAGCGCGGGCACGGCGCTCTATGCGAGCTTTCCGTACGATCCGGGCATTGCCGGCGGCGGCTGGGCCGCGTGGAAGCAGTCGAATTCGATCACGCTCGACCCGGCCGCGATGGCGTTCACGTTCATGACGCCGCCGAAAACCGCCGCGACGCTCGCGAACCTCGCCGGCTTCGCGCTCGGCTTCGACATGGACAACGACGCGCCGGCGATCTTCGCGACGAACGGCCCATACACGCAATCCGCGTGGTCGTTCATGACGCCGCCCGACGAGACCAACCTGTCCGCGCTGAAGTCGCGCGGCGCGAAGCTGCTGGTCTATCACGGCACCGGCGACCCGGTCTTCTCGTACAACGACACGAGCGACTGGTACGGGCGGCTCGCGCAGGTGAACGGCGGCGACGCGTCGGACTTCGCGCGCTTCTATCCCGTGCCGGGCATGAACCACTGCTCGGGCGGGCCGGCAGCCGACCAGTTCGACATGCTGACGCCGCTCGTCGCGTGGGTCGAGCAGGGGCAGGCGCCCAAGGCGATCGTCGCCGCGGCGCGCGACACGACGAACGCGGTGCCGAATGCGGACGTGCCGACGTCGTGGGGAGCGGGGCGCACGCGTCCGCTGTGTCCGTATCCGCAGGTCGCGCGCTACAACGGGTCGGGCGACGTGAACTCGGCGGCGAGCTTCAGTTGTCGCTGACGTAGCGGGCGTGTGAATGTACCGATGCGCGGGTGCATCGGTGCATTCACCGTCGTTTTGCAGGGGAAGTGGCGATCGTGCCGGCCTGAACGGAAGCGGCGATGCGCCGCGCACGACGATGGCGTTTGCCGCCGGACGCCGCATCCGGGGATACTATGGCGCTTTTCCATCGGCGCGACGCGTCCTGATCGACGTTGCCCGCCAGGTATCCTTCCTCTGATTCGACCATGCAAACCGTTGCGGTACTCGACTTCGAAACAACCGGGCTTTCCCCGAACATGGGAGACAGGGCGACCGAGATCGCCGTGATTCTTCTGCGCGACGGCGAGATCGTCGACCGCTACCAGAGCCTGATGAACGCGGGGCGCCGCATTCCGTCCGACGTCGTCGCGCTCACCGGAATCACGAATGAGATGATTGCGTCGGCGCCGCCGGTGTCGAAGGTCATGAAGGAAGCCGCCGCATTCGTCGGAAGCCACCCCGTCGTCGCGCACAACGCCGGCTTCGACAAGCGATTCTGGCAGGCCGAGCTCGGCATGCTCGGCATGGCGGCCGAGCATGCGTTCGCGTGCACGATGCTCGTCGCGCGGCGCATCTACCCGCACGCTCAAAGTCACCGGCTGTCGAGCCTCGCCGACATGCTGCGGCTGCCGAAGGCAGGCCGTGCGCACCGCGCGATGGTCGACGCGGAGATCGCGAGCCATCTGTGGTGCCGGATGCAGCGCGACATCGGCGAGACTTACGGGCTGCGACAAGTCGATCACGGGCTCATGTCGCGATTGCAGGCGACGAGCAAGGCCAAGGTCGCGATGTTTTTCGGTTCATTGGCCGCCGACCGTCGCTGACGTCGATCGTCACTCGCCGATCTCCACCGGCACTTCGAGCCCGACCTTCACGCGGCTCACGCTCACCAGCGTCTTGAACCGCTTCACGTTGTTGTTCGCGAAGAACAGCTCGCGCGTGAGCGCGTGGTGCCGATGGCCGGTCGGTGCGCGCTATTTCGCGGAAGTGGCGCGGCGCGCGTTGAAGGCGGTGTAACGGGCGTCAGGCCGCCGGAACAGGGCGGCTGTCACGAAGCGCTTACGCTTCGGCCGCCCGCTTGCCCGGCGCGTCGGCCGTGCTCGTGCGATCGAGGATCGCCAGCACTTCGCGCGCGGTGTTCTCCGAATGGCTGCGCAGCACCTGCGGCAGCTGCGTGTGGTCGGGATCGGCGAGCGCGGCCATGATGGCTTCGTGCTCGTGCAGCGATTCGGCCCAGCGCAGCGTGTCCGCGTTCGCGGCGCCGCGTGCGCGGTGCACCTTCGACATCAGCGACGCATAGATGCCCGACATCACCGGGTTGCCCGCCGCGTCGACGATCATCTGATGAATCTGCTGGTTCAGCCGGAAATATTCGACGCGCTTGCCGGCCTCGTGGCACTCCACCATCCGCCGGTGCTTCGCCTGCAACGCGGTGAGCGTCGACGCGGCGATGCGCTTGCGCAGCAACTCTCCCGCCATCGCCTCGAGCCCGTGCAGCAGCTCGAACGTCGATACGAGATCGTCGACGTCGATCGGTGCGACGCGATAGCCGATGTACTGGCGATGCGTGACGGCGCCCTCCGCGACGAGGACCTTCAGCGCTTCGCGCAGCGGCGTTTTCGACACGTCGAACGCGAGGCTCAGTTCCTTTTCGTCGATCCGCGCGCCGGGCGGCAATTCGCCTTCGTCGATCATCACGCGCAGGCGCGCGGCGATCTCCGCGGCCATGCCGCGGGTGCGCAGAAGCAGGGGATTGCGGGGTGTCTGGCTCATGATGGGGCAAGCTTATCACGATATCGGGGCTTACCCTGCACCATCTTAGTGATACAACAAATTCAATTAAACCAAGTGTTTACGCTAACGGTAATTATAAATTTCTAATCCTATACTCGGCTCCACGTTGCGCGACGTCCTGACCATCCTCGTTCACTCCTGGAGTCCGTCCATGTCTTCAACCTCCGGTGTCGCCGCCATGACGGTCGGCAAATCCGCCGTCCGCTGGAAGATATTCGTCGTCATGCTGAGCCTCATCGCGATCAACTACGTCGATCGCGCGTCGCTGTCCGTCGCCATGCCTTACATCTCGCAAGAGTTCAACATCGGGCCGGCGATGGAGGGTCTGATCCTCAGTTCGTTCTTCTGGACCTATGCGGTGATGCAGATCCCGGGGGGGATGCTGGCCGACCGGTTCAAGCCGCGCATCGTGATCGCGACGGCAACCGTGTTCTGGGGCTTCTTCCAGGCGATCGCCGCGCTGTGCACGAACGCGCCGTCGCTGTTGCTCACGCGCCTCGGCCTCGGCGCGTCCGAAGCGCCGATCTATCCGGCCGGCGGCAAGCTCAACGCGATCTGGATGACGCAGACCGAGCGCGGTCGCGGCGCCACGCTGCTCGACGGCGGCGCGCCGCTCGGCGCGGCCCTGGGCGCGGTACTGATCGCCGGGCTGATCGCGCTGCTCGGCTCGTGGCGGCTCGCGTTTGCGGTCGCCGGTGTCGGCACCGTGCTGGCCGGTTTCCTCGCGTGGTACTACATCCGCAATACGCCGCGCGAGCATCCGGGCGTCAACGATCTCGAAGCCGACTACATCGAGGCGTCGCACGCGAGTGATCTCGCGGCCGAGCCGGCCAATGCGTCGGGCCGCTCGCGCGATTTCTTCAAGTACCGCTCGGTGTGGTGCATGTTCTTCGGCTGGATGTGCTTCAACAGCGTGTTCTACGGGCTGCTCACGTGGATGCCGAACTACCTGCACAAGGTGCACGGCTTCGACATCAAGCAGATGGGCGGCTCGACCTTCATCATCTTTTTCTGCGGCTTCGTCGGCGAGCTGCTCGGCGGCTGGATCGCCGACAAGTGGAAGGCCGCGGGCGGCCGTCCGAACGTCGTGATGCGCACGCTGTTCGGCATCGCGGCCGTGATCGCGACCGTGTCGATCTTTTCCGTCGCCTACGTGAAGAGCCCGGTCGTGTGCGTCGCGCTGCTGTCGTCGACCCTGTTCTTCCTGCGTTGGTGCGGGCTGTACTGGTGCATTCCGTCGTCGCTCGGCACGCGCAACAAGATCGGCTTCCTCGGCGGCTTCATGAACCTCGGCGGCAACATCGGCGGCATCACCGTGCCGATCGTCGTCGGCACGATCGTGCAGTTCACCGGTTCCTATTTCCTTGCGCTGATGGTGTTCGCGGCGGCCGGCGTCGGCCTGCTCGTGTGCTCCAGCGCGATCGACTACGAAAACAAGCTCCCGGTCTGACCGACCACTTTCACTGCATCGACTGCATTCACTGGTAGAGAGAAATCCATCATGAAGAAACGTACCCTGCTCGGCATGCTCACCCCGTCGTCCAACACGTCGCTCGAACCGCTGACGAGCGCGATGGTCGCCGGCCTGCCGGGCGTGTCCGCGCACTTCGCGCGCTTCCCGGTCACCGAGATCTCGCTGACGGGCCAGGCGCTCGGCCAGTTCGACGACGACAAGATCATCCAGGCCGCGATGCTGCTCGCCGACGCGAAGGTCGACGTGATCGCGTGGAACGGCACGTCGTCCGGCTGGCTCGGCTTCGAGGCCGACGAGCGGCTGTGCCAGCGCATCACCGAGGCGACGGGGATTCCCGCCACGACCTCCGTGCTCGCGCTCAACGAGATCCTGAAGAAGACCCACGCGCACGAGTTCGGCCTCGTTACGCCGTACCTCGACGACGTGCAGACGAAGATCGTCGACAACTACCGCCGCTCGGGGCTGAACTGCATCGCCGAGCGCCACCTGAATCTCAAGGTCAATTTCTCGTTCTCCGAAGTGACCGGCGACCAGATCGGCGGGATGGTGCGCGAAGTCGCGAAGGCCGGCCCGCGCGCGATCTCGATCTTCTGCACGAACCTGAACGCCGCGCACCTGGTGCCGGCGCTCGAGGAAGAGACGGGCATTCCGATCTACGACACGATCTCGACCGTCGTGTGGAAGTCGCTGCAGCTCGCCGACTACGACACGCGGCAGGTGAAGGGCTGGGGGCGTCTCTTCAGCGACGTGATCTGAGGCGCGCGCCATGTCGAACGATCTCGATTTCGTGATCCGTCACGCGGACGTCGTGACGGCGGCGGACCGGTTCTCGTGCGACATCGGCATCCGCGCGGGGCGCGTGGCCATGCTCGGCCACGGGCTCCCGCGCGCGCCGCGCGAGCTCGACGCGACCGGGATGCTGGTGATGCCGGGCGGCGTCGATGCGCATTGCCATCTCGACCAGCCGATGCCCGACGGGCTGAAGATGGCCGACGACTTCCTGTCCGGCACGCGCTCCGCGCTGTGCGGCGGCACGACCACCGTGGTGCCGTTCGCCGCGCAGGCGAAGGGGCAGTCGCTGCAGGCGGCCGTCGACGACTATCACCGGCGCGCGGAAGGGCGCGCGCTGATCGACTACGGCTTTCACCTGATCGTCGCCGATCCGACGCCGCACGTGCTGGCCGAGGAACTGCCGCGGCTGATCGCGAACGGCTACACGTCGTTCAAGGTGTACATGACCTACGACGACCTGAAGCTGAACGACCGGCAGATGCTCGACGTGCTGTCGGTCGCGCGCGAGCACGGCGCGCTCGTGATGGTGCATGCGGAGAACTCGGACTGCATCGGCTGGCTGACCGAGCGGCTGCTCGGCGACGGCCACGTCGCGCCGCATTTCCACGCGCATGCGCGGCCGGCGGTGGTCGAGCGCGAGGCGACGCATCGCGCGATCGCGTTCGCGGAACTCGTCGACGTGCCGATCCTGATCGTGCATGTGTCGGGTGCCGAGGCGATCGAGCAGATCCGCTGGGGGCAATCGCGCGGATTGCCGATCCTGGCCGAAACCTGCCCGCAGTACCTGTACCTGACGGCAGCCGATCTCGGCCATGGCGGTCACGACGGGTACGAAGGCGCGAAGTGCGTGTGCAGCCCGCCGCCGCGCGATCCGGCGAACCAGCAGGCCGTGTGGAAGGCGTTGAAGCAGGGCGTGTTCTCGGTATTCTCGTCCGATCACGCGCCGTTCAACTACGACGATCCGTGCGGCAAGCATCCGGGTGGGCATGCCGTGTCGTTCGACCATATCCCGAACGGAATTCCGGGGCTCGAGACGCGCTTGCCGCTGCTGTTCGACGGCGTGCGCAAGGGGCACCTGTCGCTGCACCAGTTCGTCGAGCTGACGTCGCTGCGGCCCGCGAAGCTGTACGGGCTGTATCCGCGCAAGGGGACGATCGCGGTCGGCGCCGATGCGGATATCGTCGTGTGGGACCCGGACAAGCGCGTGCGGATCGCGAATGCGTCGCTGCATCATGCTGTCGACTACACGCCTTATGAAGGGATCGAGGTGACGGGCTGGCCGCGTCATTGCCTGTCGCGCGGCGAACTGCTCGTCGAGGATGGCCGGCTGCTCGCCGCAGAGCCGGGGCGCGGGCAGTTCCTGCCGGCCGGCAAACCGTGTCTCGACTGACTTCACGGCAATTTGATGTGACGCTCCGCCGACAACGGCGGATGCGCATTTCCACAGGAGCAAGCATGAGCATTTCCCACGCAATGCGCGGCATCGCGGCCGCCGCGATCGTCGCCGGGTCGTGCGGCGGCCCGGCGCTGGCCGCGGGCGGCGGGCCGCAGGACCTGCCGAGCGTCGTGCCCGAAGCGGCCGGCGTCGATTCCGCGCCGCTCGTGCGGATGTCCGAATGGCTGCGCCGCGACCGGATGGACGTGCGCAGCCTCGTCGTCGTGAAGGACGGCAAGATCGTGTTCGAGCGCTACGGTGACGGCCTCACGCGCGACAACAACTACGAGTTGTATTCGGTGACGAAGACGATCACCGCGCTGCTCGCCGGCATCCTCGACGGCGAGGGCAAGCTCGGCCCGTCGACCAAGGTCGCGCCGCTGATCGCGGCCGCGCGGCCCGATCTCGCGAGCGAACTCGCGGACAAGCAGGATATCGAGCTGCGGCATCTGATGTCGATGTCGAGCGGCTTGCGCTACACGACGCGCGAAGGCACCGATCCGCTGTACTACGACGCGCCCGACCGGTTGCGCGTCGCGGTGACGAGCCGGGCCGCGCAGCCGCCCGGCGCGCATTTCGACTACATCGACGTGAACCCGGTGCTGGTCGGCACCGCCGTGTCGATCGCCGCGCGGGAGCGCGAGGACGACTTCGCGCGCAAGCGGCTGTTCGAGCCGCTCGGCTTCGCGCATTACCGCTGGAGCGGCGCCGACGGCACCGGCGCGGTGGCGGGCGGCTGGGGCCTGCGGCTGCGCGCCGTCGACATGGCGAAGATCGGCATGCTGCTGCTCGACAACGGCCGCTGGAACGGCAAGCAGGTCGTGCCGGCCGGCTGGGTCCGGCAAATGACCACGCCGTCGCCGGCCGCGGCCGACTACGGCTATTACTGCTGGATCAGCCACGTCGTCGAACACGGCACGCCGGAATTCGGCGCGATGGGCTTCAAGGGGCAGTTCATCACGGTGCTGCCCGCGCAGCGTGCGGTCATCGTGATGACGAGCCTGCTGCCGACCGACGGCGGCTTGCGCGACGCGACCTATCTGAACCTGTATCGGCGGATGGTCGGCGACTACATCCTGCCGGCGCTTGCGCCCGCGCAGCCGCCGGTCGAGCGCGCGGAAACCACGCAGGCGCTGCGCGACGAACTCGCGCGCAGCCGTCGCACGAAAGGCGTGCCCGGGACCGCCGCCGCGTTCAACGATGCGCCGGAGATTTGATGAGGATTGCAAATTTCATTGACCGTTTGTCCATGTGGCGTCGCGATGGGCGGCGCCCGGCGGCGCCTTTCATGCGACGGCTGCTCGCGCGGGTTGCGGCGCTGCTGATCGGCGGCGGCGCGCTGGCGTCGGCGCCGGTGCTATCCGTGGCGCACGCGGCCGATGCGCTGCCGCCGCTGCATGAAACCGGCATCGCGGCGGCTGCGCCGGAAGACGTCGGCGTGGATTCGCGCAAGCTCGTCGAGCTGTCGCGCTGGATCCGCGAGCAGAAGCTCGACGTGTACAGCCTGCTCGTCGTGAAGGACGGCAAGCTGATCTTCGAGCGCTACGGTGCGAACGCGTCGCGCGATTCGACCTACGAGCTGTATTCGGTGACGAAGGCCGTGACGTCGCTCGTCGCGGGCATCCTGGTCGATCGCGGTGCCGTGCATCTCGACGAGCCGGTGGCCGCGCGGCTCACCGCGTGGCGCCCCGATCTCGGCGACGCGCTCGCGGACAAGCGCGACATCGAGCTGAAGCACGTGCTGTCGATGTCGAGCGGCCTGCATTACGACTTCAGCCCGAAGGACGATCCGATCTACTACACCGCGCCGGACCGGCTGAAGCTCGCCGCGTCGGCCGCGCCGAAGGTAGCGCCCGGCGCCGCGTTCGAGTACACCGACGTGAATCCGATCCTCGCATCGGCGATGTTGAGCGCGGCGGCCGGCGAGCCCGTCGAGCGCTATGCGCAGGCGCACCTGTTCGGCCCGCTCGACATGAAGCGCGCCGCATGGGAGCGCGCGGACCGCACGGGGCTCGTATCGGCCGGCTGGGGGCTGCGGCTGCGCGCGGTCGACATGGCGAAGATCGGCATGCTCGTGCTCGACGGCGGGCGCTGGCAGGGGCGCCAGGTCGTGCCGCAGGCGTGGATCGCGCAGATGACGTCGCCGCGCGTGTCGCCGCATTTCGGCTACTACTGGTGGATCAACAACATCGTCGAGCGCGAGCCCGAATTCGACGCGATGGGCTTCAAGGGGCAATTCATCACGGTGCTGCCGAAGCGCAACACGGTGATCGTGATGACCGGCGTGCTGCCGGTGGACGGCGGCCTGCGCGACGCGGAGAACGTGAAGCTGTTCCGGCGGATGGTGAACGGCTACATCCTGCCGGCGCTCGATGGCGCCGCCGCGTCGGGGCAGCGGGTCGGCGGCGGCGATCCGCGTGCGGCGCTGCGCGACGAGCTTGCAGCGAGCGCGCGCACCGCAGGCGTGCCCGGCACGCAGGTCGATCCGACGGATTTGCCGAAGTAGCGCCGGGCGTGCGTTCGGCTTGCCGCTGCGGGCGAGCCGAACGGCCGCCGCATCACGTCACGCCAGTTCGCCCAGGCATGCGTCGAACCGCGCGACGAGCGTATCGACGTCGTCGGTCGTCGTCTGCGGGCATACGAGCATCATGTTGTGGAACGGCGTGATCAGCACGCCGCGGTTCAGCAGGTACAGATGCACGATGTGCTCGAGCTCGCTGTCGAGCTGTTCGCCCGCAATCGTGCCGTTGCGCGGCGGCACGGGCGTGAACTGGAACTCGGTGCGCGCGCCGATGCGCGTCACGCACCATGGCAGCCCGTGTTTCGCGATTGCCCGTTCGAGCCCGGTCGCGAGCCGCGCGGCCAGTTCGAACATGTGCGCATACGCGGCATCGGTCGCGACTTCGGCGAGCGTCGCGCGCATCGCGTGCATGGCCAGCATATTCGCGGTGAGCGTCGTGCCGATCCCGGAATGGCCGGGCGGCGCGTTCAGCTTCGCCTCTTTCGCGCGCTCCGCGAATTCGGCGCTGAACCCGTAGACCGCGCACGGCACGCCGCCCGCGATCGGCTTGCCGACCACCAGCGCGTCCGGTTCGAGGCCGTGCGCGGCCGCGTAGCCGCCGGGGCCGCTGCTGATCGTGTGCGTTTCGTCGATCACGAGCAGCGTGCCGTAGCGGCGCGTCAGTGCGCGTGCGGCTTCCCAGAAGCCCGGATCGGGCAGCACCATCCCGATGTTCGTCATCGCCGGCTCGGCGAGCACGCACGCGACGTCGCCGTCCTTCAGCGCCGCTTCGAGCGCGTCGAGATCGTTGAACTCGACGACGCGCGTGTTCGCGAGCAGATCGTAGGACTGCCCGAGCAGGCTGTCGCGCTGCACCGGGCGGCCGTCCACGAGGTCGACGAACACGTCGTCGACCGTGCCGTGATAGCAGCCGTTGAACACGACGATCGTGTTGCGGCCGGTGGCCGCGCGCGCCCAGCGCAGCACGAAGCGGTTCGCGTCGCTCGCGCTCAACGCGAATTGCCAGACGGGTAGCTTGAAGCGGCGCGCGAGTTCGCGCGAGACCCACGCGGCGTCCTCGCTCGGCAGCATCGTCGTGTAGCCGCGCGTCGCCTGTTCGGCAAGTGCACGCGCGACCGGCTCGGGCGCATGGCCGAACATCGCGCCGGTGTCGCCGAGACAGAAGTCCGCGTAGCGATGACCGTCGACGTCGGTGAACGTCGCGCCGCGCGCCTCCTTCACGACCAGCGAGAACGGCGTCGACCAGTCCTGCATCCAGTGCAACGGCACGCCGAACAGCAAATGCTCGGACGCTTCCGCGGACAACGCGCGGGAGATCGGCATGGCTTCGGTGAATGCACGGCGCTCGCGATTGAACAGCGCGCGGGCGCGGATGAGGTCGACTCCGTGGCGGGTCTGCAATTGAGGCTCCTGTGACGGGTTTGCATGGACGGGTGATGCCTCCGAGAGCTTGTCATATTCCATGCGCGCGGTCGATTCGGGCCTGACCGCGTATCCATCAGACATCGAGTTTCTGCGCATAAAGATACGACAACATATGTCTTTTCTCTGTCACTGAGAAGTGAGTGTGCGCACACATTCCGGCGAAGGCAGCTTTGAAACGAGGTAAGCGACAGATGCATCCTCGATTTCGATCACGGCGAGGCTTTGCCGTGTGGTGCGACGACGTATGAATGGAGGTCCGCCGCCTGGCGTGTCGATACCCCAACCATTGAAGGAATGCCCATGGCCGCAAACCGCTGCCGTTCGCCTTCGTCCGTCCGATCGCCTTCGCCGCAGCAGAGGTGTCGTGCCGCGATTTCATCGGCTGGACCAGCGCACTCGCAGGCGGCGCTGTGCTCGGCGGACCGCTCGCGGCCACACGAGCATTGGCTGCCGGCACCGTGCCCAACGCGGCGGTTGACCTGACGAACGTGACGATCGCCGGGCAGGCTGTCAACACGACGATCATCGACAAGCGATGACGTAACGACGTGGAGGGGCGTTCGCGTGCGACCGGCCAAGGGCGCGCGAACGCGACGCGTCATGCCAGCGTTTTGACCATGTGGTGTTCGTCGTAGAAGCGGCCGTCGACGAACAGCGAACGCGGTTCCGTGCCGAACCGGACGAACCCCCGCGACGCGTACACCCGTTCCGCGGCGCCGTTGATTTCATTCACGCACAGGACCAGTTGCATGCACTGCCACGCTTGCGCTGCGTGCGCGGTCGCGTTGTCGAGCAGCGATTGCGCGATGCCGCGCCCGCGATACGCGGGGTCGACGAACACGCCCCAGATCGTCGCCTTGTGCGCGACCTTGGCACGCGCATCGCGGCGCACGCCCGTGATGCCGACGAGCGTTGCGTCGTCGAACGCGCCGAACACGGCGCGCTCGTGGGTTGGGGTGATGCGCGTCGCGAATTCGTCGACCGGGACGCGTGCTTCTTCGTCGCGGGTCGGCAGGAACGAGGTCGGCGACGTGTCGACCGCGCGGAGGCGGACGGACTGGAATTGCGCCGCGTCGGCGGCGTCGAGCAGGCGGATCGTGATCATCGGTCGGGATTGTCGTTGGTGTGCCGTGACATCGGAATCTGCGGCGCGATGCGCGGCAGGGCATCGACAATGCTAAGCGGAAACGCATGCACTCGTTTGCCCGATCGGCGTGCCCGATCGGCACGCGTGATGAAGGGCGCCGATGCGCGAAGGGCGATGGAGATGACGCGTGGAGAATCGATGAGCGTTCGCGATGTCTGCGGGCAATCGCGCACTCGGCGTCGAAGGGATGCGAGCGGAAACGAACCGAATGCGGACATGCCGGCCGCTGCGTTCGATGCGAGCCCGACCGCGGCCTGTGCGCGACGTGAGGCGCGTGACGGCGCAGTGCCGTACGCGACAAGCGTGCCGCGCTGATGGAAGGAGCGGGGATGAAGCAATGCGCGCCCGTGCGTTGCGCCGAAGCGGCGCACGGCGTCGGACGCGCGAAATGCAGACGCGACGTGAGGTGTCCGCGATGCACCCGATCAGCTCAGGTGCACGCGACCCAAATCAATAACGCGACAGCTGATTGCCGTTGATCTGGACGCGATCGCCCGGGCGCAGGTTGCCTGGCGACTGCACGTCGAACGAGCGCGTCGAGCCGTCGCTGACCTGCACGTCGATCCGGTAGCTGCTCGGCGGTTGGGCCGCGCCCATCTGCTGGCCGATCTGGTTGCCGGCGACGGCGCCGCCGAGCGCGCCGATCACGGTGGCAGCATCGCGGCCGTGGCCGCGGCCGAACTGGTTGCCCACCAGGCCGCCGACCAGCGCACCGACGACGGTGCCGGCGACGCCCGACGTGCCGATCGAGCCGCTGACCGGCTGGATGTTCGTGACGGTGCCGTATTGCGTGCCGTAGCCGTTGCCGTATTGCCCGGCGTAAGGCTGCGGGTTGCCGTATTGGTCGTACTGCGGGGCCTGGCTCGGATACGCCGGCTGCTGCGACTGCACGTAGCCGGGTTGCGAATACGCGGGCTGCGCGTAACCGGGCGTCGCGTACTGTTGCTGCGGATAGCCCGGTTGCGCGCCGTAGTATCCCGGCGCGACACAGGCGGTCAGCGGAAGCGCCGCCACGGCGACGAGCGAGGCGAACAGAACGGTCTTCGTGGAAGGCATGCGCATCATGATGTTTCCTGCATCGGCAACGTGTTCGCCGACGAATTCCCGGACGGGTGGCGAACTCGGCGTGAGTATAAGGAAAGGGCGGATGCGCGTCCGGTGCGGCCGGGTAACAACGTGTAAAGTCTGTTGCCGCGCAAATCGCGGCCGGGCGAGGCGGCGCGCTACGCCCCGCCGCGACCGTGCCGAGGCACGCTTGTCGGCAATGCGGGCACCGTCCCGGCGATCGCACCCGATCGCCGCGCCAGGCGCGACGGGGCGGCCCGTCCGTATATCGCGAAATCGAATGCGCGGCATCGCGACATTTAATTGGCCACTGGCCATCGCGTCCGATATCGTGACCGCATTCCCTGCCAACGGCCGGGCCGTGCCGGCCGCGGTTCTTTCGGCCATCCGAGCCTGCGTCGCGCAGCGACCGCCCCACACGTTCCGAGTCATGACCGATCGCTTCTTCACCAACGCCTTCGATGCCGGCGGCCAGCCCGTCAACCTCGCCGTCCATGACGGCCGCTTCGTCGCGATCGGGGCCGATTGCACCGCCACGCCCGGTGCGGAAACGATCGACCTCGGCGGGCGCGTCGTGCTGCCCGGCTTCGTCGACGGCCACATCCATCTCGACAAGAGCTTCGTCGGCGACCGCTGGGTGCCACACGAACCGGTCGGCTCGCTGCGCGAACGGCTCGCGGTCGAGAAGCGCCAGCTCGCGGCCGCTCCGCCGATCGTCGAGCGCGCGAATGCGCTGATCGCGCAGGCCGCCGCGTTCGGCACGATCGCGATGCGCAGCCATGTCGACGTCGACGCGACGACCGGCCTGTCGAACCTGCACGCCGTGATGGCCGCGCGCGAACAATGGCGCGGGGTCGTCGACATCGAACTGGTCGCGTTCCCGCAGGCCGGCGTGGTGACGTGCCCGGGCACCGCCGAGATCCTCGATGCGGCCGTGCGCGAGGGCGCCGACGTGGTCGGCGGGATCGACCCGACGACGCTCGACGGCGACGCGGACGGCCAACTCGACATCGTATTCGGCATCGCCGAGAAGCGCGGCGCGAAGATCGACATCCACCTGCACGAACCGGGCGAGACCGGCATCGCGCAACTGTTGCTGATCGCGGCGCGCACGCGCGCGGCGGGCCTCGGTGGCCGCGTGAACGTGAGCCACGCGTATGCGCTCGGCCAGGTCGATCAAGGCGAGGTCGAGCGTGCGGCCGCGGCACTCGCCGGCGCCGGCGTGTCGATCCTGACCAATGCGCCGGGCGACTGCGCATTCCCGCCGGTGCGGCAGCTGCGCGACGCGGGCGTGCACGTGTTCGCCGGCAACGACAACATTCGCGATGCGTGGTGGCCGTACGGCAACGGCGACATGCTGCAGCGCGCGATGATGGTCGGCTACCGCTCGGGTTTCTACACCGACGACGCGCTCGCCATCGCGCTCGACATGGCGACGCATGCCGGCGCGCGCGCGATCGGCAAGGCCGGCTACGGCATCGCGGTTGGCTGCGAAGCGAGCTTCGTCGCGGTGCGCGCGCCGAATGCGGCCGCCGCCGTCGCCGGCGTGCCGGCCGAACGCTGGGTGTTCCGCCGCGGCGAAAGCGATACCGGTGCGCCGTTCGCGCCGGCACAACGTTTCACGCGATAACGACCTGCCCGCCGACGCGGTGCGTGCATCGTGAAGGCCCTGCACTGACCGACCACACAGGAACCGACATGACGAACCTGCTGATCCGCAACGTCCGCACGCATGCAGACGAAGCACTCGACATCCTGATCGAAGGCGAGCGCATCGCGCGCGTCGGCCCGTCGCTCGACGCGCCCGCCGGCTGCGCGATCGAGGACGGTGCAGGCGCGCTCGCGCTGCCCGGCCTCGTCGAAGGCCACACGCACCTCGACAAGACCCACTGGGGGATGCCGTGGTATCGCAACGCGGTGGGGCCGCGCCTGGTCGACCGCATCGAGAACGAACGCAACTACCGCGCGACGAGCGGCCACGATGCAGGCGCCGCGTCGCTCGCGCTGTCGCGCGCGTTCCTCGCGGCCGGCACGACGCGCATCCGGACGCACGTGGACGTCGACACCGAGGCCGGGCTGCGGCATCTGCACGGCGTGCTCGCGACGCGCGAGACGCTGCGCGGCCAGGTGGAGATCCAGATCGTCGCGTTTCCGCAGTCGGGCGTGCTGAAGCGGCCGGGCACCGATGCGCTGTTGTCCGAAGCCCTCGCCGCCGGTGCCGATCTGCTCGGCGGCCTCGATCCGTGCGCGATCGAAGGCGATCCGGTCGAGGCGGTGGACGTGCTGTTCGGGATCGCCGAGCGTCACGGTCGCGGGCTCGACCTGCACCTGCACGAGCGCGGGTCGATGGGCGCGTATTCGCTCGACCTCATCCTGCAGCGCACTGCCGCGCTTGGCATGCAGAGCAAGGTCACGATCAGTCACGGGTTCTGTCTCGGCGATATCACCGAACGCGAGCGCGACGCGCTGCTCGCGCGGATGGCCGAACTCGGCGTCGCGATCGTCACGACCGCGCCGGCCGCGGTGCCGGTGCCGCCGGTCGCCGCGTGCCGTGCGGCCGGCGTGACCGTGATCGGCGGCAACGACGGCGTGCGCGATACGTGGACGCCGTACGGGTCGCCCGACATGCTCGAACGCGCGATGCTGATCGGCATGCGCAACGATTTCCGCCGTGACGACGCACTCGAAGTCGCGCTCGATTGCGTGACGCACGGCGCGGCACGCGGTTGCGGCTTCGCCGACTACGGTCTGGAGGTGGGCAAGCGTGCGGACGTCGTGCTCGTCGATGCGCTGACGTTCGCCGAGGCCGTCGTCGCGCGGCCGACGCGGCGGCTTGTCGTGTCGTCGGGGAAGATCGTCGCGCGCAACGGCGTGCTGGTCTGAGTGAAGCGTGAGCGCAGCGTCGCCCCGGTATGATCCGGTTTTCAGCCGGATTTCCCGGGAGACGACGATGCGACGCACGACAGCGGCACGGGCCGCACGATGGATGACGGCGGCCCTGTTCGCCGCGAGCGCCGCGCATGCGGTGGCGGCCGGCCCGATCGACGCGCAGCAGGAAGCCAACCGGCGGACGGTGCTCGCGTTCTACGAGAAAGGCCTGAACGAGAAGGATGCGGACGCCGCGCTCGCGTACGTCGGCGATCGTTACGTGCAGCACAACCCGAACGCGGCCGACGGCCGCGACGGCTTTCGCCAATTCATTGCATTCCTGCGTGACAAATATCCGCAGTCGCACAGCGAGATCAAGCGCTCGTTCGTCGACGGCGATTACGTGATCCTGCACGTGCATGCGGTGCGCGAACCCGGCACACGCGGCAGCGCGATCATGGACATCTTCAAGCTCGAGAACGGCAAGATCGTCGAGCACTGGGACGTGAACCAGCCGGTGCCGGAGCAGGCGGCGAACGGGAACACGATGTTCTGACGCGCGTGCATTCCCCGGTTACGCCGTTGCTCGGCTGATGCCGGCCCGCATCGCCGCGCTCATTCCTCCTCGTGCTCCAGCATCGCCGCGAGCGCCTTCGTCAGTTCGCTGACCATCGGATCGGCCGTCGGCCGATGCAGGATCGCGATGTCCATGTTCTCGATCGGCGCGAAGCCGCCGTGTTGCTCGGTCAGCACCACGTGGTCGTCGGTCACCACGCGCGCGGGCAGCACGCTGATGCCGAGCCCGTCCGCGACGGCCGCCTGGATGCCGCTCAGGCTCGACGTCGTGAAGCTGATCCGCCAGCGGCGGCCGCGTTCCTCGATCGCCTTGATCATGTCGTCGCGATAGAGCCCGCGCGGCGGGAACACGACGATCGGCACCGGATCGAGCTCGATCGTCGGATGTTGTGCGCTGTCGATCCAGCGCAGCTTCTCCGGCCAGCGCACCACCGCCTCGCGGCTGTCGCGCCGTTGCTTGATCAGCACCAGATCGAGCTCGCCGCGATCGTAGGCCGCGCAGATATCGCGGCTCAACCCGCACATCACCTCAAGCTTCACCTGCGGATGATCGCGCTTGAAGGCAGCGAGCGCATGGGTCGTGCGGCCCGCCGCGAAATCGTCGGGCACGCCGAGCCGGATCGTCAGCGCGACGGTCGCGCCCGACAGCGCTTCCAGCATCTCGTCGTTCAGCGCGATCATGCGCCGTGCGTAGCTGAGCACCGTCACGCCGGCGTCAGTCGGCCGCACGTCGCGCGTGCCGCGGTCGAGCAGGCGATGCCCGGCGATTTCCTCCAGCCGCCGCACCTTCTGGCTGACCGTCGACTGCGTTGAATGCAGGCGCGCGGACGCGGTCGTGAAGCTGCCGCAGTCGGCGACCATCACGAGCGCGCGCAACAGGTCGAGGTCGAACAAAGGTCTATTCATTTCTGCACTT
Source organism: Burkholderia sp. Bp9012 (assembly GCF_003853825.1). NCBI lineage: Bacteria > Pseudomonadati > Pseudomonadota > Betaproteobacteria > Burkholderiales > Burkholderiaceae > Burkholderia > Burkholderia sp. Bp9012. Next base: position 246,478 of record NZ_QTQA01000008.1, on the reverse strand, counting down.
TTCCGGCGTCGAACATTTCATTTACAAATACATGCGACGACTTTTAACATGGCCCGAGCCCGTGGGCAATCGCGGTTTCGCCGGACCCGGCGTCGGAGCCGCTGCCGCGCGGCGCGGCCGATCGCGGTGCACGGCAATCATGTGGAGGCGGCGCGCGCGGACATGAGCGCCGATCACATGAATCGGTTCGACCGTAACATCAACGCGGTATAGGTCAGAACCCGGTCCGGGTAAATCGCGAGGGGGATTCCCGATCGTCCCGGCTTGTGGATATTCAATCAAATACACTCTCCGCCGACTGTGCGCATTACCGGGTAAACGCGTGAACGCCCGGGAATTTCCGGTAAATTTTTATATTTTTCATGTTACATCGCTCTTTCAGCGCGAATTCTCCATGCAATTCCCGCCCGTGGGCTCCACGTTCATTCGCTTGGCTTGCGCTCGAATATCGTGCGGTCTAGACTGCATCGCAGTTTCATCGAAGTCCCAGTCTTTCGCGCACCGCGCCGGGCCTGCCGGCACGACGCTCCCCAACGGACGCCCGGCGCTCGCCCGCCGCGTCGAGACCACAAGGACACACCATGAACCGCACTGCAAAGCTCGTCGTTTCCGCGCTGGCGTTCGCGCCGCTCGTCGCGTTCGCGCAGGACACGGCGACGATCCGCTGGGGCATCGATCCCACGTATCCGCCGTTCGAGGCGAAGCAGCCCGACGGCTCGCTCGCCGGTTTCGACATCGACCTGCGCAACGCGATCTGCGAGCAGTTGCGCGCGAAATGCGTGTGGGTCGAGCAGGGCTTCGACGGGATGATTCCGGCGCTGCGCGCGCGCAAGTTCGACGTGATCATGTCCGCGATGACGGCCACCGACGAGCGACTCAAGCAAATCGACTTCTCGAACAAGCTGTACGCGTCGCCCGGTGCGCTCGTCGCGCCGGCCGGTTCGAAGCTGCTGCCGACCGCCGCGTCGCTCGCCGGCAAGCGCATCGGGATCGACCAGGGCACGACGCAGGAGGCGTACGCGAAGGCCGAATGGGCGACCAAGGGCGTGACGATCGTGTCGTACCAGAACCAGGACCAGGTGTATCAGGATCTGGTGAACGGCCGCCTCGACGCGACCTTCCAGGACAAGACGCAGGCCGGCTACTCGTTCCTGAAGACGCCGCGCGGCAAGGGCTACGCGTTCGCGGGCCCCGACTTGACCGACGTGCGCATCACCGGGTACGGCGTCGCGATGGGCGTGCGCAAGGGCGACGCCGAGATGAAGAAGCGGCTGAACGACGCGATCGTCGCGATCCGCGCGAACGGCACGTACCAGAAGATCGCCGCGAAATACTTCGACTTCGACATCTACGGCGCGAAGCAGTGAGCGTCGGACCGTGACTCCGTGATTCATTCCATCGACAGGCAAACCATGACGAGTATCCAGGAGCGCGTCGCGCAAGCCGTGACGCCCGAGCTGATCGCCGCCTTCCGTGAGGAAGGCGCGGTCTGCATCAAGGGCATCTTCTCGCCCGACGAAGTGGCCGCGCTGCGTGCCGGCATCGACGCGAACCTCGCGCAGCCCAGCGCGCGCGCGAAGGTCGCGAGCCGGCCCGACGACCCGGGCTGGTTCTTCGAGGACTTCTGCAACTGGCAGCACAACGACGCGTACCGCGACTTCATCGTGCGCTCGCCCGCACCGTCGGTGGCCGCGGCGCTGATGGGCACGCAGACGGTGCGGCTGCATCACGACCACCTGCTCGTGAAGGAGCCCGGCACGCGGCAGCGCACGCCGTGGCACCAGGACCAGCCGTACTACAACATCGAAGGCGACGACAACGTCAGCATGTGGATTCCGGTCGATCCGGTGCCGCTCGAATCGACGCTGGAATTCGTCGCGGGTTCGCACCAGGGGCCGTGGCTGATGCCGCGCACGTTCATGGACAAGGAGGCGAAGTGGTTCCCGGAAGGCAGCCTCGCCGACCTGCCCGACATCGAAGCCGACCGCGCGGCGTTCCCGATCCGCCACTGGGCGCTCGAGCCCGGCGACATGGTGTGCTTCCGGATGCTCACGCTGCATGCGTCGGGCGGCACGCAGAATCGCCGGCGCGCGTTCTCGATCCGCTTCGTCGGCGACGACATCCGTCACGCGCCGCGCCGCTGGAAGACGTCGCCCGATTTCCCGGGGCTCGCGGACGAACTGCCGGACGGCGCGCCGCTCGAGCATGCGCTGTTTCCGGTCGTGTGGTCGCGTGGCGCGGGGCAGGTCGGGGCGATCTGAGCGTGAGCGACGCTGAGCGACGCCATCGGGTGAGATCACGCGTGCGGCGTCCGTTTTGCGATGAAGCGGCCGCCGCGCGTGGTCGTTTTCGAGTGTCGGGGAAGGTTCAGGTCTGGTGCCGCCCGGCGCCCGGCTTGAAGCGCGAGCCGAGCCGGTAGCGGTTGCCCGGATGCAGGAAGTGCACGAACGTGACTGGCAGTCCGTTCGTCCAGGTGCGGCGCGTGAGCGTGAGGCACGGCTCGTCGGCGCGCATATCGAGCAGCCGCGCCTGTTCGCCGGTCGGCAGCGACGCGTCGACCACGTGCTCGATCTCCAGTTCGTAGTGCGACACGTTGTTGAACAGGTATTCGGACGGCGGCTCGGCCTGGAAATCCTGATCGATGAATTCGGGCGCGGCGGCCGGGTTCACGTAACGATCCTCGAGCTGGATCGGGCGGCCGTTTTCCTCGTGCACGCACACCACGTGAAAGACCGGCGTGTTGACCGCGAGCCCGAACGCGGCCGCGACGTCGAATGATGCAGGCTCGCGCGACTGGCTGAGCACGCGGCAGCGGTACTCGTGGCCGCGCGCGCGGATCTCGTCGCGGATATGCGCGATCATCAGCAAGTTCGACTGCGGCTTCACCTCGGCGACGAAGGTGCCGACGCCCGCGATGCGCTTCAGCACGCCTTCCTCGGTCAGCTCGCGCAGCGCGCGGTTGACCGTCATGCGCGCGACGCCGAACTGCGCGGCAAGATCGAGTTCGGACGGAATGCGGTCCCCCGGGCGCCAGTCGCCCGCATCGACATGCTGGCGGACGAGCGTCTTGATCTGCTGGAACGGTGCGGTGGTCTTCGTGACCATCGGGGGATCCTCGGGGAAAGGCAACCGCGAAATTCTATCCCGGATCAGGTCGCGGACAGTTCGCGAACGTCGGCCGTCGGCGCCGAACCGAACGCGTCGCTCAGTGCATGGCCGATCAATTGCCGCGCGGCCGCTTCGGGCGTCGACAGCGCGCCGCTCGACTTCAACTGGTCGAATTTCTCGCGCATCGGGAAGTTCGCTTCGCTGGTCGAGCGGATCGTCGCCTGCATGCCCGTATCGACGACGCCCGGCGCGACGCTGCAGATCCGCAGCGCGCGGTTCGCGTCGAGCGCGACCGCGCGCGCGTGATGATCGAGCGCCGCCTTTGTAGCGCAGTAAACGCTCCAGCCCGCATACGCGTTGCGCGCGGCGCCGCTCGACACGTGCAGGATCCGGCATTCGGTCGGCGCCGCTGCCGCCTGTACGAGCGCGGCCGACAGCATCAGTGGCGCCGCGACGTTCACGCCGACCGCGCGCGCGACGAGCGCCGGGTCCTGCGCGTCGAGCGGGCCGATCGGATCGACGATGCCCGCGTTGTTGAAGAGCAGCACGATCGACGCGCCGTCGACGAAGCGGCGCAGCGTGTCGCCGGCGAGCCACGTCGCGATGGCCGACGTGTCCGACAGGTCGAGCTCGATTTCTGCGAAACGGCCGCCGGCCTGCGCGGCGAGCGACGGATGACGCCTGCGCGACACACCGAGCACGGCAATGCCTTCCTGCAGCAATTGTTCGGCGAGCGACGCGCCGAGGCCGCGCGTGTGTCCGGTGACGATGGCGCGCACGGGCGGCGCTGAGGTGAATGCAGTCATGGCGGTGAACGAGTGAACAGATGAACCGTGTCGACGCGTGGCGCGCATGCGCGGCGGCACGGCGGGCGGGACGGGCGATGCGCGGTGCTGGCGTGGTGTGCGAAATCGGCCGCGTGCGGCACCGCATCCCCAGGTGAACGCGTATCGTACCGCCGGCCCGCGCGACGCGCAAACGCGGGGCGACGCCGCGCGCAGGCGCGGTGCGTGAATTCGCGACGTCGAACGCATGCGCCGCCGCGCACCGCCGCGTGGCCGATACGTTGGACGAAAGCGGGCTGCGGCAAGTCCGCACGCCATGGCCGCGAGTGGCGCCGGGCGCCACGTCGCGAGCTATCATATGGCTCGCCCGTTCGCGACGCCGGACGGGGCGCGACCGTTTCCCTTCACTTGCTGCACGCTGCGACGCATCCATGAACACCACGCCGGACATGCCCACGCCACGCGCCCTGCGCGAACTTACGCCTCTCGAGGCCCGCATTCTCGGGGTGCTCGTCGAGAAGCAGCACACCGTGCCCGACACCTATCCGCTCTCGCTGAATGCGCTGACCTCGGGCTGCAACCAGAAAACCGCGCGCTCGCCGGTGATGAACGTCAGCGAGGACGAAGTCACGACCGCGCTCGACGGGCTCAAGCATCTGAGCCTCGTGATGGAAGGGAGCAGCAGCCGCGTGCCGCGTTTCGAGCACAACATGAACCGTGTGCTCGGGATTCCGAGCCAGGCGATCGCGCTGCTGACGATCCTGCTGCTGCGCGGCCCGCAGACGGCCGCCGAACTGCGCCTGAACAGCGCACGCCTGCACGGATTCGCGGACATCTCGTCGGTCGAGGCGTTCCTCGACGAACTCGCGGCGCGTGCGCAGCCGCTCGTCATTCGGCTGCCGCGCGCGCCCGGTGCGCGCGAGAATCGCTGGATGCACCTGATGTGCGGCGAGGTGAACATCGCCGAATTCGCCGGTTCGGATGCGGTCGGCGGCGCGGACTCCGTTCCGCCGTCCGAGTTCGAGGCGCTGAAGGCCGAACAGAAGCGGCTTGCGGATGAGGTGGCGCGGCTGAACGCGCTCGTTCAGCGCATGGCGACCGAACTCGGGATCGACGTCGACACCCCAGGCGACGCCGGCTGACCGCCCGCCCGAGCCAACTCGACACCGGCGCGGCCGAGGGCGCGCCGGGTGACGAACGCGCCTCCCGGCACCGCTCGAATCCGCGCTACCAGCGGCACCCCGTCTTCTCGGACGCATCGACGTCCTGCGCCCACGCGAAGTCGGTCTTCTTGCCGGTGCGCGCATTGGTGTACGTCATCGAATAGACGATCGCACCCTGGCTCATCATTTCGTATTCACCGTTGATCTTGCCGTCGACCATTTCCCACCACGTCGTCGTGAACTGGTACGGGCGGTCTTCCGCGAGTTCTTCCTGATCCACGTGCTTGAACAGCAGCGGAATCGCCGCCTTCGATTTCGCGTAGCGGACGACACCACCTTGCCACTTCGCCACGTCGTCGTAATACGTGCGCAACTCGAAGCGCACGGGTTTGTCGCCAGTCGTCCTGAAGCACAGCACCTCGATGCTGACTTCGGCCGACGCAGGCAATGCGATGCACAGCAGCAACGCGGCAAGTGTCTTTTTCATGTTTGCGTGTGAGTCGTGGATGGAACGGCGATTCAGCCGACGGTGATCCGCGTCGCGCCCGCGTCGACGAGCCGGAACAGCAGATCCTCGGCGGCCGCCTCCGGCGCCGGACCGAGATCCGCGTTCACGCGGCATCCCTGCTCCGTGCGCGCCGGTTCGGACAGATAGTGAACGATACCGTGCAAACCGTCTTCCGCCGGCACGCCTTCGTCGTCGGCGTCGACCCGCGCGAAGAACCATGTCTTGAACGCGTTGGTGACCGCGACTTCGTCGGGACCGCGACTTCGTCGGGACCGCCGGCTTCGATCGTCGCGATGGAGTTTAGGCGTTTACCTTCAAACAAAGGGAAATCCGCGTCAATTCCGTTCTCGCTGTGCTTCAATTCATCCGGTTCGCAGTCCTACCAAATTACATATCGAAAACAGAACGGACAATTCACTCAAAGGAGACAGACGATGGCCAGAAACCCGTCTTGACGCCGCAATCCGGACAAGTCGCAACACAGCGAACTTCCTCGATGAAAAGCAGGTTATCCCCAGGGGCAACTTCGATGTTCTCCAAACGTTTGATGACGATCGCGGCCGCCGTGCTGGCCGTCACCACGTCGTCGGTTCACGCCGGCGCAGCCACCGTGACGGACCCGTTCTATACGTATACGGGCGCTACGCCGTTGAAATCGATTGCACCCGGCACGGTGCTCAACACGCGAACCGTCACCTATCACGTGGCCGGAATGCCGACGGCGTTGATCGCCCAGCAGTTGCTGTATCGCACCAGCGACGCGCAGAACCGGCCGGTCGTCAACGTGACGTCGGTGATCCGGAGCCCGGTCAGCAACGGCCGGGCGATCTCGTACCAGTCGGCCTACGACTCGTTGAATCCTTACGACGAACCGTCGCAGGTGATCGCCGGCGATCGCGACGTCACGAAGATCATCAACGTCGGCACCTTGCTCTACAGCGCGGAATCGATCCCGCTGTCGACGCTGCTGCTGCTCGGCTACAACGTGATCGTGCCCGATACGGAAGGCCAGACGGCGGACTTCGCCGCCGGCCCCGAATACGGGATGACGACGCTCGATTCGATCCGCGCGGCGCTCAACACACCGTCGACGGGCCTCGCGCCGACCAGCAAGGTCGCGATGATCGGCTATTCCGGCGGTGCGATTGCGACGAACTGGGCCGCGCAACTCGCGCCGAGCTATGCGCCGGACATCAACAAGCAACTCGTCGGCGCGGCCGAGGGCGGCGTGCTGGTCGATCCCGCGCACAACCTGCGCTACGTCGACGGCAGCATCGTCTGGGGCGGCGTCGCGGCGGCTGCGCTCGCCGGGCTGTCGCGCGGCTTCGGCTTCGATCTGACGCCGTATCTGAGCGACAGCGGCGTCGCCGTGTTCAACGACATCCAGAACCAGTCGCTCGCCTATATCCTGCCGAAGTACACGGGGCTGCATTGGGCGACGCTGTTCAAGCCGCGATACGCGAACGACATCAACAGCATTCCGGCGTACGTGACCTACGCGAACAAGGTGAATGCCGGGCTGGCCGCGTCGCCGACGATTCCGATGTATATCGGTCAGGGCACGGCCGGCGTGCTCGACGGCACCTTCGGCAGCCAGGTGGGCGACGGCGTGATGCTCGCGTACGATGTACGCGCGCTGGCGCAGAAATTCTGTGCCAGCGGCGTACCGGTCGTGTACACCGAATATCCGCTCGAACATGCGGGCGCGATCGCGCCTTGGGTGGCCGGGATGCTGCCCTGGCTCTACGACCGCTTCGGCGGCAAGGCCGCGCCGAGCAATTGCGCGCTGACGGCATTGTTGCCGAGCAATTCGCTTGCGCCCGAGACGCTGCACTAGCCGCCACGCGCATCGACATCGATCGCCGGGCGATCCTTCGCGGATCGCCTTTTTTCATCCGGCGCCTTGACGCCGGTCGCCGTCCCCCGCCGCGCCTCGCTGCCGCCACGCGCGAGTGCCATAATCGAGCCTGCACATCATTCCAGACGTCCCCGGAGAATCCCCATGCAGAACCTCGACAATCCTTCCCACGATCGCGAGGTAGGCAGCGCCGACGCGACGCAGGACACCACGCGCATCGACGACGTCCGCATCGGCGCCGTGCGCCCGCTGATCTCGCCCGCGCTGCTGCAGGATGAACTGCCGGTGCCGGCCGCCACGCAGACGCTCGTCGAGGACACGCGCCGCGCGATCGGCGACATCCTGCACGGCCGCGACGACCGGCTGCTGCTCGTCGTCGGCCCGTGCTCGATCCACGACCACGACCAGGCGCTCGACTACGCACGTCGCCTGAAGGCCGCCGCCGATGCGCTGAAGGACGACCTGCTGATCACGATGCGCGTGTACTTCGAGAAGCCGCGCACGACCGTCGGCTGGAAGGGCTACATCAACGATCCGCGCCTGGACGGCAGCTTCCGCATCAACGAAGGGCTGCGCGCGGCGCGGCAACTGCTGCTCGACATCAACGCGCTCGGCCTCCCCGCGTCGACCGAATTCCTCGACCTGCTGAGCCCGCAGTACATCGCCGACCTGATCGCGTGGGGCGCGATCGGCGCGCGCACGACCGAGAGCCAGAGTCATCGCCAGCTCGCGTCGGGGCTCAGCTGCCCGATCGGCTTCAAGAACGGCACCGACGGCGGCGTGCAGGTCGCGTCGGACGCGATCGTCGCCGCGCGCGCGAGCCACGCGTTCATGGGGATGACGAAGATGGGCATGGCCGCGATCTTCGAGACGCGCGGCAACGACGACGCGCACGTGATCCTGCGCGGTGGCAAGAACGGGCCGAACTACGATGCGGAGCACGTCGAGGCGAGCTGCGCGGTGCTGCGCAAGAGCGGGTTGCGCGAGCAGGTGATGGTCGATTGCTCGCACGCGAACTCGAACAAGTCGCATGAGCGGCAGATCGAAGTCGCGCAGGATCTTGCGCGGCAACTGTCGCAGGGCGAGCACCGGATCGTCGGCGTGATGGTGGAGAGTCATCTCGAGGCCGGGCGTCAGGATCTGAAGCCCGGCGTGCCGTTGCAGTATGGCGTGTCGATTACGGATGCATGTTTGAGCTGGACGCAGACGGAACCGGTGCTGGACGTGCTGGCGGAAGCGGTGCGGCATCGGCGCGTGTATTCGCGCAATGCGTGAGGTCACGGCGGCGGGTTGAGGCCCGCCGCCGTCATAGTTGGCCCATCGACGAAGACGGGTGCCGAGCAAGTTGTTTCATTTTCCCCGTGTGCCGCGCCACGCGGAAACCTCTCTCGCGCGTGTTCTGCCCGCGGCACGTCGCATATCGGCGGTATCCATCGGAACTACTTGAATCGCGGCGACGCTGGCGAGACATACGTCCAGTCGTGCCGTGACCGTTGCGCCGACCGCTCACCGGCGCGGCGCAAATTGCCAGGCGCGTGCGCCCGAGCCGCCGTGCCGCGTGCGGCCGCGCTGTGGGCGATCCTGCTGATACGAACCCGATTGCCGCCGGCAAAATTTAGGCCAATTCTTAAGGCATCTGTCTGAAATAGGATTGGATGGACGGTTGATTTGCGAATCGTCGGATAGAGTCGACACATCTGCAAACCTCAACCGACGGCGCATGCCGTGCATGGTCTCCGATGCACCTGCTCCGGCCGCCCCATCGTACATGGAAGGACGTCCTATCGCGTATCGCACCGCATCGCGCCTGCTCCTGCGCGCAATGTTCCTTTTGCTCGTTGCCTCGTCGCTCCCTGCGAACGGCGCGACCGCCTGCTGGAAGCCCACTTTCACTGACGAGGAGCTGCAGTGGATGCGCGCGCACCCGGTTGTCAATATCGCAGTCGAGGCGAACTGGCATCCGATCGAATACATGCGCAACGGCAACCATGCCGGCCTTGTCGCGGGGTACCTGAACGCAATCTCGAAAATGACCGGGCTGACGTTCGAGACAGTGCCGGGCACGGAATGGGGTCACGCGTACGCTGCGCTTGCGGCGCACAAGGTCGATCTGCTGCCGGGCGTGTGGCGCGAACTGGTGCCGGACCGCGCCGGCACCGGTGCTCTCGTCAGTGCGCCCTACCTGGTCGGGCGGCTGACCGCCGTCACGCGCAACGACTCCGCGATGATCTTCAACCTGAAGCGGCTCGAAGGCCGGCGCGTCGCGATCAAGGGGCGAGGCGCGGTCGAGTATTTCACGCGCAACAGCGGCGTGATGCTCGACGTGCTTACGTTCGACACCGAGGAACTCGCGCTCGCCGCGGTTGCCAACGGCGAGGCCGATGCCGCGCTCGGCGTCGACGTCACGGTTCTGCCGATCGTGCAGCGGCAGTTTCCCGGGCAGCTTTACATGTCGGGGATGCTTGCAGACCGCCCCGTATCGCTGGCGATGCTCACGCGGGCAGACCTGCCGATCCTCGCATCGATCATCGACAAGTCTCTCGCAGCCATTCCCGTGAGCAAGACGGCGGAGCTCACCCGCGACTGGGTCGAGATGGCCGATTACGGCAAGCCGACGATCCGTTCGATCCTGCATTACCGGGCGCCCCAGGTGGTCGCGATTGTCGCCGCGCTGCTGGCGTTCGCGATGCTCGCATTCCTGTCGTGGAAGTCGCGCCTGGCCGCGATCCGCAGCGAGCGCGACAAGGCGACGTTTCTCGCGTTCGTCAGTCACGAAATCCGCACGCCGATGCACACGATCCTGTCGTCACTGGAATTGCTGCAGCGCTCCCGGTTGACCGAGCAACAGGCGAATCGCGCGGATGCGGCGATTTCGGCATCCGAGACGCTTCTGACGCTGCTCGACGATATCCTCGAATATTCTCGCCTCGAATCGCGCAAGGTCCAGCTTGCCACGCAGGCAGTCGAGCTTGAGTCGTGGGCGCGACATACGGTCGACATGGTGCGCTGGCGCGCCGACGAGAAGATGGTGGAGCTGGTGCTCGACTTTGCTTGTCCGCCGGCGGTGCGTGTTTCAATCGATCCGGTCCGTGTGCGCCAGATCGTGCTGAATCTGCTCGTCAACGCCATCAAGTTCACATCCGCAGGCTCGGTGACGCTGCGCGTCGAGTATGTGTCGAGCCGCCACGGGCAAAATGGCACGCTGACCCTCGAAGTGCGCGATACCGGCATCGGCATTGCGCCCGAGCGGCTCGAACACATCTTCGACGCATACTGGCAGGGGCCTGCCTCGCTTCACCAGGACGTCAACGGCAGCGGGCTTGGCCTCGCGATCTGCCGTGAACTGGTCGCATTGATGCATGGCACGATCACCGTCCAAAGCCTGCCGCACGTCGAAACGACGATGACGGTGCGATTGCCCGTCACGGCAGTGGACGAGCCGTTGCCGGTGCGGCCTGCCGCGTCGATGCCCGTGCCGGTCGACGCACAGCCTGGACACGCTCATCCCGACTCGCCGCGCATCCTGATTGTCGACGATCACGAAACCGTGCAGTTGGCGCTGCAGCAGCAATGCGACGAGCTCGGCTGCGTCGGCATCGTCGCCGGCACCGGCGAGGACGCGCTGCGTCAACTGGCGCACGGCCGTGTCGACCTCGTGCTGCTCGACGGCGATCTGCCGGACTTCGACGGTTATGCGCTCGCGAAGATGATCCGTCAGGATGAGTCGGCACGCGAAGCCAGACATGTTCCGATCATCGCGATTTCGGCGGTGTCCGGCGACGCGCATCGCGAGCGCTGCTTCGACAGCGGCATGGACGGCGTGCTGGGCAAGCCGCTGCGGCTCGAAACGTTGCGGGAGCTGATCGCAATGTGGTGCCCAGCGTATGCCGAGACGAAACCGGCGGCGCCGCATGCCGCCGATCTCAGCGCGGTCTATGACCGCGAAGTGGCGAAGGATCTCGATGCCCTTGTCAACGGATTGCTATCGCGCGATTTCGCCGCAGCCGCACGGGCCGCGCACCGGATTGCGGGGGCATCGCATCTGACCAAACTGGGCGATATCGCCGATGTCGCGTTGCAAGCCGAAACGCGGCTTCGCGAACTCCACGGCGTTCATCAAGTCAACCCGTTCGCGACAGATCAATAGACCCAGTCCACTGCCGTTCACGCGGTGGCGAGCCGGCGGACGTGGACTTGATGGCGTTGACAAGCAGGTTCAGCACGATCTGCCGTGTGCGCACCGGATCGATCAGCACGCACAGCTCGGTCTGGCACGCGAGTTGGAGCGCCAGGCTCAGGTTTTTCTCGTCGACGCGCCAGCGCACTATGTCGGCGCTGCGCTACGTCCATGCGTGGATGTGCCGTCAGACTCGGGCGCGAGCGTCACGTTTCGAGACTCGAGACGTGAATATTCGAGGACGTCGTCGAGCAGCATCAGCAGCGATTCCGAAGCAGCAACCGCCGCATCCGCACGGCCAGCCTGTTTCGGTGGCAGTTGCGAGCGCTGTAGCAAGCTCGAGCGACGACCGGATCGTACGATCAGCGTGCGGATCCCGTGGCTGGAAAGGGATTCAAGCGCTCCGATGTGGCCACCACCAATGTGCCGGCGAAGTACGGCAGGCTGGCAAATGGTGCCGCTGCGGTATTGCGAGATGTCGGCGCTTCTTGACGCGCCCGGCGCCATGTCGCTCTTCGCCGACATGAGAGCCTGGTATGAATTGGCCCATGATACGTTGTCGACATACTCGAAGCGCAGTCCGCCGATTCGCGAAATCGCATCGAGACATGGCGGCACGACGCCAACGACCTTCCCGCGTTTGCGAAATTCGAACGGACGCCAATGCGTGTCGGCATAGGTTTGCACGACCGGATGCGCGGCGATCCATGCTTTCTCCTCAGGCGTCAACTTTGCACGTGGGATGATCTGTATCAGGCGATGCAGTGGCGTGAGAAATGCGCAGAGCGAGGGCGTCATCACAGACGGTCTGTTGCGTCGACGCAACGCGGTGCGGACGAGAGCAACGGCGTCAACAGTGCCTTTCGACGACGCGAGCGCCAAGGTCTCGGCGATTCGTTGCGGGTCGGGCCAGCGCCCGGCGCCATACGCCGTTCTGGCGGCGGAGACGGGGCGCGCGGGCCGTTCCCCATGCTGTCGCTACCGCGAATGCCGAATCAGATTGCATGGTGCCCGCCACGACTGTTCGCACATAGGCTGTTTAGCTGGCGGGGTTAAAAATTATCCAGAAAGCCGGTAAGCTAATTCGAATAATCCGCTCCGGTTTGCGATGGCAAGAATGCGCCAACCGTTGATGGCCGTATCGCCAGAAAGAAAAGGGGTAGCAATGAGACCAGAGCTCCAACCGATCCGCGTCGTGATCCTGGACGACCATGCCGTCGTTCAGCACGGGATCGCCAGTTATTTGACGGAGAGGACCGGCATCGAAGTGGCGGCGAGCTTTGCGAGGTCGCGCGACCTGATCAGCTGGCTCGAGTCGAATCACGCGGACGTCGTGCTGCTCGACTACACGCTGGGCCCGGACGAAATCGACGGCCTCAATCTCGTCAAGCTGGTGAGTACGCGCTTCCCGGATTGCAGGATCCTGATGACGTCGAGCAGCGATACGCCCGCAACCGTCAACATGACCATGCGCGCAGGCGCGCTCGGTTTCTTCGGCAAGAGCGAAAATCTTCGCGAACTGGTACATGCAATCCGTGTGGTCGCAGAGGGACGCTCGTATATCAGCACCGAATTGGCAGGCAGGGTGATGGCGAGTGCGACGCCTGTCCAGAGTGTGGCGGCACCGAAACCGGCGGTCAGCGAAGACGCACCGGCAGCCGAATCGGAATCATCCGCCGACCTGCGCCTGAGCCCGCGCGAGCACGAGGTGCTGCGCTGTTATCTGGCGGGCATGTCGGTATCCGATATCGCATTGAAATTTTCCCGCAGCCGCAAGACGATCAGCGCGCAAAAGCAATCGGCATATCGCAAGCTCGGCATCCGCAGCGATGCCGAATTGTTCGCGTCCCGCAAGCTGCTCGAGAAGCAGTGAACGTCGTCTGATTCCGAATCTCGCTCGGCATTTTCTACGCCGACATTGATCTTCGTTCATTTCCGCGCGCCGCTGTGTAATGCAGCCTGATGGCAGCACTTCTCGACTGGCGCTACCATGACCCGTGTTGCGTTACCCGACGCGCCCGTCCGGGCCCGTTGCGCGCACACGCAGCGGCGGCGCGGCCGGCCGCTGCTGCATCGACGAAGCGCGGGGTGCTCACCGATTCACCACCGCACCTGCGCCGCTTCGCTCCCGGCACCAACTACAACCTAACCGGAGTGCAATCAGCATGGCTTTCACCAAGACAATCGTCGCAGCCGCCGTTCTCGTATCGAGCATCAACGTTCATGCGCAGATCGCGGGCGCCCAGCCACTCAGCGTCACCGTCGAGCAATCGCAGGCGCTGCTCGAAGGCTGGAGCGTGAAGAAGAGCGTGCTCGGCAAGGCCGTGTACAACGACCAGAACCAGAAAGTCGGCACGGTGCGCGACCTGATCGTCGCGCCTGACGGCTCGGTGTCGGCCGCGATCGTGTCGGCTGGCGGTTTCCTGGGCGTCGCGGCGCATGACGTCGCGGTGCCGATCGCATCGCTCGACGTGCGCAATGGCAACATCTACCTGCCGGGCGCGACGAAGGACGCGCTGAAGGCGACGCCGGCGTTCCAGTACGCGAAGGTGCCGTCGCCGCCGAAGCCGAAGAAGCTCGACGACAAGCACTGATGCATGCGGCCCGGCGCGCAATGCGCCGGGCATGGCCAACCGCGGGGCGTGTTCGGTCGCGCGTCGGTCAATCACGGCCTCAACCCGAGTTCTCGCCCCGTGGCTACGTAATTCTACGTAGCCACGCATACGTAGTTGTGCGCTTGTAAGGCTCCCCCGTCGCGCGGAATACTACGGCCCACCGCCGTGTCTTCCGCGAGACGCGGCACGACGCATCGACGTCACGCGGATCCGGCGCCTCGCCGGATCCACTCAAAAACACATTGGAGACCAGGAGACGCCATGAATCGGGCTTCCAGCACCCTGCTCTGGATTGCGGTCGCGCTGCTCGGCGCGTTCGCGTTCGGGACGATCGCACTTGCGCACGGCGAACGCGTCAGCGCGCTCTGGATCGTGATCGCCGCAGTCTGCGTATATCTGATCGCATATCGCTTCTACAGCCGTTTCATCGCCAGCAAGGTCATGCAGCTCGATGGGCTGCGGATGACGCCGGCCGTCCGGCACAACGACGGCCTCGACTACGTGCCGACCAACAAGTACGTGCTGTTCGGCCATCACTTCGCCGCGATCGCCGGCGCCGGGCCGCTCGTCGGACCGGTGCTCGCCGCGCAGATGGGCTACACGCCCGGCATGCTGTGGATCCTGGCCGGCGTCGTGTTCGCCGGCGCGGTGCAGGACTTCATCGTGCTGTTCATCTCGACGCGCCGCGACGGCCGCTCGCTCGGCGACCTCGTCAAGATGGAGCTCGGCACGGTGCCCGGCGTGATCGCGCTGTTCGGCGCATTCCTGATCATGGTGATCATCCTCGCAGTGCTCGCGCTGATCGTCGTGAAGGCGCTGACGAATTCGCCGTGGGGCACGTTCACCGTCGCCGCGACGATTCCGATCGCGCTGTTCATGGGCGTCTACACGCGCTACATCCGTCCGGGCCGCATCGGCGAAGTGTCGATCATCGGCTTCGTGCTGCTGATGGCGTCGATCGCGTTCGGCCAGACCGTGCACGATTCGCCGGCGCTCGCCGCATGGTTCACGTTCAGCGGCACGCAGCTTACGTGGATCCTGATCGGCTACGGCTTCGTCGCATCGGTGCTGCCGGTGTGGCTGCTGCTCGCGCCGCGCGACTACCTGTCGACGTTCCTGAAGATCGGTACGATCCTCGGCCTCGCGATCGGCATCCTGGTCGTCGCGCCGGAACTGAAGATGCCCGCGCTGACGAAGTTCGTCGACGGCACGGGCCCCGTGTGGTCGGGCAACCTGTTCCCGTTCCTGTTCATCACGATCGCATGCGGCGCGGTGTCGGGCTTCCACGCGCTGATCTCGTCGGGCACGACGCCGAAGCTGATCGACAACGAAACCAACGCGCGCTTCATCGGTTACGGCGCGATGCTGATGGAATCGTTCGTCGCGATCATGGCGCTGGTGGCCGCTTGCGTGATCGAGCCGGGCATCTACTTCGCGATGAACGCGCCGGCCGCCGTGCTCGGCTCGACGCCCGAAGCTGTCGCGAACACGGTCACGCAATGGGGCTTCGTGCTGACGCCCGACATGCTGACGCAGACCGCGAAGGCCGTCGGCGAAACGACGATCATCGCGCGCGCGGGCGGCGCACCGACGCTGGCCGTCGGCATGGCGCACATCCTGCACCAGGTGATCGGCGGCGAAGCGATGATGGCGTTCTGGTATCACTTCGCGATCCTGTTCGAGGCGCTGTTCATCCTGACGGCCGTCGACGCCGGCACGCGCGCGGGCCGCTTCATGCTGCAGGACCTGCTCGGCACGTTCCACCCGGCGCTCAAGCGCACCGAGTCGCTGCCCGCGAACCTCGTCGCCACCGCGCTGTGCGTGGCCGCGTGGGGCTATTTCCTGTATCAGGGCGTGGTCGATCCGCTCGGCGGCATCAACACGTTGTGGCCGCTGTTCGGGATCTCGAACCAGATGCTCGCCGCGATCGCGCTGGTGCTCGGCACCGTCGTGCTGTTCAAGATGAAGCGCGAGCGCTACGCATGGGTGACGATCGTGCCGACCGCATGGCTCTTGATCTGCACGCTGACGGCCGGCTGGCAGAAGATCTTCGATTCGAATCCGAAGGTCAGCTTCCTCGCGCACGCGGCGAAGCTGCAGGCCGCGGTGGACGAAGGCAAGGTGCTCGCGCCGGCGAAGTCGATCGCGCAGATGCAGCGGATCATCTTCAACGACTACATCGATGCGGCGCTGGCCGGCCTGTTCATCTTCGTCGTCGTGGCGATCGCGGGGTACGGCCTGCTCGCCGTGCTGCGCGCGCGTCGCGAGTCGAAGCCGACCGTGCGCGAGACGCCGTACGAAGCGATGCCGGCCGCGCAGGCGCTCGGCAGCGGACGATAACGGGAGGCCGCGATGTTCACCGATCTCAGCAGCGACCTGCGCAGTGCGGGGCGTTACCTCGGGCAGGCGTTGCGGCTGATGGTCGGCCTGCCCGACTACGACACCTATGTCGCGCACATGCGCGAAACCCATCCGGACCGCGAGCCGATGACGTACGAGGAGTTTTTCCGCGAGCGCCAGAATGCGCGGTACGGGTCGGGGGCAGGGAAGTGTTGCTGAATTGAGCCGGCGCAGCCGGCCGGTGAGGCGGTCCGGTGACGGACCGGGAAGCGCCGCGAAGGCATTCGCGGCGCTTTTTCTTTGGCGGGCCGGTGCGGTACGCGCGAGGCGCGCGTCACGGCGGCGTTTGACGTCGTTCAGCGCGGCAAAGTCCGGGCGCCGGTATCATATGAGGCATCATTTTTCCCCGAAGAATCCGCGCAGGAGAACCCGTCGTGCATGTCGGTGAGCGTTTCAACAGCATTTCCCATCTCGTCGGCGCGGTGTTGTCGGTGGCAGGGCTGGTCGCGCTGGTGACGATGGGCGCGCTCGACCGCGATCCCTACAAGATCGTGAGCTTCAGCGTGTACGGTGCGATGCTGATCCTGCTCTACGGGATTTCGACGGCGTATCACAGCGTGCGCAACCCGCGCCTGAAGGCGATCCTGCAGAAGTGCGACCATTCGGCCATCTATTTGCTGATTGCGGGCAGCTACACCCCGTTCACGCTCGTCACGCTGCGCGGCCCGTGGGGCTGGTCGCTGTTCGGTGTCAGCTGGGGGCTCGCCGCATTCGGGATCGCGCAGGAACTCACGCTCGGACGGCGCACGCGCATCGTGTCGATGGTGCTGTACGTGCTGATGGGCTGGCTCGCGCTCGTCGCGATCCGCCCGCTGATTCATGCGCTGCCGCCGGTGGGTGCCGCATGGCTCGTGGCCGGCGGCGTCATCTACAGCGCGGGGATCTACTTCTTCATCAACGACGAACGCATCCGCCACGGGCACGGTATCTGGCATCTTTTCGTGCTGGCCGGCAGCCTGTGCCAGTTCGTCAGCGTCGCGATGTATGTCGCGTGAGCGTGAGCGTGAACGCGGGCGGCACGGCGCGTGTCATGCGTGCCCGGCCGCCTGTGCCGCGCCGCGCAGCGCCATGAACCCGACCCACCCCCAGTAGACGCGGTGATGCGCGATCAGCCCGTCGCGCAGATCCATCACCTCGACGAGATCGACCTGATCGCCTTCCGGCGTTTCGCGCGGATATTCCCATGTGAGTTGCCGGCCGTTCGAGAAGAACAGCCCGGTTCGATACCAGCGTCCGAGCTTGTTCCCGGGATTGCGCAGGCCCGCCGCGAAGAACGCGCCGATCGCGGCCTTGCCGTGCAGCACGCCGGAGCCGTGATGGGGCAGCGTGACGACGATCAGCGGCGTTTCGAGTATCGCGTCGTCCGCGTACAGCGACATCAGTGCGTCGAGGTCGCGCGCGACGACGGCGACGTGCCAGTCTTGATGGACGCGTTGCGCATCGGTGTCGGCTTGTGTCACGGCGGCTTCCGGCAAACGTGGGTAAGGGAACCACTGTATCGACGCCGTGCCGCCGGACGTTTCAGCCCAGGCCGAAACGTGGATGTCGCGTATGCCGAACGCGACCGCGTGCCGCCCGTCAGCCGGCCAGCGCGCCGAGATTCAGATCATGTGACTTGCCGATCCACACCGCGCTGTCGCGGTGGTCGCGCAGATCGTCGCCGGTATTCGGATGCAGGAAGACGTCGAGCGCGCCGTGATTCAGCACGAGCCACGGCACGATGGTGTCGAACTGCGCGGCGTCGAACGCGATCTGGTAGGACCAGGCCGGATGCGGGCCGACGAGACGCTCGTGAAAGCGGCCGAGCTCGATGATCGCGCCGAATCGTTCTTCGACGACGAGGCGGAATGCCCATGCTGCGTCGCGGCTCGCGGCGTCGAAGTAGACGTGTGCGTGCCAACTGTCGATGGCGGTGGTGTCGATGGCAGCCATGGTGGAACTCGAGAGAAGAATAGGGAACGGATAAGAGCCGTGCCTGACGGCGCGATGTGCAATTATCTCGCGTCCTCGCGGGACACGTCTCGTCGCGAAGCGGTCAATCGGCGCGGTGGATTTGTCGCGTGTCAGGAAATCCGATGCATTCGTCGAATCGTTTCCCGGTTGTGCCGGCGTGTGCGGCATCGTGCCGAAAGCCGCGCCAGGCAGGGCTTGCGCCGAAATCGCATCTGCAATACGTCATTTCAAAAACTGCAAAAGCGATTGACGTGCCTCGTCGATTCGTCTGCAAAAACGCGATCAGGTAGTTGAATGAAATAAAGAAATTCCGCTCAGGCAGCATTGGCGAATCGCGTGGATCGCACCCCGTTCGCCGGTGCCGAAAATATCCATTGCGGAATCGGCTATTCAAGCGCGTGGTCACGCGACATACGATGATTGCACCGCATCGACGACGATCGATGCGGAAACAACCATCTGGAGGCCATGATGCGATCCGTTGTTTCCCTTGCTGTCCTGTCCGGCGCGCTTGCCGTGCTGCCCGCCGCGAGCTTCGCGCAGTCCGTCGATACCGAGTGGCAGTCGAACGTCGCGCCGTTGACCTGGTCGGCGGCGCGTGCCGAAACCGATGTGCAACTGAGGCAGATGACGCGCGCCGGCTATCGTGCGACGACAGCCGGCAACCAGAACTATCCGCTCGCGATGCAGCGTGCGCTCGAACGCGTGAGGTACCCGGTGCCCGACCGCTCGCGCGAGGAGAAGGCCGCGATGGAAGCGCGCGCGGCCAGCGCAGCGCAGAGCGGCCATCCGGTGAAGGCGTTCTTCGTGAAGACCGCGTATTACCTGAAGGGCGAGAACACGTTCTGATGCAGGAGCAGAGCATGGCATGCCTTGACCGACTCCCCGACGTGTTGCGCGCATCCGCGATGCGCCGGCTGCCCCAGGCGTGCGCGACGCGGCGGCGGGGCGACGTGTGCGGCGGCGCGCGACGCCGCGCGAACGGCCATCGCGACGCGAGCCGCGGCGCCGTCGCGTGCCGCACCGCGTCGCCGGCATTCGACGTGGACGACGACGCGGCAGCCGAGGGCGGATCATGAAGGCCGCTCGAAAAGGCCGTCGCCACCCGCCGTTGACGCGCGAGTGGCTGCTGCCGCTGCCGCCCGCGCATGTGCGCGACATCTCGCTGAAATGCCACATGGCGCTCGTCGCGCTGCGCGGCGAGCACGGCAGCGAAACGTTGCTGATGCGGCTGCGCACGAGCGTCTACCTGGTGTTCCTCGCGCTCGACGACGCGGTATCCCCGGATGCGAGCATCGACCTGTGCGTCGACGCGGAGCGCGTGCTCGACGCGAGCATGGCGCGCGCCGTGCAAAGCGGCGCATGGATGCTGCACGACGACGAGTGCGCGGTGCTCGAGCGTGTGCTCGCGGCGAACGACGCGTGCGTCGCGACGCTCACGCGGCACCGGCTCGCCGAGCTGTGGCGCCACGTGTGCGCGTTCGCATCCAGCGAGCAGCCGGGGCTGGTCGCGCAGGCGGCGGCCCGAATGCGGGAACCGGCCGTACTGCATTGAGCGGTGGCAACGCGGCCGGCACCCTGGCCGCGTTTCATGCGTGTTCCGGTCCCCGGGGCTGACGCTCGCCGCCCAATGTCACGACACGAACCGAACGGGTTCGGTCGATGACGATCCATCCGCGCGTTCGCGGCGATCGTGCGTGTCGCCGCGAATGCATTCGTTTCAGTCAGGAGGCGCGATGGCGCTATACAGGATCGGTGGCTACTTCACGTGCGGAAGCGGCCGCGCATTCAGCGAGAACCTGCCGCCGGGAAGCGAGACGCCGGTTGCGGGCATCTATCGATGCACCGTATGCGGCGACGAGATCGGCATCGCGAAGTCGCAGGCGCTGCCGTCCGACGACGCGCATCGGCACGATCTCGATCCGCCGTCCGACCCGCTGCTCGATCGCGGGCCGACCGCGTGGCAACTGATCGCGGCGGCGGAGTCGAGACACTAGGCGTGCGGGCGTTCGCATGCTCATGCGCGGACGAATGCGCGCGGCCTTGCGACGACGCCCGACAAACAAAAGCGCCACGGAGCGAACTCCGTGGCGCTTCTTCGATGCGGGCCGCAGCGGAGGCGCGAACCTCCGTGCGGCGATACGCGCTTAAGCCGCCGTTGCCGGCTTCGCCGGCTTCTGCAGCTTGCCCTTGCCGGCGCGCTGAATTTCCTCGAGCTTGATCTCGACGTGGCGCGAGAACACGTACTCGGCCGGGCGCTGCTTCGCGATCGAGATGTCCGGCGCGAACGCGCCTTCGGTCTTGATGCCCTTGCGGCTCACGGCGAACGCCTTCAGCGGATGCGCGATCGTGTCCATCACGGCGGTGGCTTCGAAGCCGCAGTGGACCATGCAGTCCGCGCACTTCTCGTAGTTGCCGACGCCGTAGTTGTCCCAGTTCGTGTCTTCCATCAGTTCCTTGAAGGTCTTCACGTAACCTTCGCCGACCAGATAGCACGGCTTCTGCCAGCCGAACACCGTACGCGCCGGGTTGCCCCACGGCGTGCACTTGTACGTCTGGTTGCCGGCCAGGAAGTCGAGGAACAGCGACGACTGGCTGAACGACCAGCGCTTGCCGCCTTCGCCGCGCTTCAGGATTTCGCGGAACAGGTTCTTCGTCTTGTCGCGGTTCAGGAAGTGCTGCTGATCCGGCGCGCGCTCGTACGCATAGCCCGGCGACACGGTGATGCCGTCGACGCCGATCGGACCCAGCGTGTCGAAGAACTTCGCGACGCGCTCGGGGATCGCATCGTTGAACAGCGTGCAGTTGATGTTCACGCGGAAACCGCGGCGCTTCGCTTCCTTGATCGCCGCGACGGCCTTGTCGTACACGCCGTCCTGCGACACGGAGTGATCGTGCATCTCCTTGTCGCCGTCGAGGTGGACCGACCAGACGAAATACGGATTCGGCTGGTAGTCGTCCATCTTCTTTTCCATCAGCAGCGCGTTCGTGCACAGGTACACGAATTTCTTGCGCTTCATGATGCCCTTGACGATCTCCGGCATCTCCTTGTGGAGCAGCGGCTCGCCGCCGGCGATCGACACGATGGGCGCGCCGCATTCGTCGACGGCTTCCAGGCATTCATCGACGGACAGGCGCTGGTTCAGGATCGGGTCCGGATAGTCGATCTTGCCGCAGCCGTTACAGGCGAGGTTGCAGCGGAACAGCGGCTCGAGCATCAGCGCGAGCGGATAGCGTTTGTTGCCGGACAGGTGTTGGCGCATGATGTATGCGCCGACGCGGACTTGCTGGAGCAGCGGAATAGACAAGAGTTGTCCTCCTTAAACTTCGCGGGCGACAGCTTGCGTAAGCTTCGCCGGCAACTTGAATTCGACTTTTTCCTCACGGCCCGTCATCGTCGTGACATCGACGGGCCCCAGCGCGCGCAGCGCGCCGATTACATCCTCAACCATTTCCTCGGGCGCCGACGCGCCGGCGGTCAGGCCGACCGTCTGCACGCCCGCGAACCATTCGGGCTTCACTTCCGAGCCGTCGGCGACGAGATAGCTCGGCACACCGCTTTCGGTGCCGATCTCGCGCAGGCGGTTCGAGTTCGAGCTGTTCGTCGCACCGACGACCAGCAGCACGTCGACCTGGCTGCTCAACTCGCGCACGGCGGCCTGGCGGTTCTGCGTTGCGTAGCAGATGTCGCGCGTGTCCGGGCCGACGATGTCGGTGAACCGGCGCTGCAGCGCTTCGATGATGCCGCGCGTGTCGTCGACCGACAGCGTCGTCTGCGTGACGTACGCGACCGGCGTATCGATCGGCAGCGTCAGCGTAGCGACTTCTGCCTCGCTCTGCACGAGGATCACCTCGGCCGGAATCTGGCCGATCGTGCCCTCGACTTCCGGATGGCCCGCATGGCCGATCAGGATCAGCCGGCGGCCCGCCGCGACGTACTGGCGGCCCTGCACGTGCACTTTCGTGACGAGCGGGCAGGTGGCGTCCAGCACGTCGAGCCCGCGCGTTTCGGCGTCGCGTTCGACCGTCTGGGCGACACCGTGCGCGCTGAAGATCGCCACGGCGCCATGCGGCACCTCGTCGAGCTCCTCAACGAATCGTGCCCCTTTATTACGCAGGTTTTCGACGACATGCCGGTTATGCACGATCTCATGACGCACATAGACCGGCGCGCCGTGCTGTTGCAGCGCGCGATCGACGATCTCGATCGCACGGACAACCCCCGCACAAAAGCCGCGGGGCTGGGCAAGGATGACTCGCATAAGTGAGCGAACTCCGACGACAGACGCCGGGGTTCGAGGAGCTGGCACTGCTCGCTCGCCCCGGCTTGATGTTATGAAGGCAGGAAACGAACCGGCCAGGCCAGGCCCCGGAACCCCGAATTAATCGCGCATTTTAACCCTATCGCGCCGTCCTTGCTCTGGTGCCGTATCGGCCGTGTTGCATTCGTCGCAGAGCCGCGTCGGCGCTCGCGGTCGCGGAACCCGGTAAACTGCGCGGTTTCGCGGGCAGCCTGTCCGGCTGCCCGGCGTCGCGCTCATTTCAAGGCCATTCGATGACCGTCGATTCTTACGCATATTGCCCTGCCGCCGATGCGGTCATGGGTGTTTTCATTCAGACCCTGATTATGGCCGGACGATCCGGTGCCGCTCGCGCCGGCATCCGGCAGGAGGCGTGCCGATGATGCTGGCAATTACGTTCCTGGTGTCCGGCCTGTCACTGCTGATCTGGATCGTGCTGCTCGTTGCGCGTGGGGGCTTCTGGCGCGCGCGCCCCGCGCGGGCGCTGCCGCCCGAGGCGCGCGGCGCCGCGGCCGAGGCCGAGGCCGGCTGGCCGGCCGTGGTCGCGGTCGTGCCGGCGCGCAACGAGGCAGACGTGATCGCCCGCGCGGCGACGTCGCTGCTCGAGCAGGATTATCCGGGCGACTTTCATCTGATCATCGTCGACGACCACAGCGACGACGGCACCGCCGACGCGGCGCGCGCGGCCGCGCTCGCGATCAACCGCGCCGACCGCCTGACGGTGCTGGCCGCGAGGCCGCTGCCGGCCGGCTGGTCGGGGAAGGTGTGGGCGCAGTCGCAGGGCATCGCCGCGGTGCGCACGCTCGGGCTGCCGGCCGACTATCTGCTGCTGACCGACGCCGACATCGGCCATCCGCCAGACGCCGTCGCCCAGCTCGTCACGCGCGCGCAGGCCGAACAGCGCGATCTGGTATCGCTGATGGTGCGGCTGCGCTGCGATTCTTTCTGGGAAAAGGCGCTGATTCCGGCGTTCGTCTTCTTCTTCGCGAAGCTCTATCCGTTCTCGTGGATCAACAATCCGCGCAACCGGACGGCCGGCGCCGCGGGCGGCTGCATGCTGGTCAAGCGCAGCGCGCTCGAGGAGGCGGGCGGCATCGAATCGATCCGCGGCGCGCTGATCGACGACTGCAGCCTTGCCGCGCAGATCAAGCATCGCGGCAGCGGCCGGCATCCGATCCGGCTCGATCTGGCCGACCGCAGCGTGTCGCTGCGTCCGTACGACAGCTGGCGCGACATCTGGAACATGATCGCGCGCACCGCGTTCACGCAGCTCCACTATTCACCGCTGCTGCTCGCCGGCACGCTGCTCGGCATGACGATCATCTACCTCGTGCCGCCCGTCGCCGCGCTCGCGTACGGCGCGCGCGCCTGGCCGGCGTGGCTCGCATGGGCGTCGATGTGCACCGCCTATGCGCCGATGCTGCGCTACTACCGCCGCTCGCCTCTGTGGGCGCCAGCGCTGCCGCTCGTCGCGCTGTTCTACGTCGGCGCGACGTTCGCGTCGGCGTGGCGCTACTGGCGCGGCAAGGGCGGCCAGTGGAAGGCGCGCGTGCAGGCGCCGGTGGAGCGCTGACACGCGCCGGCGGATGCCGGTCGTTCCGCCGGATTCCGGAAAGCAAAAAGCCCGATCGGTTGTGACTCGATCGGGCTTTGTCGTTTACGGCGTCGCCACGCGTGCTTACCGCTGCGTCAGCATCATGTACATCTGGATCACGACGTCCGGCGAGAACGTGAACGGCACCCAGCCGTAGCCGGTGTGGCGCGCGACCAGCAGGCGGTCGCCGTTCGACTGCTTCTGCACGGCCATCATCGGGTTCTTCGTCGTCACGAAGCGCCAGCCGGCCGGGATGCCTGGCGGCGGTTCCGGCTGCATCGACGCGCGCGCATGCGCGAGTTCCTCGATCAGCTGGCCGAGCTGCTCCGGGTGCAGCGTGATCGACTGGCCGTTGACGGTCAGCGTCAGTTCGTTTTGCGACGGGCGAGCGACGTGCAACGTCGGCTTGTCCGCGGCGGCGTCCGCTGTTTCGGAAGCGGGGGCGACTTCGATTGCGGTGCCGGCGGCCGGCGCGACGACGGCGGTGCCGGCCTCGGCGGACGCTGCCGCGGCTGCGTCCGCCACCGGCTCGACAGCGGATTCGACAACCGGTTCGGCGACTTCAGCCGCGACGGCCGGTGTGGCTGCCACAACCGCCGCGTTCGTCGCGGCGTCCTTCACGACGGCTTCGACCAGCGCTTCCGCGTCGGCGATCGCCTTCGCGTGACGCTCGGCGGCCGCTTCGGCCTGTGCGATCGCTTCGGCGTGGCGTTGCGCGGCCGCGTCGGCTTGCGCGATCGCTTCGGTGTGACGCAGCGTGACGGCTTGTGCTTCGGCGGTTGCCTCGACATGGCGCTGCGCGGCGGCTTCCGCTTCGGCGATCGCCTGCGTGTGACGGTGCGCGAGTGCCTCGGTCTCGGCGATCGCGGCTGCGTGGCGCTTCGCGGCGGCTTCGGCTTCCGTGGTGGCCGCTGCATGACGTTGCGCGGCTGCATCCGCTTCGGTCGCGGCGGCGTGATGACGCTGCGCGGCGGCCTCGGCTTCGGCGATCGCGGCCGCATGACGCTGCGACGCGGCTTCGGCATCCGCATGACGCTGCGCGAGCGCTTCGGTCAGCGCGGTCGCCTCGGCGTGCCGCTGGGCAGCGGCCTCGGCCTGTGCGGCGGATTCGATGTGGCGTTGGGCGGCGGCTTCGGCCTCGGCGGTGGCGTCGGCGTGGCGCTGCTGCGCGGCCTCGGCGTCGGCGGCTGCGGCCGTGTGGCGCTGCGCGGCGGCCAGTGCTTCGGTCTCGGCGGCGGCGTGACGTTCGGCTGCGGCCTGGGCTTCCGCGGCGGCGGCGCGCGCGAACGCTTCCGCGCTGCGTGCCGCCTGCTGCGCGGCATGGTGATCGTGGAGGAGCCGATCGACGCCCGCGTTGAGCGAATCGATCTGTTCGTTCAGGTTCATGCGTGTCTTCTCTGCGTAAGACCCGCGATTTTAACCGCTGCGCCGGTGCCGGTCCGTCAGCGACGTGTAACAAAGTGCGCAAAGCGGCGTGACGCACGCCGCTTTGTGTTACTTCAGGTAGCCCGCCGAGGCGAACCAGTCCAGCGCATCGCGCAGTCCTTCGCGGTACGGACGTGCGCGGTAGCCGAGCTCGCGTTCGGCCTTCGCGGACGTGAAATACATCTTGTTCTTCGACATCCGCAAGCCGTCGACGGTCACGAACGGCTCCTTCTTCGTGAACTTCGCGACGGCCTCCGCACCGACCGCGAGCGGATAGAGCGGCCAGCGCGGCAGCGCGATCGTCGGCGCCTTGCGGTTCGTCATCTGCGCGATGTCGGTCAGCATCTGCTGCAGCGGCAGGTTCTCGCCGCCGAGGATGTAGCGCTCGCCGATGCGGCCGCGCTCGAGCGCGAGGAAGTGGCCGTGCGCGACGTCGTCGACGTGCACGAGGTTCAGCCCGGTATCGACGAACGCGGGAATCTTGCCGAGCGCGGCCTCGACGATGATGCGGCCGGTCGGCGTCGGCTTCACGTCGCGTGGGCCGATCGGCGTCGACGGGTTGACGATCACGGCCGGCAGCCCTTCGTCGGCGATCATCCGCTCGACCGCGCGCTCGGCCAGCACCTTGCTGCGCTTGTACACGCCGATCGCCTGCTCGGCGGTCAGCGGGCGGTTTTCGTCGGACGGATCGCCTGCGCTCGTGACCTTCAGCGTCGCGACGCTGCTCGTGTAGACGATCCGCTCGACGCCTTCGGCACGCGCGGCGCGCATCGTCGCGACCGCGCCCTCGAGGTTCGCGCGCTCGATCTCGTCCGGATCCGGCGCCCACAGCCGGTAGTCGGCCGCCACGTGCAGCAGGTAGCGCACGCCGCGCAGCGCGGCGCGCATCGACGTCTCGTCGCGCATGTCGCCGGTGACGATCTCGGCGTCGAGATCCGCGACGTTCGTGCGCGGGCTGGTCGGGCGCACCAGCACGCGCACCGCATAGCCCTTCTGCTGCGCGATGCGTGCGACGGCCGAGCCGACGAAACCGGACGCGCCGGTGACGAGAACGAGATCGCGGGAGGTATCAGTCATGCGTTTCCTTCAGGGCCGCGCGCGGGCGGCGCGGCGGTTGTGCGTCGGCGAGATTGTACGTGGTCGGCGCGCCCGGCGACGCGAGCGCCGTACGGCGGCCGCAGCGGGCGACGGCCGCCGCGTGCGGCCGGCTTGCCGGGCACGTGTGCGAAGCGGCCGACGCGACTACAATGCCGGGCTTGAATGCTACGGGAGGGCGACGCGATGAGCCGTAATGAACTGGACGAACGGATCGAGACCTACTACGTGCGGGTACGCGGCGTCGTGCAGGGCGTTGGCTTCCGTCACGCGACGGTGCGCGAGGCGCACGCGCTGAAGCTGCGCGGCTGGGTCGCGAATCTCGAGGACGGCAGCGTCGAGGCGATGATCCAGGGCCCCGGCGCGCAGATCGACCGGATGCTCGCGTGGCTGCGCCACGGGCCGCCGTCCGCACGCGTGACCGAGGTCACGTTCGAGGAGCGTCCGATCGAAAAGCGTTTCGAGCGCTTCCAGCAGCAGTAAGGCGAAAACAACATGACGGGGTATCCGGAGGCCGGGCGCGGCATCATGCTGTCGGTGCTGGCGTCGACGCTGTTCGCGCTGATGTCCGCCTACGCGAAACTGCTCGCGCCGCTCACGGGGCTCGACATCTTCGCGTGGCGCATATTGTGGACCGCACCGGGCGCGCTCGCGCTGATCGCGCTGCGCGGCCGCTGGCCGGCGCTCGTCGAACTCGTGCGGCGCAGCGTGCGCGACTGGCGCCTGCTGATCGCGCTGCCGGCGAGCGCGGCGCTGCTCGGCCTGCAGCTGTGGTTGTTCCTGTGGGCGCCGCTGCACGGGCGCATGCTCGAAGTGTCGCTCGGCTATTTCCTGCTGCCGCTGACGATGGTGCTCGTCGGCCGCTTCTACTATCACGAACGCCTCGATCCGCTGCAATGGGCAGCGGTCGCGTGCGCGGCGCTCGGCGTCGCGCACGAGGTGTGGGCGACGCGCGCGTTCGCGTGGCCGACGCTCGTCGTCGCGCTCGGCTATCCGCCGTATTTCGTGCTGCGTCGCCGGATCAACGCCGATTCGCTCGCCGCGTTCGCGCTCGAGATCGCGCTACTGTGCCCGGTCGCGCTCGCGATGGTGTCGGCAAGTGCGACGCCGGTCGCCAGCCACCCGCTGCTGTGGGCCATGCTGCTGCCGGGGCTCGGCGTGCTCAGCACGCTCGCGCTCGCGAGCTACCTGAAGGCGAGCCGGATGCTGCCGATGGCGCTGTTCGGGATCCTCGGCTACGTCGAGCCGGTGCTGCTCGTCGCGGTGTCGCTGCTGCTGCTCGGCGAGACACTGAGCGTCGCGCAGCTCGCGACGTACGGGCCGATCTGGGCCGCCGTCGCGCTGACCGCGTGGCACAGCGCGATGCTGATGCGGCGCTTGCCCATGCGCGGCTGAGCGCCGTCGCTCGGCGGCGCGACCGCGGCAACGAACGTGCCGCGCATCGTGTGTTCGTTGCGTCGAATCTCGCGATGCT
Organism: Burkholderia sp. Bp9012; assembly: GCF_003853825.1. Lineage (NCBI taxonomy): Bacteria > Pseudomonadati > Pseudomonadota > Betaproteobacteria > Burkholderiales > Burkholderiaceae > Burkholderia > Burkholderia sp. Bp9012. The sequence goes on along the minus strand of NZ_QTQA01000008.1, from coordinate 218,022 downwards.
GGCGTCGAACTGGCATCGCGCTGACGTCCGGCTGGCGGCCTTGCCAGCTTTGCATCGCCGACGTCACGCCTGTAATCGAACAGAAGATTCCGTTGCACTTTGTTACTTAGGGTATCCCCCGACCGGCCGCTAGACTGACCTGACCGTCTTCTCTTCGTATGCGGCTTTTCCATGAACGGTCATCTCCGTGCCGGGCCGGCCGGGTTGGCGCGATGCGAGCATACGCGCATCGCCGCTGATCGCGTTCGCCTTCTCCCTTCCGAATCCTCCGCCGGTGCGTGCCGCACCGGCGTCGCGCAGGTGCGGCCATGTCGTTGAGCCTGCCGCCCGCCGTCTCGGTGCCGCCGGCGCGCGGCGGCCGCCTGATCGAAGTCGATTTCTTCCGCGGCATCGTGCTGCTGATGATCGTCGTCGATCACATTGGCGCGAGCATGCTGTCGCGCGTGACACTCCACGCATTCGCGCTGTGCGACGCAGCCGAGGTGTTCGTATTCCTCGGCGGCTTCGCTACCGCGAGCGCGTACGGCGCGATCGCCGACCGGCACGGTGCGCGCGCCGCGCAGCAGCGGTTCGTGCGGCGCGCGATGCAGATCTATCGCGCGTTTCTCGCGACGTCGACGCTGATGCTCGTCGTGTCCGCCGTGCTCGACCATTACGGGATCGACGCGCCCAACCTCGCGCTCGACGACGTCAGCGTGATGCTCGCGTCGCCGCTCACGGGCGCGGCCGAGCTGCTCACGTTCCAGCGCCAGCCGTATCTCGCGTCGGTGCTGCCGATGTACGTGCTGTTCGCGCTGGCGTCGCCGGTGATCGTGCCGTTCGCGCGTCGGCATCCGTGGCTGCTCGTCGCGTTCAGCGCGGCGTCGTGGGTCGCGGCCGGCTGGCTCGGCCCCGAGCTGCTGGATACCGATGGGTTCCGCTGGAGCTTCAATCCGTTTGCATGGCAACTGATGTTCGTCGCCGGCGTGCTCGCGCGCTGCCAGCCGTTCTACCGGCGTGTCGCGCTCGGTCGCTGGGGTGCCGCGGCGACCGGCGTCGCGTGCGCGATCGTACTCGGTTGCGCGAGCTACAAGCTGTTCTCAGGGCTGCCGGTCCCGGAAGGCGTGCTCAAGCGCGATCTCGCGCTGCCGCGTATCGTGAGCTTCGCCGCGATCGCGTGGCTGATGGCCGATTGCGCGCGCCGCGGCTGGATCGCGCGCATCGCGCAGGCCGTGCAGCCCGTCGTCGCGGTCGGCCGGCGCGGCCTGATCTGCTTCGTCGCGGGTGCGGCGATCTCGCTCGTCATCGATTCGCTGCTGCATCCGGTCGCGAACGGCGCCGAGCTGCGGCATATCGGCGTGGGTCTTGCGGCCGACGCATGCGCGATCGGGCTGATGATGGCCGTGGCGGGTTCGGGAACGTGGTTCGCGCGCTGGCGCGGCGCGGCCGCATGATCGGTGCGAAAGCACGGGCAACACGGAAGCACGGAGGCGGCACGCAGCGCGCCGCGCGGCGTCGGTGCGGTCAGTGAGGTGAGCCGATGCGGGAGCGGGGGACGGCGGTCGCGTCGTCGGATTCAGCGTCGTCGCGTTCGTCGGACGTCGGATCGTCCTGCTCCGCGAGCACTGCGTCGGCTTCGGCCGCGGCCCGGGCGGCGCGCAATGCGGTGCAGCGCTGCGCGTGCCGGATGTCCGACAGTATCCTCAAGAGCCGAGTCGTTTTGCTCTTCATGATCTTCTCCCGCCAGTGCGCATCGCGACGGAGCGGATGCGCCGTTGCAACCAGTGTAGGACGTGCTGGCCGCGCTGGCGGGAGAATGTGGCGTGCAGGCCGCACGCCGAGGGATAGTACTTACTGCGCCGAGGCCATCGCCTGCGCCTGAACCGCTTCTTCCTCGCGGCGCTCTTCCGCGCAGCGCTGATGCTGACGCGACAGGCGGTTCATCATCGGCAGCAGGAGAAGTGCGAGCAGCATGCCGATCGCGGCGAGCCAGCCGAGCTTCTCGAACAGCGACAGGTAGAGCGGCAGCGATTCGGTGGCCGGCAGGTCGTGCGACGGCATCTGCGCGAAGTTCGCGACGACGCTGCCCAGATACTGCGACACACCCGTCGCGACGAAATACGCGCCCATCATGAAGCCGCTCATGCGCGCCGGCACGTAGCGGGCGATCATCGCGAGGCCGAGCCCGCTCACCAGCAGTTCGCCGAGCGAGTAGAGGCCGTAGCCCCACACCATGAACCACGACGACACGCGACCGTCCACCGCGTAGCGGCCGCTGATCGTGAACACCAGGTAGCCGGCGGCCACGGCGCCGAAGCCGAGTGCATACTTCGCCGCGACCGGCAGGTCACGGCCGCTCTTCGACACCGCGTTGTAGATCCACACGAGCACCGGGCTCAGCATCATGATCCAGATCGGGTTCAGCGCCTGGAACTGCGCGGCGCTCCACGTGAACAGCGTCGTGCCGAACAGGATGAAGCGCGGATCGACGTTGCGAAGCGCGAACAGCGTCAGCGATGTCGACATCTGCACGTAGAAGATGAAGAACAGGATCACCTGGCCGATCAGCACGAGCGCCGCGATCAGGCCCGCGCGCTCCGAACGCTCCGACTTCGCGATCATGTACGCGAAGATCGCGAGGATCGCGAATGCGGCCGTCCACACGCTCGCGACCGCGAGCTGCTTGTGTTGCAGCACGTACAGCGTAATCAGCGCGAGCGCGACGCCGCCTGCCGCCACGCCGCCGAGGCGCTTCCAGCGGATCGGCTCGTCGTCGGGCTGCGAGCCGATGTGCGCGAGCGTGCGGTGCATCAGCATGAAGTTCAGGATCGCGAGCAGCATCCCGGCGCAGCAGACCGCGAACGCGGTGTGCCAGCCCCAGTGATCCTTGATCCATGGCGTCGCGAGCATCGACACGGTCGAGCCGATGTTGACCGCCATGTAGTAGATCGTGAACGCGCTGTCGATGCGCGCATCGTCGCCTTCATAGATGCGGCGCACGAGGTTCGCCGCGTTGGCCTTGAACAGGCCGTTGCCGACGACGATCACGCCGAGCGACGCATACATGTATGCCAGCGCGTCGTTCGGCACCGCCAGCATCAGGTAGCCGGCGCACAGCACGGCCGCGCCGATGATCATCGTGCGACGGGCGCCGAGCACCTTGTCGCCGATCCAGCCGCCGATCGACGGGGACGCGTAGACGAGCGCGGTGAACGCGCCCCAGGTCAGGTTCGCATGGCTGTCGGTGAAACCGAGCCGGTCGACCATGAAGAGGACCAGGAGCGCGGCCATGCCGTAGTAGCCGAAGCGCTCCCACATTTCGATAAGGAAGACCGTCGTAAACGATCGTGTCTGTGAAACAGGTGTGTGCATCATCAATCTCGTTTGAAACGGACGGCGCGGATCGCGCGTCGCCTTGGGGTCGAACTGGCGCCGGAGCACTGTGGCCGGGTAGGCTTTGCGTCGGCGATGGAGCAGTCGGGCGGTTAGCCCGGGCCGGGGTCGGACGCCGCCAGGCAAGGCGGTGCACGACCCCGACCGGCGCGCGAATGGTAACGTTTGCCGGTCCGGTGCGTCAGGTCCGCGCCACTCAGGGAAACTCCCGATATGGCAGCAGCTTTCAGGAATATTTGTCTCATCATCTATTTGTAAGAATCGCGCCCGTTCTCCGCAAATTCCCGGAGAGCCGCTTGCAGCTTGCCTGTGAAGCGGGCGAGTCTGGCAAGATAGCGCGTCGTTTCGCTCGCCTCGTGCCCTGTTTAGTGCACCGGGCTCAACACCGAAGACGTGTGCGAACCCGAAGACTAAGCCAAATCGATCTAACTTAGTTACTTTCCATCAAACATTTTTTGACGACCACTTTTCGGCCTGCTATGGTTCCCCCCACTGAAAACTCGCAGTCGGCAGACGCTGCCGCAGCACTGGGCAGCAAGATCCGCGCGTTGCGCCAACGACTCAAGCGCACGCTCGACGACACCGCTACCGCCGCGGGGATTTCGAAGCCGTTTCTGTCTCAAGTCGAACGCGGGCTGGCGTCGCCGTCGCTGACGTCGCTGGCCGGTATCGCACAGGCGCTCGGCGTGACGGTGCAGTACTTCGTGGATACGCCGAGCGAGGAACGCTCGGTCTGCAGAGGCGATCAGTTGCGCTTCTTCGGATTCGCCGATTCGGCGAACCTGTTCGCGAGGCTGACCAACGTGACCGAAGGGCGTCAGCTCGAGGCGATCCTCGTGCGGATGCCGCCGGGGCAGAAGCGGTCGGAAGTAACGACACATGCAGGAGAGGAGTTCCTGTACGTGATTGAAGGGGAAGTGTCGCTGACGCTGGAAGGCAAGACGTTCGTCCTGCAGGCCGGCGACAGTTCGCATTATCAGTCGACGGTCCCGCACAGCTGGGTCAACACCGCGAAGATCGAGTCGGTGGTGGTCTGGGTCGGTACGCCGCGGCTGTTCTAACGCACAGGTATTCCTTCGTTTCGGAGACGGAATACCTGTCGAAAGAAACGTAAGGAATACTAAGATGCAATACGAGAATCACGGGCCTCCTCAACCGCTGTACCCGTCAGCGTCTCAAGCGTAACCGCGGCATTCGCCGCGCATCGCTCACCGAACAACCTTCTCAAGACCGCCACGATGAAATCCTTGCATGCCATGTCGGCCGTGCTGGCCGCGCTCGCCCTGACGACGCCCGCCGCTCACGCCGTGACCGTTCCGTCGAACGTCGCGCTCGCTCCTCAACAGGACCTGACGCGCCAGGTGCCCGCCGAAGTCGAGTCGCTCGATCCGGCGCACATCGAGTCGTGGACCGGCAACACGATCGGCCTCGACCTGTTCGAAGGCCTCGCCCGCATCGATGCAGCCGGCCAGGTCGTGCCGGGCGTCGCGCAGTCGTGGGAGCGCAAGTCGCCGCAGACGTGGATCTTCAAGCTGCGCCACGATGCGAAGTGGAGCAACGGCCAGCCGGTGACGGCCGCCGATTTCGTCTATGCGTGGCAGCGCCTCGTCGATCCGAAGACGGGCTCGAAGTACACGATCCTCGTCGAGTTCGTGAAGAACTCGAAGGACATCATCGCCGGCAAGGCTGCGCCGACGACGCTCGGCGTGCGCGCGGTCGACCCGTACACACTGGAAGTGACGACCGACGTGCCCGTCGCGTTCTTCCCCGAACTGACCGCGATGGTGCCGCTCGCGCCGGTGAACAAGGACACCGTCGCGAAGTTCGGCGACGCATGGACGCGCCCGGGCAACATCGTCAGCAACGGCGCATACCAGCTCGTCGACTGGCAGCCGAACAACCGCATCGTGATCTCGAAGGACGCGAAGTACTGGAACGCGCCGAAGGTCGTGATCAACAAGGTCACGTACCTGCCGATCGAAAGCGACGAAACGGCGATGCGCATGTACCAGGCCGGCCAGATCGACTACAGCTACTCGATTCCGTCGGGCATCTTCCAGCAGGTCAGCAAGCAGTTCGGCGGCGAGCTGCGCCCGGGCCTGCAGCTCGCGACCTATTACTACTACCTGAACAACAGCGATGCGGCGCTCAAGGACAAGCGCGTGCGCCAGGCGCTGTCGATGGTGATCGATCGCGACGTGCTGACGTCGAAGCTCACGCAGGCGGGCGAGAAGCCGATGTACGGCCTGATGCCGAACGGCACGAAGGGTGTGCAGCCGTTCACGCCGGAGTGGGCGTCGTGGCCGATGGCCAAGCGCATCTCGACCGCGAAGGACCTGCTGAAGCAGGCCGGCTACTCGGACGCGAAGCCGCTGTCGTTCACGCTCACGTACAACACCAACGACCTGCACAAGAAGGTCGCGCTGTTCACCGCATCGGAATGGCGGACGAAGCTCGGCATCAACACGAAGCTCGAGAACGTCGAGTTCAAGGTGCTGATGAAGGAACGGCATGACGGCAAGGTGCAGATCGCGCGCGACGGCTGGTTCGCCGACTACAACGACGCGATGACCTTCTTCGACCTGATCCGTTGCGGCAGCTCGCAGAACACCGTCGGCTACTGCAACAAGCAGGTCGACACGCTCGTCGACGACGGCAACCAGAAGCTCGACGACAAGGCGCGCGCCGCGCAGCTCACGCAGGCGCATGACACGGCAATGAACGATACGCCGATGGTGCCGCTGTTCCAGTACTCGGCGGACCGTCTCGTGAAGCCCTACGTGGGCGGCTACTCGCTGAAGAACGTGATCGACATGCGTGCTTCGCAGGACATGTACCTGATCAAGCACTGAGCGGAGCGATCATGCTGGCCTACGCATTGAGACGCACGTTGTGGGCGGTGCCGACGATTCTCGCCGTCATCACCGTCTGCTACCTGCTGCTGCACTTCACGCCCGGCGGTCCGTTCGATACGGAGAAGCAGCTGTCCGCGGCGACGCTCGCGAACCTGAACGCGAAGTACCACCTCGACGAGCCGCTGTGGAAGCAGTACCTGCTGTATCTCGGTTCGCTGCTGCAAGGCGATCTCGGCCCGTCGTTTCGTTACGTCGACTGGTCGGTGAACGATCTCGTGAAGAAGGCGCTGCCCGTGAGTCTCGGCGTGGGCGGGGTGTCGATCCCGATCTCGATCGTGTTCGGCGTACTGCTGGGTACCGTCGCGGCCGTGCGCCGCGACAGCGTGATCGATCGCTTCGTGATGCTGATCGGCAACTTCGGCAACGTCGTGCCGCCCTTCGTGCTCGGGCCGGTGCTGGTGTGGATCTTCGCAATCCTCTTGAAGACGTCGGCCGGCAACGGCTGGCTGCCGGCCGGCGGCTGGGGCGACGGCGGCTGGCAGTACCGCCTGCTGCCGATCGTGCTGCTGACCTTCATCAACGTGTCGCTGCTCGCACGCGTGATGCGCGGCTCGATGATCGAGACGCTGTCGAGCAACTACATCCGCACCGCGCGCGCGAAGGGCCTGCCGGGCTCGACCATCGTGCTGCGTCACGCGCTCAAGCCCGCGCTGATGCCGGTCGTGTCGCTGTTCGGCACGGTCTGCATCACGTCGATCACGGCGGCCGTCGTCACCGAATCGGTGTTCGCGCTGCCGGGGCTCGGGCAGCTCGTCGTGAACGGCGCGATCAACCGCGACTACACGCTGGTACTCGGCCTCGTCGTGCTGACCACCGTCTGCGCGGTGCTGTTCAACCTGCTGGTCGACCTCGCGTATGCGTGGCTCGATCCGCGCATCCGTTATTGAGCGAGGCACCGCGATGACTCCGACTACTCCCGTCGTCGGCCTGCCCGTGCAGACCGATTCGCCGCCGCGTTCGCGTTCGCCGCTCGCGCTCGCGTTCGCGCGCTTCCTTCACAACCGCGCGGCCGTGTTCAGCCTCGTGCTGCTCGTGCTCATCACGCTCGCGTGTTTCGTCGGCCCGTGGCTGCTCGCCGCCGATCCCGCCGCGAGCGACTGGGGCGCGATCAGCCTGCCGCCGACGCTCGCGAACCAGCACTGGTTCGGCACCGACGAACTCGGCCGCGACCTGCTCGTGCGCACGCTGATCGGCGGCCGCGTGTCGATCGAGGTCGGCCTGCTCGGCACGCTGGTGTCCGGCCTGTTCGGCGTCGCATGGGGCGCGACCGCCGGTTTCGCGGGCGGCCGTGTCGACTCCGCGATGATGCGCGTCGTCGACATGATGTACGCGATCCCGTACCTGCTGATCGCGATCCTGATGATGACCCTGTTCGGCCGCTCGTTCATGCTGGTCGTGCTGACCATCAGCGCGTTCTCGTGGATCGACATGGCGCGCGTCGTGCGCGGCCAGACGCTGTCGCTGCGCAACCGCGAGTTCGTCGACGCGGCGCGCGCGATCGGCGTGTCGCCGGCATCGATCGTGGTGCGCCACGTCGTGCCGAACCTGCTTGGCGTGGTCGTTGTGTATGCAACTGTTTCGGTGCCGAACATCGTGCTGACCGAATCGGTGCTGTCGTTCCTGGGCCTCGGCGTGCAGGAACCGATGACGAGCTGGGGCGTGCTGATCCAGGACGGCGCGCAGAAACTCGAATCGATGCCGTGGCTGCTGCTGGCTCCGGCCGTCATGCTGTGCGTGACGCTCTACTGCGTGAACTTCGTTGGCGACGGCCTGCGTGACGCGCTCGACCCGAAGGATCGCTGAGATGACTGCATTACTCGAAGTCGACAACCTCGGCGTGCGCTTCACGCGCAAGGACGCGCCGCCGATCGACGCCGTGAGCGGCGTGTCGTTCTCGCTCGAAGCCGGCAAGACGCTCGGCATCGTCGGCGAATCGGGCTCGGGCAAGAGCCAGACCGTGATGGCGCTGCTCGGCCTCCTGGCCGGAAACGGCACGACGACGGGCACCGCGCGCTATCGCGGCGACAACCTGCTCGAGATGGATACGCGCGCGCTGAACGCGGTGCGCGGCGACCGGATCGCGATGATCTTCCAGGATCCGATGACGTCGCTCAATCCGTTCCTGACGATCGAGCGGCAGATGACCGAGACGCTGCAACTGCATCGCAAGCTGTCGCGCAAGGAGGCGACCAGGCGCGCGATCGAGGCGCTCGAGTCGGTGCGCATTCCGGATGCGGCGCGCCGCATCCGCATGTATCCGCACGAATTCTCCGGCGGCATGCGCCAGCGCGTGATGATCGCGATGGCGCTCCTGTCCGAGCCGGAAATCCTGATCGCCGACGAGCCGACCACCGCGCTCGACGTGACCGTGCAGGCGCAGATCATCGATCTGCTGCGCGAGCTGAACCGCGAGCGCGGCACCGCGATCGTGCTGATCACGCACGACATGGGCGTGGTCGCAGGCCTCGCGGACGACGTGATGGTCATGTATGCGGGCCGCACCGTCGAATATGCGCCGGCCGAATCGATCTTCGCGGCGCCGTCGCATCCGTACACGATCGGTCTGCTCAACGCGCTGCCGCGCCTGACCGACGCCGACGATGCGCCGCTCGTCGCGATTCCCGGCAATCCGCCGATGCCCGGCACCGCACCGGCCGGCTGCGCGTTCGCGAAACGCTGCACGTATGCGGAGGCGCGCTGCGGTGCCGCGCGCCCCGCGCTCGAAACCTATGGCGTCGCGGGCGCGGTGCGCGCGTGCCACCGGCCGCTGGCCGATCTGACGGGAGGTCTGCGATGAGCGTCGATGAACGCCGCAATGCCGGCGCGACGGGCGACACGCTGCTGTCCGTCGAGGATCTGAAGGTGCATTTCCGCGTGCCGCTCGGCGGCTATCCGTGGTCGCCCAAGGGCACGCTGCGCGCGGTCGACGGCGTGTCGTTCGACGTGAAGCGCGGCGAGACGGTCGGGCTCGTCGGCGAGTCGGGCTGCGGGAAGTCGACGCTCGCGCGTGCGCTGATCGGCCTCGTGCCGATGACGGCCGGCACGGTGCGCTGGCGCGGCGAAGCCGTCGCGCCCGATCACCTGCGCGGCACCGCGATGCGCCGCGAAGTGCAGATGATCTTCCAGGATCCGCTCGCGTCGCTCGATCCGCGCATGACGATCGAACAGATCGTTGCGGAGCCGCTCGTCACGCACCACGCCGGCCTTGGCCGCGCCGAAGTGCGGCGCCGCGTGGTCACGATGCTCGAGCGTGTCGGCCTGAACGCGCATCACCTGCTGCGCTACCCCCACGAATTTTCGGGCGGACAGTGCCAGCGCGCCGGTATCGCGCGCGCGTTGATCGGCGAGCCGAAGCTCGTGATCTGCGACGAGCCCGTATCGGCACTCGACGTGTCGATCCAGGCGCAGATCGTGAACCTGCTGCGCGATCTGCAACGCGAACTGTCGTTGTCCTATCTGTTCGTCGCGCACGACCTGGCGGTGGTGAAGGCCATCAGCCAGCGCGTGCTCGTGATGTATCTCGGCCGCGTGATGGAGTTCGGCACGCGGCATGACGTGTACGGCGTGCCGCAGCACCCGTACACGAAGGCGCTGCTCGATGCGGCGCCGACGCCGGAGCCGGCGCGCGAGCGTGCTCGCCGTCCGATGCTGCTGGCGGGCGAGATGCCGTCGCCGCTCAACCCGCCGTCCGGCTGCGCGTTTCGCACGCGCTGCCCGGTCGCGATCGACGCGTGTGCGCAGGACGTGCCGCTGCCGGAAGTGCGGCACGGCTCGGCGGCGCGTGTCGCGTGCATCCGGGCGGGCGTGGCGGCGTGAAGTGACGCAGCAAACATAACCAGGCAGGTCAACAGGGGTAGGGTGCGGCGCGAACGATCTTCGCGTCGCGGGTAAAGGCGCGTCCTTAACCGGGCTCGCCGGGGGGCTGGAAGCGGATCGCAACCGGCGTGGACGACATCAACACAAGACGAGAATGACGATGAAAAAGCAAAAGACGATCGGGACGGCATCGAAGATGCTGCTTGCATGGGGCTTGCCTGCGCTTGCCGGCGTATCGCTGAGCGGTGTCGCGCACGCCGACGACGCGGCCCCCGCACCGCTGACGGTCGCGCAGGCCGCGCCGTCCGCCGGCGCAAGCACGTCGGTTGCGCAGGCAACGACCCCGAACGCCATTATCAACGCCGAGGCGAACCAGGCCGTCACGCCGCCCGATGAGCCTTCGGCGCAGTCGAAGTCGAACGGCTTCATTGCCGACAGCCACCTGAACTTCCTGTTCCGCAACTATGCGGACACGCTGGACAACAAGGGCGGACCGCATCGTCACGCGTGGGTCCAGGGCGCGATGGCGAACTTCGAATCGGGCTACACGACGGGCCTGATCGGCATCGGCTTCGACGCGTCGCTGTATGCGGCGCTGAAGCTCGACGGCGGCGCCGGCGCCGGCAGCATGGTGCACATCGCGAAGGGTGGCGGCGGTTCGAACCAGCTCGCGTGGGCCTATCCGGGCATCTACGACGTGAAGGCGCGCATCTCGAACACGGTGGTCAAGTACGGTCTGCAGGCCGTCGACAACCCGTTCATGGAGCAGCATGACAACCGCGCGCTGCCGCCGACGTTTCTCGGCGCGACGATCGTCAGCAACGAATTCAAGAACGTGATGCTCGAGGCCGGCAGCTTCACGAAGACCGATGCGCGCGGCCATACGACGCTCACCAACCTCACGACGCAGTATGGCGGCACGCGCATCAATCGCCTGACCTACGTCGGCGGCACGTGGGACTATTCGGAGAACGGCGAAGTCGCGCTGTACGCGAACCAGGCCGATGACGTGTGGCACCAGTACTACGCGTCGGTGAAGCACAGCATCGGCGATGTGAAGTCGATCAAGTGGACCGGCTTTGGTAACGTTTACTCGACGCACGATACGGGCGACGCGCTGCAAGGCAAGATCAACAACAACGCGTACAGCCTGTCGCTGGCCGCGCAACACGGTCCGCACGAACTGCTGCTCGGTTATCAGCAAGTGCTCGGCGACCAGTTCTTCGACTACCTCAATGAAACCAACGGCATCTTCCTGACCAACTCGATGGACGTCGACTACAACGCGCCGCACGAAAAGTCGCTGCAGCTGCGTTACACGTTCTACGGCAAGGAAGCGGGCCTGCCGGGCTTCAAGGCGATGGTATGGGGCGTGACGGGCTGGGGCGCGGATGCGAGCGCGGGCGCGGCGGCGGATCCGAGCAAGTCGAGCATCTACTGGAGCAACGGCGCACCGGTGCAGGGCCGTCACCACGAGTTCGGCTTCATCCCGTCGTACACGTTCCAGAGCGGCAAGCTGAAGGACACGAAGGTCACGTTCATCGCGATGTGGCACAACGGTTCCGCGCACTACTCGGACGCGACCAACAAGGAATACCGCCTGGTCGTGAACGTGCCGCTGCACGCGTTCTGATCGAAGGGGGGCGCAACGCCCCCTTCGAAACTGTTCGTCTCGCGCGGCCGGCCTGCGATCAGCTCGATCAGGCCGGCTTGTGCAACCCCGCCACCGGATCGTTGGCGGCGGGGATGTCTTCCACCAGCGACGTGAGCTGCCGGCCCGTGTCGCGCCAGGCGTCGAGGCCGCCGCGCAGCGGCAGTGCGTCGGTGAAGCCTGCATCGAGCAGGCGCTTGGCCATCAGCGCGGCCGTCACTTCGTTCGGGCACGAGCAATACACGACGAACTTCTGCGAGAACGGGTAGCGCGCAACGATGTCCTCGATGTGCCGCTCGTCCGCGAATTGCGCACCGGGAATCGTGAACGGGTCGAGCTTGCGGTGCTCGGGCGAACGCACGTCGAGCACCACCGGCGCGGCCGCGTCGCGCAGCAGCAGGTCGAGCTCGTCGACGCCGATCCGCGCGCTCGCGAGCTGGCGGATCAGCGCTCGGCGGCGCATCCAGCGCACGGCAGCATAGACGGCCAGCAGCGCGACGATCACCAGCAGCACCGCGCGGCCGAGCCGGCTCGCGCCGGCGAACAGCCAGTCGATCTGCCGGTAGAACACGAGCCCCGCGACGAGCCCGACGGTCGTCCACAGCGCGGCGCCGAGCGCATCGTAGCCGGCGAACGTGCGATAGCGCGTGCCGAGCGCGCCGGCCATCGGCACCGACACGAGCGACAGCCCCGGAATGAAGCGGGCGACCGCGAGCACGCGCACGCCGTAGCGGCCGAAGAAGCGTTCGGTTTTCCTCACGCAGGTATCGCGCGACAGCGACAGCCGGCAGATCGTCTTGAGCGTCGTGCCGCCGTAGCGCCGCCCGGCGACGTACCACGCGGTGTCGCCGATCAGCGCGCCGAGGACCGACAGCGCCAGCACCGTCAAGAGCTGCGAGCCGATCATCGCCGGATGCATCGCGGCCATCGCACCGAACAGCACGAGCGTCGGCATCGCCGGCACGGGCAGGCCGATGGCCGCCGCGAGTACATTGGCGAAGACGAGAAGCGGCCCGTATTGGGCGACGAGGTCACGGAGCATGACGGCTGGCCGAAAAGGAAGCGCGTGAGGAAGATGCGCGGATTGGCCGATTATCGGCCATTTTCAACCGGGCGGAGGGGAATGACGGAAAGCGCCTGACGGCGGCAGGGAAATGCGGACAGAACGGTGAGCCAGTGCGTTGCACGTGGCTCACCGTCGGACATCAGGAAGACGAGCGGGCGAGCGAGGCGGCGCCGTGGTTTTCTCCGGGCAGCTCGGCGCCGTGCGAGCGGATCGCGGCGATCAGTTCGGCCGGCGTGATCTCGTAGCGTACCTCGCGGTGAATGCCGGGCTTGCGTTCGTCGATCTCGATCAGCAGCACGCTCTTGCCGTCGGCGGTCGATTCGAGCCTGAGCGAGCGCAGTTCGCGGCCGTCGGCCGGGTCGTGTTCGGTGAGCAGGGTCATTGCCCCGGATGAGCCGGTAGTGCGCATCGAACCTATCCTCGTGTCGTGTGTGCCAGATTGGCGAAGATGTCGTTGTTGAATGCAGCTTGACGAAGTTTAACGCGAACGGGCCGCAACACGGAGCATTTTCGTGGACATGAAATGAGGGCTGCACCACCTATCCTTCTGATGTTTGAGCCGCGCCGGGCGGGCGTTTCAGCCGGATCGGACCGCGCCGCGCCAGGCGCCCGGCCGGTGCTCGGGCCGGGCGGGCGCAGGTGCCGTCAGAAGCGGTCGGCGAACCCCATCGCCGGGTCGCTGACCGAGTGGCGACCCGTTTCGACGCGGCCGGCCACGCGGCGCGAGAAGCTCGCGTCGCTGTCGGCGGTGACGACGAAGTCGTACCAGTGGCCGGTCGAGTCGAGGTTCCAGTGCAGTTCCGACTGGCCGCCGGCGTGTACCGCGACGGTCCACGTCGTGCCCGTGTCGTTGCCGTGCCCGCGATCGTCGGTCGCGCCGCGGCCGGACAACTGGCCGTACACCTTGTTCGACTTCACCGTGAAGCGCACCGTGCTGCCGCCGTCGTTGCGCAGCCGCAGATGCAGGTTGCCGCTCGCGCCCGCATAGCCGACCCGGATTTCCGGATGCGGCATGCGTGCACCGGTCAGCCGGGCCAGATCGCCGGTGAAGCGGCGGTGATAGCCGTTCGGGCCGAGCACCCACAGGTCATATTTGCCGCCGTCGTCGGCCAGCGCCGCCCAGTCGCCGCGCAGCGCCTTGCCTGGTTCGACGACGTAGCGGCGGGGCACGCGGTCGAGATGCAGCTTGTCGTAGACGTGGAACACCGCGGCCGCGCGGCCCGTGTTCGCGAACTTCAGCGTGACGGTGCCCTTGCCGGGATCGACCTGCGCGCTCGCATGCAGCTCGTACGGCAACGCGCGCGACGGGCGCACGCCGGTGGCCTGTGCAGGCGGCGACGGCGTGGCCGGCGGCGTGATCTTCGGCGCGGCCTGCTGCGTGGTGCTCAGCGCGTCGACCTGGCTTTTCGTCGTGCGGCCCGCGAGCGTCGGCAGCGGTTCGTCGTTCGGCGCGCGGAAGTTGAACGCGCTCGTCAGGTCGCCGCACACCGCGCGGCGATATGCGCTGATCTGCGGCTCGACGACGCCGAAGCGCTTCTCGAGGAAAAGCAGCGTCGACGTATGGTCGAACACCTGCGAGTTGACCCAGCCGCCGCGGCTCCACGGCGACACGACCCACATCGGCACGCGCGGGCCCGGCCCGTACGGCCGGCCGTCGGCCGCCGGCTGGCTCGACGTGGCCGGCGCGAAATCGTGGTACTCGACGGCGACGTCGGCAGCCGCCAGCGTATGGCCGCCCGCGAGCGAGCCGTCCGCGTTGCGCGACGGCACGGCCGGCGACGGCATGTGGTCGAAGAAGCCGTCGTTCTCGTCGTAGTTGATCAGCAGGACGGTCTTGCTCCACACGTCCGGATTCGCGGTCAGTGCGTCGAGCACCGCCTGCACGTACCACGCGCCCTGAGCGGGGCTCGACGGCCCCGGATGTTCGCTGTAGGCGGACGGCGGGATGATCCACGACACCTCGGGGAGCTTGCCGTTGCGGATGTCGTCGCGGAACGTTTCGAGAAAGCCGTACGGCATCGTGTTGCCGAAGCCCTTCGCGAGCGGGCTCAACGGATCGTCGATCGCCGGATCGTAGAACGCGCCGGCCGCCGTCACCGGCTGCGTGATGTCCGTCGACGCGACGTACGCGGGCCGGCGTGCGGCCGGCATCTGCTCGATGGCCGCGCGCCAGTGGCGGAAGCTCATCATCTCGTTGCAGCCGAAGTTGTCGATCAGGCTCTGGTAGACCTTCCAGTTCACGCGGGCCTGCTGCAGCCGGTCGGCGTAGGTCGTCCACGTCCAGCCCTGGCTCGACGGGCCGATGTCGTTGCCGCCGTTGAACTGGTTGTTCAGCGCGGCGACCTTCACGCGGCTGCCGTCGGTCGGGCTGATACCGTTCGGGCCGTTGGTGCCGCTCCAGAAGAACAGCCGGTTCGCGATGGTGCCGGTGTGCATCCCGCAGTGATAGTGGTCGCAGAGCGTGAACGCGTCGGCGAGCGCGCGCTGGAACGGCACCTCGGCCGCGTCGTAATAGCCCATCGACAGCGGCGTTTTCGCGTCGGGCCAGCGGTTCATCCGGCCGTGGTCCCACGCGGCCTGCGCGTCGGCCCACGTATGCGGCGTGCCGCCCGCGCGCTGCGCGTTGCCCTGGCTCGCATCGAGGTGGTACGGCGTGAAGGTCGTCGCGGGCGTCGTTTTCGTGTAGTTCTGGTAGAACACGTCGCGGCCGTTCGGCGACGGCACCGCGAAGCGGTCGCCGTAACCGCGCACGCCCTTGAACGTGCCGAAGTAGCCGTCGAACGCGCGGTTCTCCATCATCAGCAACACGACGTGCTTGACGTCCTTGATGGTCCCCGTTTCGTGGAAGGCGGGAATGGCGAGCGCGCGGCGGATGCTCGGCGGAAACGCGGACAGCGCAGCGGCGGCGAGGCCGGAACCGGCGGTCTGCTGAAGGAATTTGCGGCGTGACGTCATGGCGTTTGGATCCTGTGAGGGTGGGAGCGTTCGCGAGTTCGTCTGGCGGTGACCGGGCATCGTCGCGCCCCGGGACGATCGGCGATGCGTGCGCGTTCGGGGCATCGGACGCGTATCGCGGCGATGCGCGATGTGCGATGCGCGACGTCGCGCGGATGGCGCGGCCGCCGTCGCGATCCTGCGTGCCGCGCGCTCGTGATGCGCGGGGCAGGTGTCGGCACACACCGGACCGGCGCGTGCCGGGCTGGAGCGGCGCCCAGTCTAGGGATGCGACATGACGTCGACGTGATGAAGAAATGACATCGCATGTCGCGCACATGACGTTGCGTGCGCAACGATTCGTTCGAGCGCGATGCGAGGTTGAAAACAGTAAGAAATTACCGATCGCCGCACGCGTGACCGGTCAGAATTTTCCGGATTGGCGGGGATCGTGCGAGCACGCTTCGTTGCGGATACAACCTGACGTGCAACGGCGTGACACCCGTGTTTCAAATGCGTGAAATCGGCTAAGCTCGATGCGTTGCTGCGCGCCTGCGCAGTCCGCGCCTTCGGCGCGACATTTCGGAACCGGCCCACCCATGACCGATATCACGATCCGGCACAGTGAGACGCACGACGTCGACGCGATCCGACAGATTGCCGCGCATCCCGCGGTGTACATGAATACGTTGCAGCAGCCGTTTCCGTCGTTCGAGAAATGGCAGAAGCGGCTCGACAACGTGCGCGAGCACGGCGTGAGCCTCGTTGCCGAAATCGACGGCACGGTGGTCGGCCATCTCGGCCTGCATCCCGAGCTGAATCCGCGCCGGCGCCACGCGGCGGCGCTCGGCATGATGGTCGACGCGGCCCGTCACGGGAGCGGCATCGGCGGCCGGCTGCTCGCGGCCGCGATCGATCTCGCGGAGAACTGGCTGAACATCACGCGTCTCGAGCTGACCGTGTTCACCGACAACCGCGCGGCGATCGCGCTTTACGAGAAACACGGTTTCCGCATCGAGGGCGAATCGCCGGATTACGCGTTGCGCGACGGCGTGCATGCGTCCGTGTATCACATGGCCCGGATCAAGGCGCCGCAGTGAAGGACCGGCCGTCGCGGACGTGACGGCACGCGGCCGCGACGCCGCGCGTCATATTCAATCGAGAATTCGTTCGTTTTCCTTCGGTTGTACCCGTCGTATCGTCGAACGATTTGCCGGTCGCTGCGGCCGGCTTCGCTTTTCCGTATCGATACATGCGCGGCGCTGCATGTCGGCCGGCCTCATCGTCATCGCTTCACGGCCCTCGTTGCGTGCGCGGCATCTCCCTGAAACCGTCTTGTTCAACGGAACCCGCTTCGATGAAAACCGCTCTTCGCAATCTCACCGCCGCCTGCCTGTTCGCCGCCGCCAGTGCGGCGCTTGCCGCTGCCGCGCCCGCGGGCGCCCCGGTGGCGAACGCATCGCCCGACGGCGCGCATCTGCCGCCCGGCATCGCGTGGCAGCAGGGTGACGTCGATGCCGCGTTCGCGCTCGCGAAGCGCACCGGCAAGCCGCTGCTGCTGTACTGGGGCGCCGTGTGGTGTCCGTCGTGCAACCAGGTGAAGTCGACGATCTTCAGCCAGCAGGCGTTCAAGACCCGCTCGTCGTTCTTCGTGCCCGTATATCTCGACGGCGACACCGAAAGCGCGCAGAAGCTCGGCGAGCGCTTCAAGGTACACGGCTATCCGACGATGATCCTGTTCCGCCCGGACGGCACCGAAGTGACGCGGCTGCCGGGCGAGGCCGATCTCGAACGCTACATGCAGGCGCTGTCGCTCGGGATGACGGCCGCGCATCCGGTGCGGCAGACGCTCGCGACCGCGCTGAACAACGGCGCGGCGCTGACGCCGGCCGAATGGCATCTGCTGGCCGACTATTCCTGGGACACCGACGGCGCGCTGCCGGTGCCGTCCGACCGTGTCGCGGTGACGCTGCAGACGCTGTCGCAACGTGCGCGTGCGGCTGGCGCGAAGGCGGACGCCGCGCGGTTTGCGCTGAAGTCGGCGGTGGTGGCGGCATCCGACGATCCCGCGCAGGCCGGCGCGCTCGACAAGGCGGCGCTCGTCGACGCGCTGCGCGCGGTGCTGCGCGAGCCGGCGCTGGCGCGCGCCGATTCGGACGTGCTCGTCGCAGCGCCCGCGCGCGTGGTCGCGTACCTCGGCGCCGACGCCGCGCAGCGCACGAAGCTGCGCGGCGCGTACGACACGGCGCTCGCGCGCCTGTCGAACGATACGACGCTTTCGTCAATCGACCGCCTGATGGCGCTGCACGGCCGCGTGCTGCTCGCGCTCGGCGACGCGCACGACGGCGCGCCGCTCGCCGCGCCGGCGCTGGTCGATACCGCACGCAAGCAGATCGCGGCATCGGTGCAGGGCGCCGCGAACGCGTACGAGCGGCAGGCGCTCGTCAGCGAAGCGGCGGACACGCTGACCGACGCCGGGCTGTACGACGAATCCGACGTCTTGCTGAAGGCCGAGTTGCCGCGTTCGGCGACGCCGTACTACTTCATGTCGGGACTGGCGGCGAATGCGAAGGCGCGCGGCGACAAGGCCGCGGCGCTTGACTGGTACCGGAAGGCGTACGACTCGGCGAGCGGCCCGGCAACGAAGCTGCGCTGGGGTGCGACCTATTTCGCGAATGCGGTCGCGCTGGCGCCGGACGATTCGGCGCGGATCGAAGCGATCGCCGCGAGCGTGCTCGCGCAGGCCGGCAAGACCAAGGATGCGTTTTATGGGGCGAACCTGCGCGCGCTGACCAAGGTCGTCACGCAACTGAATCGCTGGCGCGGCGGCGGCGCGCACGATGCGTCGGTCAGGTCGGTCGTGAAGCAGTTCGACGGGGTGTGCGCGAAGTTGCCTGCGGGCGATCCGCAGGCAGCGGCATGCGCGAAACTGATCGAGCCGGTGAAGGCGTGATGGCTTGCGCGGAAGCGGCCGGACGGGACGGCCGCGTCGTGACGGCGATTAGTGGCTCGACTCCGACGATGCACCTTGGTCGCTGCCATACCCGGCACGCTGCTGATGGGCGATCTTCGCTTCGGCGGAAACGATGCTGGCCGGGTAGAACCAATCGCTCGGCTGGAAGCCGGCCTGCTTGAGCGCCTTCACTTCGGCGTGAACCTGCGCGCGCGTGAGCGGCGGGTTCGACTGCGCTTGCGCGGCGAGCGGCGCGGATACGGCCAGGGCAACGGCAACTGCGTGAATCAGGCGCTTCATGATCGTGACCTCCATGTTTCCAACTGTGCGGCCGGCCTTCGTTCGACGGAGCGGCGGCGGTTGAAAGCAGTGTAGGCCCGGCCACGCGCGCGAAAAATGCGGTCGCGCCCAACGCAGTGTTCTGCCGCCGGTAACAATGGATGGTGGACGTGGACGTGGACGTGGACGTGGACGTGGACGTGGACGTGGACGTGGACGTGGACGGTGCCGGTGCCGGTGCCGGTGCCGGTGCCGGTGCCGGTGCCGGTGCCGGATGGCGGTGCGTGACGGGCGTCGGGCCGTCCGGGCCGTGCGGCGAGGTAGCGCCGAGCGGCTCCGGTCGGGCGGGGGACGAACCGGCGGATGAGAACCCCGGGGATCCGCCCCGGTTTGCGCGCGGAGGTGTCGGGAAGGTGCGGCGCGTCGCGACCCGCGTTGCGCTGCCTGCTTCGACGATGCCGGGCCGGTCGCTCAGCCCGGGCGTGCAGAGGAAGGAAGGTGCGCCGGCCGCGGCGATGCGGCCGGACGAGGTGCGGCGGCGTTCGGAACGCCGCTCGATGCGGGGCTTACACGAGGCCCGTCGTGTAGTACACGGCGATCACGAAGAACACCGCGAGCGTCTTGATCACGGTGACCGCGAAGATGTCGCGATACGACTCGCGGTGCGTGAGGCCCGTGACCGCGAGCAGCGTGATGACCGCGCCGTTGTGCGGCAGCGTGTCCATGCCGCCGCTGGCCATCGCGACCACCCGGTGCAGCACGTCCATCGGAATGTTGGCGGCCTGCGCGCCCTTGATGAACAGGTCCGACATCGCGGCGAGCGCGATGCTCATGCCGCCCGATGCCGAACCCGTGATGCCGGCGAGCGAGCTGACCGACACAGCCGCGTTCACCAGCGGGTTCGGAATGCTCTTCAGCGCGTCGCTGACGACGAGGAAGCCCGGCAGCGCGGCGATCACGCCACCGAAACCGTATTCCGACGCCGTGTTCATCGCGGCGAGCAGCGCGCCGCCGACGGCGGCCTTCGAACCGGCCGCGAAGCGGTCGCTGACGCGCTTGAATGCGGTCAGCACGACCAGCACGATGCCGAGCAGCAGCGCGGCCTCGACCGACCAGATCGCGACGACGGTCTTGATCGACGTCGTGACCGGCGTGTGCACGCCGGGCAGCACGTCCGGCGCGACCGTGTACGACGCGGCGCCGTACCACTGCGGAATCAGTTTCGTGAACGTGAAGTTCGATGCGCCGACGAGGATCAGCGGCAGGATCGCCAGCGCCGGATGCGGCAGTGCCGTCGCTTCGACGCGCTCCGGCTCGTTGACGAGCGACGTGCCGTAGCCTTCGCCCTTCGCCATCGCCGAACGGCGGCGCCATTCCAGATACGAGAGGCCGACGATGATGATGAACAGCGAGCCGATCGTGCCGAGCGCGGGTGCGGCCCAGGCGGTCGTCTTGAAGAACGTGGTCGGGATGATGTTCTGGATCTGCGGCGTGCCGGGCAGCGAATCCATCGTGAACGAGAACGCACCGAGCGCGATCGCGCCGGGCATCAGCCGCTTCGGAATATTGCTCTGGCGATAGAGTTCGGCCGCGAACGGATACACGGCGAACACCACGACGAACAGCGACACGCCGCCATAGGTGAGCAGCGCGCACACCGCGACGATCACCGCATTCGCACGCGAACGGCCGATGTAGCGGATCGCGGCATGGACGATCGACTCGGAGAATCCGGACAGTTCGATCACCTTGCCGAACACGGCGCCGAGCATGAAGACCGGGAAATACAGTTTGACGAAGCCGACCATTTTCTCCATGAAGATGCCGGAGAAGACCGGTGCGACGGCGGCGGGTTCGATCAGCAGGACCGCGCCGAGCGCGGCGATCGGCGCGAACAGGATCACGCTGTAGCCGCGATACGCGGCGAACATCAGGAACGCCAGCGCGGCAAGGACGATCACGAAAGACAAGGGAGTCTCCTAGTAGCTTGGAATGGCTTTGGTTGTTGTTCGATCGCGGGACGCGCCGCGAACCGGCTCAGGTTCGTGCAGGTTTCGTGCCATCGGCCGGATTGCGCCGCCGGACGTGGATCCGGCGCTGGCTGGCGGGCCCGCGCCGGCCAATGTCTGAAGATTCTACATAAATCGTCTCCATCGGGAGACGATTCGGCCGCCAAGACCGCCCTCTGAATCGGGCAGGGCTTTCCCGGACAAGGGATTCCGGGATGTCTCCGAAATGAGATACTGCGTCTCGTTCCGGAGATATCCGGCCAAGCATACGCGGAGACAACGACACGATGATGAACGACTGGGTCCGCCTGCCCGTCAATTACGGCGATGTGCTGCGGCGCGCCGCCGAGTCGCTGTTTCGGACTTTCGAGGATTCGAGCGCGGGCACGGTGGTCGTCGATCGCGACGCGCGCGTGGTGTGGATGAACGAGCGTTATGCGGCGCGCTTCGGGTTCGCCGATCCGCAGCAGGCGGTCGGCCTCGACTGCGAGGCGGTGATTCCGAACAGCCTGATGCGTGAGGTCGTGTCGACCGGACAGCCGATCCTGCTCGACATCATGGAGACGGGCCGCGAGCCGCTCGTCGTCACACGCCTGCCGTTGAAGAACGAGGCGGGCGAGACGGTCGGCGCGATCGGCTTCGCACTGTTCGACCAGTTGAAGACGCTCACGCCGATCTTTTCCCGCTACGCGCAGCTTCAGCAGCAGCTGATCGCGACGCAGCGTTCGCTCGCGCAGGCACGCCGTGCGAAATACACGTTCGCGAGTTTCGTCGGCACGAGCGCCGCAAGCCTCGAAACCAAGCGGCAGGCGCGGCGCGCCGCACAGGTCGATTCGCCGGTGCTGCTGCTCGGCGAGACGGGCACCGGCAAGGAACTGCTCGCGCATGCGATTCACGCGGCGTCGGCGCGCGCGCTCCAGCCGCTCGTGACCGTCAACGTGGCCGCGATTCCCGACACGCTGCTCGAAACCGAATTCTTCGGCGCGGCGCCGGGCGCGTATACCGGTGCCGATCGCAAGGGACGCGTCGGCAAGTTCGAGCTGGCCGATCGCGGCACGCTGTTTCTCGACGAGATCGGCGACATGCCGCTGCCGCTGCAGGGCAAGCTGCTGCGCGTATTGCAGGACAAGGAGTTCGAACCGGTCGGCTCGAACCGGATCGTGCGTGCCGACGTGCGGATCATCGCCGCGACGTCGGCTGACCTGCCCGCGCTGGTCGAGGCCGGCCGTTTTCGCGCGGATCTCTATTACCGGCTCAATGTGCTGACGATTCATGCGCCGCCGTTGCGCGAGCGCGCGTCCGACATCGCGGCGCTCGTCTACGCGACGCTCGAGGAGCTGGCCGCGCAGCACGGTCGCGCTGCGCACTGCGAACTGACCGACGATGCGCTGCGGATGCTGTGCGCGTACCCGTGGCCGGGCAACGTACGAGAGCTGCGCAACACGCTCGAGCGAGCGCTGATGCTGTCGGATCGCTCGGTGATCGATGCGGGTGCGCTCGCGCCGTTCCTCGGGCCGGTGCGCGTGGTGCCGGATAGCGTGCCGGCGGGCACGCGGGCTGCTCCGTCGCCGGTCGGCCGGGATGCGGGCGATGCAGCGGGGGCGCCTGGTGCGCCGGTCGTTTCGTATACCGATGCATTGGCCGCGTGGGAGCGTCAGTTCCTGACCGACGCGCTTGCGGCATGCGACGGGAAGGTGGTCGAAGCGGCCGCGCGCATCGGCATCGGCCGGGCGACGCTGTACAAGAAACTGACGGCGCTCGGGATCGCCCGGTAGCAAGCGGCGGTGGATGCGCCCGGACATGAGGAACGGTACCGGTGAAGTGCCCGACAGGAGACGACGATGAAGCGAATCGCAATTGCCGGATGGCTGGCCGTACTGGTGGCGACGTCCTCGCTCGCACAGGCGGGTGACGCGGACACACCCGCGGTGCGACGCAACTGGTACAACGATCCGTTCGTCGCGCTGTCGCGAGGCTTCGCCGAATGCCCGCTGCCGCTCGGCCCGTGGATGACGCGCGCCGAGATGGAAGACGACGCGCATTACCGCGTCGAGCGCGGGACCACCTGCTGGCTCGCCCACCGCTGCACGAAACCGAATTCGTATATGTATGACGTGCCGATTGCCGAGGCGGCGAAAGCGCATTTCGCGGGCACCGATCGTCTGCAGGGCACGAGCCTGTGGATCACCGTGCAGCGGCGCTTCATCTATGTCGAAGGGTGTGCCGATCCGGCATTCGATCGGCAGGCGCTGGAGCGCGAACTCGGCGCGCTTCCCGACGTCGAGCAGGTGTTCGTTCGCATCACCGACGATCCGCACCGGGCCGTGCCGTACAAGACGCGCGGACGGCCGGACCGGGCGCCTGACTGAACGACTGACGGCGGTGCATGGCATACTCGCGGCATTAAAAAATCGGTTGACGGAAAGAACAATGAAACACATGCTTGCGTCGGTCTGTCGGTGGCCTCGAATGCATTGGCGTCGGGCCGGATTGTTGGCCCTCGTTGCGGGGCTCGGCGGGTGCGGCGGCGGGGCGCCACTGTTCACTTCGGATGGGCGCCCGACCACGCAGGTGCAGTGCACCGGTAGCGACTGGAGCAATTGCACGGACAATGCCCGAGCCATCTGCAACGGTGAATTCGACGTCCTTCAGCAATCGACCGATGACGCAATGCGAAATCTTCTCTTCGCATGCAAGAAGAAAAGCGGTTATTGATCCCGACATGATCGGATAAAGAGACCGTAATCGGGTGAGACGCTTTTCTATTCGCTTGGAGTCGGCTATTTTTCATGAATAACACTCACGGAGTCCCATCCATATGGCGACCTACAGGCAACTGACAGCGCAGCTCGAAAGACTTCAGCAAAAGATCGACAAGGAACGCGAAAAGGCGATTGCCGATGCGATTGCCGCCATTCGGGCAAAAATCGAGGAATTCGACATCACCGCGGAAGAACTCGGTTTTCGACCGATCGGCGCCGCTGCTGCCGCGAAGCCGAAGCGTCCGTTGCCGCCGAAGTACCTGAACCCGAAGACGGGCGAAACGTGGAGTGGTCGCGGGCGGGCGCCGGCATGGCTCGGCAAGAACCGCGCGCGTTTCCTGATCAAGGACTGACTCCCGAAAATCCTCACCTTTCGTGCGCTGACTGACGGTGCGAACGGCCATGTGGCCGTCGCACCGTTTTGTTTTTGGGCAGTCGCAGCAGGACTCGAAACCGCGAATTGAACACCGATGCCGCGCGATTAACGGATATCGTTTTGCGAATTCGCCGCGATTCGACCGGGTATTGCCGTGAATTCCCGTAAACAACCCCGTAATTTCGCGGCATGCGTGCATTGGCATTCTCGATCTTCGCGGTGCAGACGTATCGCCGATTGAGATCACCTCTCGCGTACTTGCGCTGCGTGCCCTGCAATTCCCGAACTTGTTCACCATGCCTCCTGTAAATCCTCACCTTTGAAACGGCGACCGGATGGGCGCAGCGTGCCGCCTTCGCCCGTTGCGTCGTGCAAAGATGTCGGTGACCGGCTCATGTTGCGGGCATTGATGCGCGTCGCACAGTCGGCCGTTTGGCATATAGGCAGCCGCATCGGGTTCGCCTATGCTTGGAGTTCGCGTCGACCGGCGCACGGCCATTCGGCTCGTGTGCCGGTCGGGTCGTTTTTCATTACCGTGTGGAGCCGATGTGACCGTCCGCCATCTCGATGCATTGTTCCAGCCCAGGTCCGTTGCGGTCGTCGGCGCATCGTCGCGCGCGGGCAGTATTGGTGCGATGGTGTGGGCGCGCCTGCTCGATGGCGCGTTCGAGGGGCCCGTGTGGCCCGTCAATCCGAAGTATCGCGAGCTGAACGGGTACTCGGTCGTGGCCGATGTCGAACGGCTGCCCGCCCCGCCCTCGGTCGCCGTGATCTGCACGCCGCCTGCCACATGGGCCGGCATCGTGCGCAAGCTCGGCGAGATCGGCACGCGTGTCGCGGTGATTGTCGGCGAGGCGCGCACCGACGCCGACCGCGCCGCGCTCGATCGCACGCTCAAGGCCGCGAAGCCGTTCGTGCTCCGTATCGTCGGGCCCGGCAGTCTCGGCGTGCTGTCGCCCGCGCGGCATGCGCATTTCGGCGCGCCGGCCTATACGGTGCGATCGGGTGGCGTCGCCTGGGTGTCGCAATCGAACGCGCTGACGAATGCGGTACTCGGCTGGGCCGATGCGCGAGGCCTCGGCTTTTCACATGTCGTCGCGTTGGGTAGCGAGGCCGACGTCGATGCAGGCGATGTGCTCGACTACCTCGCGAGCGATCCCGGCACGCGCGCGATCTTGCTCGAGCTCGACACCGTGTGTGCCGCGCGCAAGTTCATGTCGGCAGCGCGTGCGGCGGCGCGCAACAAACCGGTGCTCGCGCTGCGCACCGGGCGCGCCGATCCCGGTGATGCGCTTTACACGGCGGCGTTCCAGCGTGCGGGGATGGTGCGTGTCGATGCACTCGACGATCTGCTCGACGAGATCGAGACGCTCGGCGTCGGGCGCGTCACCGCGCGCGGCGCGGCCACACTCGTGACGAGCGACGCAGGCGTCGCGAAACTCGCGGTCGATGCGGTCGCGGAGGTGCGCGACGTGCTGGTCGACTGGCCGGCCGAGGCAACGTCGGCGGTCGCGGCCGCGCTGCCGCATCTCCGCGGGCCCGGCAATCCGCTGACGCTCGGCGACGATGCGCGCCCCGAGCATTTCGGCGCCGCCATCAAGGCGCTCGCGCCGTTTCCGCAAACGGGCACGCTGTTCGTCGTGCATTCGACGTCCCACAGCGCGCCGGCCGACGCGGTCGCGCGCACGCTGATCGAATCGCGGCAGTACGCGCACCGCGGCATCCTCGCGTGTTTCTTCGGTGCGGTCGACGCGGCGACGCGCGACGCACTGCACGCGAACGGCATTCCGGTGCACACCACACCGCAGCGGCTTGCGCGCGCATACGCACGGCTCGTCGACTACAACCTCGGGCGGCAGTTGCTGATGCAGACGCCCGAGGGCACGCCGCTGCAGCCGGCCGAGTGCGTTGCGTCCGCGCAGGCCGAGGCCAGACGGATGGTCGAGGCCGGCGAGCATGAACTGGCCGGCGAAGCAGCGTTGCGCTGGTTGTCGCACTTCGGCGTGCACGGCGAGCCGGCCGATGCGCCGGTGGGCACCAGAGTCGTCGACGTCACAGTCGACATGTACGACGATTCGAACTTCGGCCCGGTGTTTCGTTATGCCGTGCCGCCGACCGACGGCGTATCGGCGCCTTTCGTCGTGTACGGGCTGCCACCGCTGAATACGGTGCTCGCCCGCGCGGTGATGGAGCGTTCACCCTATGCGCGCCGCACGCCCGTCGAACCCACGCTCGATGCGCTGACGGCGCTGTCGCAAGTTGTTTGCGACGTGCGCGAGGTCGTCGCGATGTCGGTCACGCTGCGCGTGCTGTCCGACCGGGCATACGTGGTCGCGCCGCGCATCTCGCTGGCGGCCGGGCGCAGCCGGCTCGCGATCATGCCGTATCCGCGCCATCTCGAGCAGACGCTCGAATGGCGCGGCGAGACCGTGACGATCCGGCCGATCCGTCCGGAAGACGAAGAAGCGCACAACGAGCTGCTTGGCGCGATGACGCCGGACGATCTGCGGATGCGTTTCTTCGGTGCCGTGCGCAGCTTCGATCATTCGCAAGTCGCGCGCATGACTCAGATCGACTACGACCGTGAGATGGCCTTCATCGTGTCGTTCACCGACGTATCGGGCCGGTCGCACACGCTCGCGGTGGCGCGCGCGGTTGCCGATCCCGACAACGAGACGGCCGAGTTCGCGATTGCTGTCCGGCCCGATCAGAAGGGCAAGGGGCTCGGGCGGCTGATGATGGCGCGTATCATCGACTACGCGCGGTCGCGCGGCACCGCGTGGATGGTCGGCGAGGCGCTGCGCGAGAACACCGCGATGATCTCGCTGGCGAAATCCTGCGGTTTCGAGGTGTCGACGACGGAGGAGCCCGGCGTGGTGGGGTTCAGGATGAAGCTGCAACCGTAATCGCGTCGGCGAGCGTGCCTGAACGTTCGGCGGTGTCGTGCGCGGCCGCTACGGAACGCGCGATGTCGGTGATGCGCAGCCGCGACCGAGCGAACTGGTTGTAGTTCGGCATGCAGATCGTTCGACTCTTTCGCCTCACTGTGCGGATCGGTACGACGCTCGCTTCGCGACCGGCGGGAAAGGGCGATCTCGTCGAGTTACCGCGTCCTCGGCGGGCGGTTGCGTATGCTGGTGACCTCGGAGTATCGCCGGTTCCGGCGCAATATTCGAGCGCACTGACGCCCGCCTTGCGCACCGCCAGCATTGAAAGCGGACCAAAGGTGAGATTTTTCAGGAGCCGAAAGTGAGCTTTTCCGGGAGCAATCGGGTGAGTCGATACGGAAGCATCCGGTGAGCCTTCGCGGGAGCTGCCGGTGAGCCCTTGCGGGAGGCCCCGGTGAGCCTTTCCGGGAAGGGGGGGTGAGCGTCTGCGGGATGCGTCGGTGAGGACGTTCGGGAGGGGCTGGTGAGCCTCTCCGGAAACCTCGGGTGAGCTTTTACGGGATGCTCTGGTGAGTGCTTACGGGATGCTTTGGTGAGACTTTTCGGGAGCCCGCGGACGCAGTGCTCCGTCTGGCGCGGCGCGGGTTTCGGCCAGCGTCCGCGCCGGTGCGGGCACGCATGAACCGTGCCCGCGATGGCATTTATGCTGCAAGTTTCGACGCTGCGTCGTTCACCTGGTCACGCGAAATCGCGAGTTCTTCGAGGTGCGCGTCGGCATAAATGCCACCGGTTTCGCGCTCGAGGCGGGCGATCGTCAGAGCACAACGCGCGGTGTCCTTCGGCATCGCGATGAAGCGCTTGACCGATTCGCCGGACGTAAATGCATCGAACAGCGCGCCGCGCACGTCGTCCGGAAGCGTCTTGGTCCATTGGTACGGCTTGCCGTTGAACGTGATCGACGGCGGCAGCGTGCGCTCCTTCTTGGTGGCCGTGATCAGGCCGTAGGTGCGCGCGGCGTCGCCGATCTGCTCGGGCGAGAAGAGTTCGTCGGGCGTGATGTCGAACTGCTCGATGTAGTTCTCGATCGCGCGCATCGCTTCGGCACGGTCGTCGCGCTTCTTCTGCGCGCGCGCGACGATGTCGCGCAGCTCGTCCGCTTCCTCGGGCGTGATCGTGAAGCTCGCCTGCTTCTGCTGAAGTTCGGAGAAACGCTGGAATTCTTGATCGTTCAGAAGTTTGGCCATGACATCCATCGGATACGACGGCCGCGACAGCCGGCCGTCGTCGTTTTTGAGAGGGCCGCTATTCTAGCGTAGCGCGGCGTCCGCGCATCCGGAAACGGTCTGCCGGATGCCGGTACGAGAGCCAGCGTGGCCGGTACGCGTCGCACACTGCGTGCGCGATGTCGAGCCCGCCCGCCTGCCCGATCCGCTGGCCGTGTGACCGAACGACCGCCGCGCCCGAACGGTCTGCCACCTTCAGCGCGGTCGACCGTTCCGCAACGTTCAGCAAGTCTCCGCGCGGTACATCGACAACTGGCCTGCCGTATCGCGCAGTCCCACGACGACCACCTCGACCGACGGCGCCATATGCGCGTCGATCCGGCGCATGTACGGGCAGGTCAGCACCGCGATCGCATGGCCGGCCGGGCCGAGGATCGGCGCGCTCAGGTCGGTCACGCCGTATGCCTGGCGGCTGTCCTGGCGCACGTAACCGGACTGGCGGATGGACTGGCACGCATGCGCGAGTTCCTGCTCGTTCATCGGGGTTTCGCCCTTGACCTTGCGATGCTCGGCCAGCATGTGCGCACGCTGCTCGGCACCCTGGAACGACAGCATCACGCGCCCCGACGCCGTATCGGCAAGCCCGACG
The DNA here is from genome assembly GCF_003853825.1 of Burkholderia sp. Bp9012. Taxonomy (NCBI): domain Bacteria; kingdom Pseudomonadati; phylum Pseudomonadota; class Betaproteobacteria; order Burkholderiales; family Burkholderiaceae; genus Burkholderia; species Burkholderia sp. Bp9012. Next base: position 189,129 of record NZ_QTQA01000008.1, on the reverse strand, counting down.
CGCGAGCCGAGCCGCACCGACACACCCCATGGGCCGGGGCCGTCCACCTGCGCAATCACGAGCAGGTTGCCGCGATCGTAGACGGTCAGGTGGCACGACTGTTCCGCCGCGTCGGCAAAGCGCTGCATCAGCGGCAAGGCCTCGGCGATCAGCCGGTTCATTGGCGGATGCCGATGCGCGAGCGCGAACAGTTTCAGGCTGAGCGTGTAACGGTCGCCGCCACTCGAGCGCATCACGTAGCGGCGCGCGACGAGACGCTCGAGCATCCGGTAAATCTCGCTCGCGTTGCGGCCGAGTTCCTTCGTGATTTCGGTGCGGGTGAGTCCTTCCTTCTGTTCCGACAGGAGTTCGAGAATGTCGAGACCCTTGTCGAGCGCGGGCGCGCGATAGCGGTCGGCTGTGCCCATCGACTCCCGTGCGTCGCTGCTGGGGAGCGGGTTATTGGTCGTTTGCATCATGGGGTAGGAAGTCCGGGGATTGCCAATCGGGTGGCGACGCACGCCGGCCGGCTTTGCACGCGAATTCGTGAAGCCGCATGCGGATGTGACTGCCATCCGCGCGAGCTTAACAACAAACGTTCAGTGTGCAATGCAGCGTCTTTTTACCGATCGTTACCCAGCAAGAACGGATTACATATCGTTCCCGATGACAGGTTCATAAGAAATATTCGCAATTCATCTTTTGGTGTCGACGGACGGCGGCATTTGGCGTAAAGCCGAACGGTTCGGCAGGCCCGATGCTGCGGTGCAACCTCCATGGGCGCACCAATAGTCGGTATCCGTCGCGCGCCATTTCACGGCGGGCCGCCGATGGTACAAAGAGCGGCGGGCCAGCGACGGCGCGGCCGCGCGTGAAGCCGGCCGGCACAGCACAGGCCGGCACGTGTCGCGAATGCCGGGCCGTCGTCGCCGATGCGCAGACCGGCGGCCGCCCGTTCGATGCGCGTCGCACTCCGGTGCGGCGCCGCGATCGCTGCGCCTGCGCGAGCCTCGCGTGTCGATTGGCCTGCCGGATGCGGCGCCGACGCGCGTCATCGACGATCGACATTCAGTCCGGCGAGTGGCCGTCAACGGCTGCGTCGGCCGGTATCCTGTCACATTCGACAACAGAGGTTGAGCACGATGAAACTGCTTCGCTATGGCCCGCCGGGCCAGGAAAAGCCCGGTATTCTCGACGCGGACGGCCGGATTCGCGACCTGTCCGCGCACGTGCCGGATCTTGCTGGCGACGCGCTGTCCGACGCCGCGCTCGCGCGCCTGCGCGCGATCGATCCGGCCACGCTGCCGCTCGTCCCTGGCGAGCCGCGCATTGGCCCGTGCGTCGGGCGCGTCGGCAAGTTCATCGGCATTGGTCTGAATTATGCCGATCACGCGGCCGAAGCCGGCATGCCGGTACCGAAGGAGCCGGTGGTATTCGGCAAATGGACGAGTTCGATCTGCGGCCCGAACGACGGCATCGACATCCCGAAGGGCTCGGTGAAGACGGATTGGGAAGTCGAGCTGGGCGTCGTGATCGGCGCGACGTGCAAGGACGTCGACGAGGCGCGCGCGCTGGATTACGTCGCCGGCTATTGCGTCGTCAACGACGTCTCCGAGCGCGAGTGGCAGATCGAACGCGGCGGCCAGTGGGACAAGGGCAAGGGCTTCGATACGTTCGGCCCGATCGGCCCGTGGCTCGTGACGCGCGACGAGGTGCCCGATCCGCAGCGCCTCGACCTGTGGCTCGAGATCGACGGCCATCGCTACCAGAACGGCAACACGCGCACGATGGTGTTCACCGTCGCGCAACTGATCGCGTACCTGTCGACCTGCATGACGCTGCAACCGGGCGACGTGATCACGACCGGCACGCCGCCGGGCGTCGGGATGGGCGTCAAGCCATCGCCGGTGTTCCTGAAGGCCGGCCAGACCGTGCGCCTCGGGGTCGAGGGGCTGGGCGAGCAACGGCAGGGCACGCGCAACGCGCAGTAGGCCAGTGGGCGGCGCGGGCCGGATCGCGGGCGCAATCGACCGCAACCCGGCCGCCCTCCGACCGTCCGCTCGGCCACTGGCGTGATTGCTCGCGGTGGCCGCCGCGAACCGGCAATCGATGCAGCAAAGACAAGGGCCCGATTCCGCGCGTTGCGGAATCGGGCCCTTGTCGTTCACCCGTGTCGGTGCGAACCGGATCAGACGACGTTGTCCAGCTCGCAATGGGCTTCGAGCCGATACCCGTCGGGATCGACGACGAATGCCGCGTAATAGCCGGGGCCGTAGTGCTCGCGCTTGCCCGGCCCGCCATTGTCCTGTCCGCCGTGCTGCAGCGCGGCGCGATAGAACGCATCGACTTCCACGGGCGACGAGGCGCGAAACGACACGTGCAACCCTGAATCGGGATCGGCGACGACCGGACGCGCCGCGTGCTGCAACCACAGCACCGGTTCGCTGGTGCCGTAGCCGAGGGATCCGTCGTCGCTGTACAGCCGCTTGTAGCCGAGCGCGCCGAGCGTGTTGTCGTAGAACGCGCGACTGCGGTCGATGTGGGCAACGCCGAACGAAAGGTGATCGATCATCTGTGGCTCCTTGAACTGAGGGGGGACGTCAGTGCAGCAAACCTTTTTTAACCACCATGCTGGTTATGTTAGAAAGCGTCCGGCCGCTTGTCAACCGGCATGGTGGTTAGATACGATCGCGTCATGAGCAAAACGCAACCTTCCGTCGCGACGGACTGCCTGGTTCCGGCACCGTCCGAAACGCTGAGCATCGATTTCGCGAACACGCTGTACTGGCGCGGCGCGGACGCGCCGACCGAAACCTTCGGCACGCTGGATGACCTGTTCACATGGTGCCGCGAGCAGGCGGGCATGCCGGCCGGCCTGGCCGACGTATGTCGTGCACAAGTGAAGGAGAAGGAGAGCGAGCCGGCGACGCTGGCGCGCGCGCTCGCGTTACGCGAGGCGCTGTATCGGCTCTTTCACGCGCAGGCCGAGCGGCGCGAGCCGCAAGCCGACGATCTCGCGCTGCTGGGCGGTTTTCTGGCGGAAGCGGCGCCGCGCGTCGCGCTCGCGCGAATCGACGGCGGCTACGCGTGGCGGATCGGGGCAGCGGACGCGACGCTCGCGAGGTTGCTGAGCCCGGTGCTGTGGTCGGCGACGGACCTGCTGGGCGGCGCGCGGCTCGCGAAGGTCAAGCGCTGCGCGAACGACGCATGCCAGTGGCTGTTCATCGACGACAGCAAGAACGGCAGCCGTCGCTGGTGCTCGATGTCTTCGTGCGGGAATCGCGCGAAGGCTTACCGCCACTATCACAAGGCCGATTGACGGCGGCGCGCGTCCGGCGCGTCATTACCTGCCGCACCTGTCTCGCCCGAACCTATTTCGCCGACAACTTCCGCCACAGCGTCGTCTTGCTGATGCCGAGCATCGCGCACGCGCGATCGCGATCGCCGCCGCACGCGTCGAGCACCGCGCGGATCTCGTCGGCTTCGGCGCGGCGGCGGCGCGCGTGGAGTGTCTGCGCGTCGTCGGTGTCGGTCGAGTCCGGCGGCGCGGCGAACAACTCGGGCGCGATCGCCTGCAGCGCATCGGGGGTGAGCGCCGCGCATGAGGCGCCCGGATGCGCGTCGACTTCCTCGGCCAGTTCCACCGCGATCCGCTCGACCACGTTCTGCAGTTCCCGCACGTTGCCGGGCCATCGGTAGCGAGCGAGCGTCGCCTGCGTCGCGTCGAGCACGCGCACCGCATCGCCGACCTCGCGCACGCGTTCGGCCAGCCGCGGCTCGCGCCGCGCGGCCTGCACGAGCAGCGTGGCCGCGAGCGCCGGAATGTCGGTGGCGCGCTCGCGCAGCGGCGGCAGGCCAATGTTCAGGATGTTGAGCCGGTAATACAGGTCCGCGCGGAACGTGCCGTCCTCGACGGCCGCGAGCAGCGGGCGGTGCGTCGCGGCGATCACGCGCACGTCGATGCGGATCGGCTCGGTCGAGCCGAGGCGGATCACCTCGCGCTCCTGCAGCACGCGCAGCAGCCGGCTCTGCAGCGACGGCGGCATTTCGCCGATCTCGTCGAGAAACAGCGTGCCGCGGTGCGCGGCTTCGAACAGGCCGGTCTTGCCGCCGCGCCGCGCGCCGGTGAACGCGCCTTCCTCGTAACCGAACAGCTCGCTCTCGAGCAGCGCCTCCGGAAACGCGCCGCAGTTGATCGCGACGAACGGATAGCTGTGCCGCACGGACAGCGCGTGCAGGCTCTGCGCGATCATCTCCTTGCCGGTGCCGCTTTCGCCGAGCACGAGGACGGTCGCGTCGGATTTCGCGTAGCGCCGCACGAGATCGCGCACGCGCGCCATCGGCGCGGACGCGCCGATCACGTCGTCGAGCGTGTAGCGCGCCGCGAACTGCTGCGTGTTCGGCTGCGAGCGCAGCGCGCGGTCGAGCCGTTCGACCGCGCGCGATTCCTGGAACGTCAGCACGCTGCCCGACGTCACGCCGCGATCGACGAGCGGCCCGCGATGCACGACGTAGCGCACGCCGCGCACGGTCGCAAGCGCGTCGCCGTCCTCGCCGCGCAGCGTGCGCAACTCCGGGCGCAGGTCGACCAGCGCGCGGCCGACGGCCGCCGCGGGTTCGACCCCGAGCGCCGACGCGAGCCGTTCGTTGATGGCTTCGACGCGACCGCGCGCATCGAGCGCGACCACGCCGTCGCGCAGATGCTGCAACAGGTTGTCGAGCCGCTGGCGGCGAAACGCCTCGGCGTGCGTCGCGTACGCGACTTCGAGCGCCGTCTCGACCGCCTGGCGCACCGACGCGTGCGAATACAGGAACACGGCGCCCATGCCGGCGCTCGCCGCGAGATCGGTGACGAGGCCGGGGCCGACGATCGTCTCGATGCCGCGGTCGTGCAGGTCGTGCACGCAGGCTTCCGCTTCCTGCGCGGACTGATATGACGCAAACTGCACGTCGAGGCCGTAAGCGGCGACGAAGCGACGCACTTCGGGCGGCGTCTCGCCGGCGCTGACGAGCGCGATCCGCGTGGCATCGCGCCGTGCGCGCGCGAGCGCCTGCATCACGTCGAAGCCGGTCGGCGACACGACCACGACCGGCACCTGCGCACGCGTTTTCAGGAAGCCGCCGTTCGAGCCGGCCGCGACGATCACGTCGGGCCGCGCGGTGCCGGCCTCCGCGATCGCGCTCAACGCATCTTCGTACGCGCGCGTGACGATGCGCACGTCGGCACGCTCGTCGAATTCGCCGGCGATCTCGCGAAACAGGTCGCGCAGGCGGCTGATGCCCATCGCCCAGATGCGCGGGCGAACGGTGCGGTCGGCCGGGCCGACGGGCTTGGTCGAGGAGAGGTCCATGGCGATCGATTATGCGCGCGGGATTTCATTTCTGAAACATGAAATTGCCGAATTGAAATCACCGGACGATTCATCGCATGTGCCGGTTGCTTAAGAATCAGTGGGTTAGCGGTGTTTCGCGAGCTGGCCCGGTCCTTGCTGTTTGATGGGCATTCCTTCAGGAGGCCGTTCATGAGCAACACGCATCTTCAGAGCGCCGGCGCGAAATTCCGCGCGGCAGTCGCGGCCGAGCAGCCGCTGCAGGTGGTCGGCGCGATTACCGCGTATGCAGCCAAGATGGCGCAGGCCGTCGGCTTCAAGGCCGTCTACCTGTCGGGTGGCGGCGTCGCCGCGAATTCGCTCGGCATCCCCGATCTCGGCATCAGCACGATGGAAGACGTGCTGATCGACGCGAACCGGATCACCAACGCGACCGACCTGCCGCTGCTGGTCGACATCGACACGGGCTGGGGCGGCGCGTTCAACATCGCGCGCACGGTCCGTTCGTTCATCAAGGCCGGCGTCGCGGCCGTCCACCTCGAGGACCAGGTCGGCCAGAAGCGTTGCGGCCACCGTCCGGGCAAGGAAGTCGTGCCGACCGACGAAATGGTCGATCGCGTGAAGGCCGCGGTCGATGCGCGCACCGACGACCAGTTCGTGATCATGGCCCGCACCGACGCGGCCGCCGCCGAAGGGATCGACGCCGCGATCGAGCGCGCGATCGCATACGTGGAAGCCGGCGCCGACATGATCTTCCCGGAAGCGATGAAGACGCTCGACGACTACCGCCGCTTCAAGGCCGCCGTGAAGGTGCCGATCCTCGCGAACCTGACCGAATTCGGCTCGACGCCGCTGTTCACGCTCGACGAGTTGCGCGAGGCGAACGTCGACATCGCGCTGTACTGCTGCGGCGCCTATCGCGCGATGAACAAGGCCGCGCTGAATTTCTACGAGACGTTGCGTCGCGACGGCACGCAGAAGGCTGCGGTGCCGACCATGCAGACCCGCGCCGAGCTGTACGACTTCCTCGGCTATCACGAATACGAGCGCAAGCTCGACGAACTGTTCGCGCAGGGCAAGAAGTAACGCGGCCCGCGCGCCGGGACACGGTTCCCGGAATGCTTTGCATGAAGCCGGAACGCGCGCACCCGCGCCGCGCCCGGCCGACATGACACCCCGATACCCATTGGAGAATCGAAACATGAGCGAGACGAAAGACGCAGCAGCACCGGCCGCCGCAGGCGCATTCAAGCCGAAGAAGTCGGTGGCGCTGTCGGGCGTGACGGCCGGCAACACGGCGCTGTGCACGGTCGGCAAGACCGGCAACGACCTCCACTACCGCGGCTACGACATTCTCGACGTCGCCGAATCGTGCGAGTTCGAGGAAATCGCGCACCTGCTCGTGCACGGCACGCTGCCGAACCTGACCGAACTGGCCGCGTACAAGACCAAGCTGCGCGCGCTGCGCGGCCTGCCGAACGCGCTGAAGGCCGCGCTCGAGCAGATCCCGGCATCGGCCCACCCGATGGACGTGATGCGCACCGGCGTGTCGGTGCTCGGCACCGTGCTGCCCGAGAAGGACGATCACAACCTGCCGGGCGCGCGCGACATCGCCGACCGCCTGATGGCGTCGCTCGGCTCGATGCTGCTGTACTGGTATCACTTCTCGCACAACGGCAAGCGCATCGAGACGGAAACCGACGACGACTCGATCGGCGGCCACTTCCTGCACCTGCTGCACGGCAAGACGCCGTCGAAGTCGTGGGTCGACGCGATGCACACGTCGCTGATCCTGTACGCGGAGCACGAGTTCAACGCATCGACGTTCACCGGCCGCGTGATCGCGGGCACGGGCTCGGACATCTATTCGGCGATCACCGGCGCGATCGGTGCGCTGCGCGGGCCGAAGCATGGCGGCGCGAACGAAGTCGCGTATGAAATCCAGAGCCGCTACAGCTCGCCGGACGACGCCGAAGCCGATATCCGCCGCCGCGTCGAGAACAAGGAAGTCGTGATCGGCTTCGGCCATCCGGTCTACACGATCTCCGATCCGCGCAACAAGGTGATCAAGGGCGTCGCACACAAGCTGTCGAAGGAAGCGGGCGACCTGAAGCTGTACGGCATCGCCGAGCGCCTCGAGTCGGTGATGTGGGAAGCGAAGAAGATGTTCCCGAACCTCGACTGGTTCAGCGCCGTGTCGTATCACATGATGGGCGTGCCGACCGCGATGTTCACGCCGCTGTTCGTGATCTCGCGCACGTCCGGCTGGAGCGCGCACATCATCGAGCAGCGCATCGACAACAAGATCATCCGCCCGAGCGCGAACTACACGGGTCCGGAAGACCTGCAGTTCGTGCCGATCGAGAAGCGCTGAAACGCCTGCCGCTCGCGCCGGCGCCCGTGATGCGGGTTTGCCGGCGCGCGCGGAACGTCTTACCCCGATTTCCGCCCCACATCATGAATACCGCCTACCGCAAACCCCTGCCCGGCACGTCGCTGGACTTCTTCGACGCGCGTGCCGCGGTCGAAGCGATCGCCCCCGGCGCGTACGATACGCTGCCGTACACGTCGCGCGTGCTCGCCGAAAACCTCGTGCGCCGCTGCGATCCGGCAATCCTCGCCGATTCGCTGAAGCAGATCATCGAGCGCAAGCGCGAACGCGACTTCCCGTGGTTCCCGGCGCGCGTGGTGTGCCACGACATCCTGGGCCAGACGGCGCTCGTCGACCTCGCGGGCCTGCGCGACGCGATCGCCGAGCGCGGCGGCGACCCGGCGAAGGTGAATCCGGTCGTGCCCGTGCAGCTGATCGTCGACCACTCGCTCGCCGTCGAGTGCGGCGGCTTCGATCCGGACGCGTTCGCGAAGAACCGCGCGATCGAGGATCGCCGCAACGAGGATCGTTTCCACTTCATCGAATGGACCAAGCAGTCGTTCGAGAACGTCGACGTGATCCCGCCGGGTAACGGCATCATGCACCAGATCAACCTGGAGAAGATGTCGCCGGTGATCCAGGCGCAGGATGGCGTGGCGTATCCGGACACCTGCGTCGGCACCGACAGCCACACGCCGCACGTCGACGCGCTCGGCGTGATCGCGATCGGCGTGGGCGGGCTGGAGGCGGAGAACGTGATGCTCGGCCGCGCATCGTGGATGCGCCTGCCCGACATCGTCGGCGTCGAACTGACCGGCAAGCGCCAGCCCGGCATCACCGCGACCGACATCGTGCTCGCGCTGACCGAATTCCTGCGCAAGGAAAAGGTGGTCGGCGCGTACCTGGAATTCCGCGGTGCGGGCGCGGCGAGCCTCACGCTCGGCGACCGTGCGACGATCTCGAACATGGCGCCCGAATACGGCGCGACGGCCGCGATGTTCTTCATCGACGGCCAGACGACCGACTATCTGCGCCTCACCGGCCGCAGCGACGAGCAGGTTAAGCTCGTCGAGACCTACGCGAAGGCAGCGGGCCTGTGGGCCGACACGCTGAACGGCGCGCAGTACGAGCGCACGCTGACGTTCGACCTGTCGAGCGTGGTGCGCAACATGGCCGGCCCGTCGAACCCGCACAAGCGGCTGCCGACATCCGACCTCGCCGCGCGCGGCATCGCCGGCCAGTGGGAAGAGAAGCCGGGCGAGATGCCCGACGGCGCGGTGATCATCGCGGCGATCACGAGCTGCACGAACACCAGCAACCCGCGCAACGTGATCGCCGCGGCCCTGCTCGCACGCAACGCGAACGCGAAGGGCCTCACGCGCAAGCCGTGGGTGAAGAGCTCGCTCGCGCCGGGCTCGAAGGCGGTCGAGCTGTATCTGGAAGAAGCGAACCTGCTGCCGGAACTCGAGAAGCTCGGCTTCGGCATCGTCGCGTTCGCGTGCACGACCTGCAACGGGATGTCGGGCGCGCTCGATCCGAAGATCCAGCAGGAGATCGTCGATCGCGACCTGTACGCGACCGCCGTGCTGTCCGGCAACCGCAACTTCGACGGCCGCATCCATCCGTATGCGAAGCAGGCGTTCCTCGCGTCGCCGCCGCTCGTCGTCGCGTATGCCATCGCCGGCACGATTCGCTTCGACATCGAGAAGGACGCGCTCGGCCACGATCAGGACGGCAAGCCCGTCACGCTGAAGGACATCTGGCCGACCGACGAGGAGATCGACGCGATCGTCGCATCGAGCGTGAAGCCCGAGCAGTTCCGCAAGGTCTACGAACCGATGTTCGCGCGCAGCGCGGATGCGGGCGAGCGTGCGGCGCCGCTGTACGACTGGCGTCCGCAAAGCACGTACATCCGCCGTCCGCCGTACTGGGAAGGCGCGCTGGCCGGCGAGCGCACGCTCAAGGGCATGCGCCCGCTCGCGGTGCTCGGCGACAACATCACGACCGACCACCTGTCGCCGTCGAACGCGATCATGGCGAACAGCGCGGCCGGCGAATACCTCGCGAAGATGGGCCTGCCGGAAGAAGACTTCAACTCGTACGCGACGCACCGGGGAGACCACCTGACCGCACAGCGCGCGACCTTCGCGAATCCGACGCTCGTCAACGAGATGGCGGTCGTCGACGGCGTGGTGAAGAAGGGCTCGCTCGCGCGTGTGGAGCCGGAAGGCAAGGTCATGCGGATGTGGGAAGCGATCGAGACGTACATGAATCGCAAGCAGCCGCTGATCGTCGTCGCCGGCGCCGACTACGGCCAGGGCTCGTCGCGCGACTGGGCCGCGAAGGGTGTGCGGCTCGCGGGCGTCGAGGCGATCGTCGCCGAGGGCTTCGAGCGGATCCACCGCACGAACCTGATCGGGATGGGCGTGCTGCCGCTCGAGTTCAAGCCGGGCACGAATCGCGCAACGCTCGGCATCGACGGCACCGAGACCTTCGACGTGATCGGCGAGCGCACGCCGCGCGCCGATCTCACGCTCGTGATTCACCGCAAGAACGGCGAGCGTATCGCGGTGCCGGTGACGTGCCGGCTCGATACGGCCGAGGAAGTGTCGATCTACGACGCGGGCGGCGTGCTGCAGCGTTTCGCGCAGGACTTCCTCGAATCGTCGCAGGCTGCCTGACCGGGTCACACAGGGACAACGCAAACATGGCTCACATTCCTCAAATCAGGATTCCGGCGACGTACATCCGCGGCGGCACCAGCAAGGGCGTGTTCTTCCGGCTGCAGGATCTGCCGGACGCCGCGCAGGCGCCGGGCGCCGCACGCGACGCGCTGCTGCTGCGCGTGATCGGCAGCCCCGATCCGTACGGCAAGCAGATCGACGGGATGGGTGGCGCGACGTCGTCGACCAGCAAGACGGTGATCGTGTCGAAGAGCACGCGGCCCGGTCACGACGTCGACTACCTGTTCGGGCAGGTCTCGATCGATCGCGCGTTCGTCGACTGGACCGGCAACTGCGGCAACCTGTCGGCGGCCGTCGGCCCGTTCGCGATCAGCGGTGGCCTCGTCGATGCGTCGCGCGTGCCGCGCGACGGCATCGCGACCGTGCGTATCTGGCAGGCGAACATCGGCAAGACGATCGTCGCGCACGTACCGATCACGAACGGCGCGGTGCAGGAGACGGGCGATTTCGAGCTGGACGGCGTCACGTTTCCGGCCGCCGAAGTGCAGCTCGAGTTCATGGACCCGGCCGCCGAGGAAGAAGGCTCGGGCGGCTCGATGTTCCCGACCGGCAACCTCGTCGACGACCTCGTCGTGCCGGGCATCGGCACGCTGAAGGCGACCATGATCAACGCGGGGATTCCGACCATCTTCGTCGAGGCCGAGGCGATCGGCTATACGGGCACGGAGTTGCAGGACGCGATCAACGGCGACGCGAAGGCGCTCGAGAAGTTCGAGACGATCCGCGCGCATGGCGCGCTGCGCATGGGCCTGATCGACACGCTCGACGAGATCGCGACGCGTCAGCACACGCCCAAGGTCGCGTTCGTCGCGAAGCCGGCCGATTACGTCGCGTCGAGCGGCAAGCGCGTGAATGCGGGTGACGTCGACCTGCTGGTGCGGGCGATGTCGATGGGCAAGCTGCACCACGCGATGATGGGCACGGCGGCGGTCGCGATCGGCACGGCTGCGGCGATTCCCGGCACGCTCGTCAACCTGGCGGCGGGCGGCGGTGAACGCAACGCGGTGCGCTTCGGCCATCCATCGGGCACGCTGCGCGTCGGCGCGGAAGCCCGGCTCGAAAATGGCGAATGGACCGTCACGAAGGCGATCATGAGCCGCAGCGCGCGCGTGCTGATGGAAGGCTGGGTGCGGGTGCCGGGGGATGCGTTCTGAGTGTGTCGCGGTTCGCGCGCGCAACCCTGCAGTGCTGAAACGGACCGATCCCTGCGAAGCGGACCTGCTGCGCAGGGATTTTTCGTTTGGCGCACGTGTGATGACGGCAATTCGCGACGCAATGCGTTGCATCGGTGACCGTGCCGGCGCGTTGAAGCGCATTGCGGTCATGATGCACGGGGGGCGCGCTGGCTTGAGTCATCGCGGATCGACCGCAACGGATGGGGCCGGCGTAAGTGCTAAGGCGCTAACGCTGGTCGACCGCGAAGCATGGGACCAGCGTAAGCGCTAAAGCACGAACGCTGGTCGACCGCGAAGCATGGGACCAGCGTAAGCGCTAAAGCGCTAACGCTGGTCGACAGGAGAATCGTATGTCGCTTGGTGTCCCGCTTTCCGGCGTCCACATCGTCGAATTCGAAGGCCTCGGCCCCGGCCCGCTCGCGGGCTGGATGCTCGCCGGGATGGGGGCGCGCATCACGCTGATCGCGCGTCCCGCGGGCCGCACCAGCGCGCCGGACGCGCTGCAGGGCCGCGACGGCGACCTGCTGCGCGAAGGCAAGACGATCGTCGAACTCGATCTGAAGACGCCGGCCGGCCGCGACGCGGCGCTCGCGCTGATCGCGCAGGCCGACGCGCTGATCGAGGGGCTGCGGCCCGGTGTGATGGAGCGCCTCGGTCTCGGCCCGGACGATTGCGCACGCGACAATCCGAAGCTCGTGTACGGACGGATGACGGGCTGGGGCCAGGACGGACCGCTCGCGACGGCCGCCGGGCACGACCTGAACTACGTCGCGCTGACGGGGCTGCTGTCGCTGTCCGCGCCGCGCGACGGCCGGCCGGGCGTGCCGCCGACCGTCGTCGGCGATGCCGGCGGCGCGCTCGGGCTCGCATTCGGGATCATCTGCGCGCTGTTCGACGTGCGCGGCGGCGGCCCGGGGCGCGTGGTCGACGGCGCGATCGTCGACATCGTGTCGATGCTCGGCTCGCTCGCGCTGTGGGCGCGCGCGAACGGGCAGCTCGATGGCACGCAGCCGAGCCTCTTCCACGATGCGCCGTTTTACGACGTGTATCGCTGCGCGGACGGCGAATGCGTGACGATCGGTGCGCTGGAGCCGCCGTTCTACGCGCTGCTGGTCGAGCGGCTCGGGTTGACCGACGTCGATCCGGCGTCGCAGTACGATCGCGCACGCTGGCCGGCGCTGAAGGCGCGTTTTGCCGACGTGTTCGCGCAGCAGCCGTCAGCGCACTGGCGCGCGCTGCTCGAAGGCACCGACGTGTGTTTCGCGCCGGTGCTGAGCGTGGCCGACGCGGTCGAGCATCCGCACAATGCGGCGCGCGGGATTTACCGCACCGACGCGAGCGGTAACGTTCGGGCGCGCGTGGCGCCGCGGTTTCTGCCGTTGAAAGCGGGCACCGCGGAATAGGTCGGCCGAAGCGTCGATCCGCGGATTCGGTTCGACACGACCCGTTCAAATCCCGGCTTGCCGGGCGGATCGAGCGGAAGTGATCGTGCTGGACGTCGCAGTCGGTCGCCGTGATCGCGACGCCGTCTATCGCTGCCGCGATGAAGCGATGGAACCGGACGGTGCGCGTCGCGCGTGCCGCGGCTGGTGGTTGCGATGTCGCATCACAGGCACGGGGCGCGATCGTCAGGACGACGCCGGCAGGTAATCCGATGGCCTTTGCGTCCGCGACAATTCACGCCGTTTCCTCCGGCGCATCCGGCATCTTGCCGTCGCCGACGCGATTGATCGTGCCTTGCGCGATCGCGACGAGCCGCTCGTGATCGCCGTCGATGACGAACACATGACACTGGCAGGTCGCCTGGTGCCGTCCCGCGTAGACGACCTTCGCTCGCGCGACGAGCGTGCCGTTCACGGCGGGCCGCAGGTAGTTGATCTTGTATTCGGCGGTGATGACGCGCGGGCCGAGCACGAGCGCGCCAGCGAACGTCAGCGCGTTGTCGGCGAGGTAGCCGATCACGCCGCCGTGCACGAAGCCGTGCTGCTGCCGCAGTTCTTCCCGCACGGGCAGGCACAGCGACACTTCGTTGTCGCCGATATGCATCAGCTCCGTGCCCAGCAGCATGCTGAACGGTTGCGCGCGCAATGCGCCGCGCGCGTGGTCCGTGATGTTCGTCATCGACTGCCCTCGCAATGCGTGTCCGCTTGCGCTGAACTCTAGGAAGGGGGCTGCGGATAAGCAAGGAAATTCGTCCGCATTTCGCACAATGGCCGGCGCGATGCGACGCGATTATTGCGTCGAACGCGCACATTGTTCTCGTTTGCTGGCGATTCGACGGGACTGGCGGGTCTCGGCCGGCCGCTTCTCACCCGCATTCCTAAAGTCCGACGAAGAAATGCCGCTAATGCCGGGGCATTGCTCCATCGTCGCCTTTCCAGGAATCTCCCCCATGTTCGGAAAAATCAAGCTCGCGTCGGGTCTGCTCGGCGTGTTGACCGTGTTTTGCCTCTTTCTGTTCGCGATCGAGGCACTCGGCTTCTGGGCGCTCGCATCGACGCGCAGCGGCGTCGACGATCTGTCGAACGTCGCGATCGGGCAGGTCGACGCGGCCAGCCAGGCGACCGAGCGCCTGCTCGACGCACGCGTGAACCTGTCGCGCGCGGGCACGCGGATGGTACGCGGCGGCCCGAAGCCCGACGAGATCATCCGCCATGCCAGCGCGTCGCTCGCCGAAGCGGACAAGGCGTTCTCCGCGCTGACGGCCGCGCAGGCCGTCGACGCGACGAACCGCGCGCGCGTAGCCGCGCTCGCCGAGCGCTATCGCGCGCTGCGCGGCGCGCTGGGCGAACTCGTGCAGTTCCTCGACGCCGACAACATCCAGGCGTTCCTCGACCAGCCGACACAGGGTTTCCAGGACGCGTACCTCGCCGAGCTGCACCGCTTCGCCGACTACGGCGCCGCGTCGAGCCGCGACGCGCTCGCCACGATCGATAGCGGGATTCAGTGGTTCAAGTGGGTCGGCATCGTGCTGCTGGCGGCGATGCTCGCGGCGAGCGCGGCGATTTACGCTGCCGCGCGGCGCGCGGTGGTCGCGCCGCTGGACGAAGCCGGCCGCCATTTCGAGCGCATCGCGCAGGGCCGGCTCGACGAAGCCGTGCGGGCAGGCGGCGTGTTCGAGATCGACCGGATGTTGCGCGGCCTTGCCGCGATGCAGGCGAGCATCGCTAACACCGTGCGCACCGTGCGTCACGCGTCCGATGCGATCCACCTCGGCGCGGGCGAGATCGCCGGCGGCAACGCGGACCTGTCGGCGCGCACGGGCACCCAGGCCGCGTCGCTCGAGCAAACCGCCGCGAGCATGGAGGAACTGACCGCGACCGTCCGCCAGAACACCGACAGCGCGCGTGCGGCCAGCGCGCTGGCCGACGCGGCGCTCGACGCGACGCGTCACGGCGGCGGCGTGGTCGACAGCGTGATCGACCGGATGCGGGCCATCGCCCAAAGCTCCGGGCGCATCGCGGAGATCATCTCGGTGATCGACGGCATCGCATTCCAGACCAACATCCTCGCGCTGAACGCGGCGGTCGAGGCCGCGCGGGCCGGCGAGCAGGGCCGCGGCTTCGCGGTGGTCGCCGGCGAAGTGCGCTCGCTCGCGCAGCGCAGCGCGCAATCGGCGAAGGAGATCAAGGCGCTGATCGAGGAGTCGGTCACGCAGATCGACGGCGGCTCGGAACTCGTCGAACGGGCGGGCGACGCGATGCGGACGGTATCGGCGTCGATCACGCGGGTCGTGCAGACCATGTCGGAGATCACGGCCGCGTCGGTCGAGCAGAGCGTCGGCATCGAGCAGGTCAATCAGGCGGTCACGCAGATGGACCAGTTGACGCAGCAGAACGCGGCGCTGGTGGAGGAAGTCGCGGCGGCGGCCGCGTCGCTGAACGACCAGACCGCGCACCTGATGCAGGCGGTGTCGGTGTTCGAACTGGGCGACGCGCGCGCGGTTCGCGGTCTTCGCGACGAGCGCGCGTCGTCGTCGTTTGCCGACGCCGGTTACGAAACGGCGGGCAGCGCCGCGTAAGCTGTCGCGAGGTGGTAGGGCGTCGTCGACGGCATGTCGGCGCGCGACACCTGCCCGTCGGCCGTCTTGCACTCGAACCAGCCGCGCGGATGCAGGAAGCGCGCGGCGAAGCGCTCGATCTGCTGCGCGAGCGGCGCGGAGGCCGGCGTGCCGCCGTGCATGGCGAGCGCGCGCAGGTATTCGGTCTGCGCCCAGATCCGTTGCGTGCCGTCGATGCATGCGCCTTGCGCGTCGACTGCCGCACACACGGCGCCCGTGCGCGGATCGATCCCGTGCTGCTCGGCGAATGCGAACGCGCGCGCGAGTGCGTCGGGGAGCCCGGTTTGCGCGAGACGCGCGCCGGCCGCATCGACCAGATAGAACCATTCGAACTGATGGCCGGGCTCGAAGCGGTTGTCGGTCGCCCCGAGCGGCAGTTCGGCGATGCAGCCGGTCGACGTATCGACGAACGTGCGCTCGACGGCCTGCGCGGTGCGCAGGAGCGCATCGTCGAACGCCGCATCGCCGAATGCATCGGCGGCCGCAAGCCATGCTTCGGTCAAGTGCATCAACGGGTTCTGCAGCGCGCCGCTGCCCGATGACGAGAAATCGGCGTGACGCGCGGCGTCGAGCAGCGCGTCGCCCGGCTGCGGCGCGAAGCGGTCCTGGATCAGCGCGGCGGTGTCCTCGGCGACCGTGCGCGCCGCGGTGTCGCCCGACGCCGCATGCCATGCGGCGCACGCGAACACGACGAACGCATGCGTATAAAGGTCCTTGGTCGTGTCGAGCGGCGCGCCTTGTGCATCGACGCTGTAGAACCAGCCGCCGTGGCGCGGGTCGCGGAAGCGGCTGCACAGCGAGTCGAACAGCGTGGCCGCGTGCGTGGTGTGGCCGGCCTGCGCGAACACGAACAGTTGTCGCGCGCATGCCATTGCGCGATAACGGGTGACGGGCAGCGGTGCATGGGTGGCCGGATCGACGGCCTCGAACGGAAGCCGCAGCGTCTGGTCGAACCCTGAACCCTGCCAGATCGGCAGGATGACGTGCGCAAAATGGTCGCGCAATCGGGCGGCCTGGGCGGAAGCGGAATCGGGAACGGACATGGCGGGTTGAGCGCTTGGATCGAATTGAGTCGGCGCGGAGCGGCGCGGCCGGGGCCAAGGATAAACCATTCCGCGCGGCCGTCCTCAAAACAGGAGAGAAATCGGATGCTCGGCAACCTGGAACTCGTGATGCGGCTGGTTCTCGCGGCCGCGCTCGGCAGTGTCATCGGCTTCGAGCGGGAGCGCCTTTCGTGGGCGGCCGGCCTGCGCACGCACATGCTGGTCTGTGTCGGCTCGACGCTCATCATGATCGTGTCGGCGTTCGGTTTCGCCGATGTGCTGGGCAGCAGCGACCACATCGTGCTCGATCCGTCGCGGATCGCCGCGCAGGTGGTATCGGGCATCGGTTTCCTCGGCGCGGGCTCGATCCTGCTGCGCGGCGAGATCGTGCGCGGGCTGACGACCGCCGCGAGCCTGTGGTCGGTCGCCGCGATCGGCCTCGCGGTGGGCGGCGGACTGTACGTCGCGTCGATTTCCGCGACGATCATCATCCTGATCATCCTGGCCGGCATCAAGCCGCTCGAGCGGCGCTACTTCACGGTGCGGCAGCGGCGTCAGCTCGCGCTGACGGTGGTGGGCGGCGCGCTGACGTTCGATTCGCTGCATGCGGCCCTCGGCCCCGACAGCGCGCGCGTGAAGCAATTCATCGTGCAGCGCGCCGACGACACGGGCGAGCATGACGAGGTGCGCATCGCGCTCGGGCGCGTGTCGGATCTCGAATACCGCGCGATCTGCGACAAGCTGCGCGGGCTGTCGTGCGTCACGCGATTCGAGGAAGGCAACGGGTTGTCGGGCGACGAATAGACGGCATCCGATCGGCCGGATCGGCGATCGGTCATGCGACAATGGCCGGTCACTGATTCCGTTCGACATCCGGTTCCGCGTTCGCGGGCCTGTAATCCGACTCCATGACCGAATCCGTTTCCCTGCCTCGCTCCCGTTCCCGCTCCGACCGCTCGTCGGCCCGTTCGCGTCCGCGTTCCATCGCGGCCGCGGCAGACACCGCCGCCAGGGCCACCGCGCGCTCCGGCAACGCGACGGGCGGCGATGCGCCGCGGGACGAACGCACGCTCGACCTGTTCGGCGATCCGGTGCTCGAGCCGGCTGCGCGCGGGCCGGTGGCCTCGCACGATGACGGGGCGGCGGGTGCCGACACGGTGGCCGCCGTCGCGGACGGCGATGACGCCGGCCGGCAGGCGACGCTGGATGGGTTCGGTACGTCGGGCGCCGACGGCGGGGCGGTCGAGCCGGCGCCCGACGTTGCGAAAACGACGGAGTCTGCGCCGACGCGTGCAAACGGCGATGTGGCCGATGCCGATGTCGTGCGCGTGTCCGCTGCCGCTGCCGATGCCGATGCAACGAAGCTCGGCGCGGCGCGGCTGTCCGACGGTATCGCCGCGACTGCAGCCGGCGAGCCGGCAACCGACGGCAGCCAGATAAAGACGGGCAGTGTGGCGGAAGCCGGCGACACGGCCGGAACGCGCGCCGATCGTTCGACGGCGAATGCAGGGGCGGCGGAAGGTGCGGCCGATGCGGTCATCGGCGACCGACCGGCGAAAGCGGGCGGTGAGCCCGAAGGCGCCGCCGTGCCGGCCACACGCGACGAAGCAGCGCGGACGCCCGGCGAGCCCACGAAGGGGCGTCGCGCAGCTTCCGGTGGCAAGCGCCGTGTGGCCGCAGGCGCACGCGAAGCGGCAGCGGCGCGCGGCGCGCCGGAAGCGGTGGCCGTCGACGCGCAGTCGGAAGTGACCTCGGCGCAGCATCCTGCGCCATCAAGTGAGCCGTCGGCGACCGCCGAACCGGCGCAGCCCACGATTACCGCAGTTGCCGCGAGTGCCCGTGACGCCGCGCGGGCAGCCGCAGCGCCGGTCTCGCCATTCGTGCAGCCCGTTGCATCCGCGGCGTCGTTCGTGACGAAGCCGTCGGCGGATCGTGCGCAACCTGCCACGTCGAGCGCGTCGGCTATCGACCCCGACACGCAACTGCGCCCGCTGTCGGATCGGCTCGCCGCGCTGCAGGCCGAGACGGCCGGCATGAAGCAGGCGGCCGATCGCGAGATGCGGCGCGTCAACCGGCTGCTGCTGGCGCTGACGGTCGTCGTGTTCGCGGGGCTCGTCGCGCTGATGCTGCAAACGCGGCAGATCGCGCACCTGAAACAGGAAGTTGACGCCCGGCAGCAGCGGATCGACCGGCTGGCTGCCGACCTGTCGACGCAGCAGGCAACGCTGATGACGCTCGCGGAACACCACGAAGCGATGCTGTCGCAGGTCGACCGGCTGCAGCGCAATGCGAACCGCGAGACGGCGGCCGCGAAGCGTGTGCGTCGAGCGCATTAAATCGTCCGACCCTACCTGCAAACCCCGGCACGACAAGGCGCGTCGGGGCGGACCGTCGATCGGCGGTGGCGCGGGTGCGGCAAACTGATGCGGTGAGCTGGCGGAGTTCAGGGAAAACCCTTAGAATGGCATCCATCTACGGGAAAACCCTAGATCCATCTGTCAGGAGTCTCACATGAGCTTCATTCTTGCCCTGCTGCAAAAGATCGACGACCTGTTCGTCTCCCCGCACCTGCCGCTCGACGCGGAATATTCGTACGCTGCGCGTCACGCCGAAGCCGAGCGCGTGCGTCGTGCGAGCCTCGTGCCGATCGTCCTGTACCGTCGCTGATTCGCTGATTCGCTGATTCGCTGATTCGCTGATTCGCTGATTCGCTGATTCAGCGCGGCGCTCGTCGCCACTGCCTGCCCGTTTTCCACCGCCGCATCGCGCGCCGGTGCGACCGTCCCGCTACACTGGAAGTCCGACTTCCCTCGCGACCCCCGGGCCATGCTGCAGATGCGGCCGATGACGGCCGGTGAATTCCACGCATACCGCACGCGCGCCATCGACGGCTACGCGCGCGATCTCGTGTCATCCGGGCAGAACGCGACCGACGACGCGGCGAACCGCGCCCGGGCCTGCTTCGATACGCTGCTGCCCGACGGCCTGCTCACCTCCGGCCAGACGCTCGTCCAGCTGATCGACGCCGCCAGCGGCGACACGGTCGGCGACCTCTGGTACGCGATCGTGCCCGAAGGGCCGAACCGTACGCTGTTCATCTACGATCTCGACATCGTCCCGACCCGGCGCCGCCAGGGCTGGGCCATGCGCGCGCTCGATGCACTGGAGGCCGAGGCGCGCCGTCATGGCGTCACCGAAATCGGGCTGTCGGTGTTCAATCACAACACGGCTGCCCGTGCGCTGTATCGGGCGTGCGGCTTCGTGCCGATCACGACGACGCTGATCAAGCCGGTCGTCCAGAGCTGAGGCCAGTACGCACGCGTCGGTGACGCGCGCTGCCGTTTTCCCGGCCTTCTTCCGGTGATCGGTCCCGACGCAGCGCATGCAATGTGCGCCCCGCCGGTCGGCAAGCCATTTCCAATACGACAAGCGCCGGACCTCCGTCGGATGACCCGTCGCCCGTCGTGGCCCGCATCAGCGTGCGCGGCCTTTCCATCTCCTCAGCAGCAGCGCGTTCGTCACGACGCTGACGCTGGAAAACGCCATCGCCGCACCCGCGATCACCGGATTCAGCCAGCCGAGCGCCGCGAGCGGCACGCCGATCAGGTTGTAGACGAACGCCCAGAACAGGTTCTGCTGGATCTTCCGATACGTCCGCTTCGAGATGTCGATCGCATCGGCGACGAGCGCCGGGTCGCCGCGCATCAGCGTCACGCCGGCCGTATGCATCGCGACGTCGGTGCCGGTCGCCATCGCGATGCCGACGTCGGCCGCGGCGAGCGCGGGCGCGTCGTTGATCCCGTCGCCGACCATCGCGACGATTCCGCCGTGCGTGCGCTTCAGTTCGGCCACCACGCGCGCCTTGTCGTCGGGCAGCACCTGCGCATGCACTTCGCCGATCCCGAGTGCCGCCGCGACGGCGGCCGCGCTGCCGCGGTTGTCGCCCGTGACGAGTACGCTCGCGACGCCACGCGCCGACAGTGCCGCGACCGCGTCGCGCGCGCCCGGCTTCACGGTGTCGCCGAATGCGATCAGCGCGAGCAGCGCGCGCGGCGCGTCGGCACGCATCAGCCACGAAATCGTATTGCCCGCGCGCTCGAGTTCCGCGGCACGCGCGTCGAGTGCGGGTGGCACGACGATGCCGAGTTCGTCGCGCCAGCGGGTGCTGCCGAGTGCGAGAAGCTGACCGCCAACGCGCGCCTCGACGCCGCGTCCGGCCACCGCGCGCGCATCGGCCGCGACGACCTCGGCCGAACCCGCGCCGCCGCCGCGGGCCACGACGTCCGCATCGTGCGCGGCGACGACGGCGCGAGCGAGCGGGTGGTCGCTTTGCCGCTGGACTGCGGCCGCGAGAGCGAGCGCTTGCTCACGTGGGATGTCGACGGCCTCGAATGCCGTCACGGACGGTTTGCCTTCGGTCAGCGTGCCGGTCTTGTCGAACGCGATCACCGTGGTGCGCTGCGCGAGTTCGAGCGCCTCGGCGTCCTTGATCAGGACGCCATGGCGGGCCGCGACGCCGGTGCCCGCCATGATCGCGGCGGGCGTCGCGAGGCCGAGCGCGCACGGGCACGCGATGACGAGCACCGCGACCGCGTTGAGGATCGCTGTTTCGATGCCGGCGCCGGCGATCAGCCAGCCGACCAGCGTCAGCACGGCGATGCCGAGGATCGCCGGCACGAACACTTCGCTGACACGATCGACGAGCCGCTGGATCGGCGCCTTTTCCGCCTGCGCGGATTCGACAAGGCGGATGATGCGCGCGAGCGTCGTCTCCGCACCGATCGCGGTGGTTTCCACGACGAGCGCGCCTTCGCCGTTGATCGAGCCGGCCGTGACCGGATCGCCTTCGTCCTTCGGCACCGGCAGGCTTTCGCCGGTGATCAGCGATTCGTCGACGTGCGAGCGGCCCGACACGATCCGGCCGTCGACGGGCACACGCTCGCCCGGACGGATGCTGACGGTCGTGCCGACGCGCACCTGCGCCAGCGGCACGTCGCGTTCGACGCCGTGCTCGACGACGCGCGCGCGGTCGGGACGCAGCGCGTTCAGCGCGCGGATCGCCTCGGTCGTCTGGCGTTTCGCGCGCGCTTCGAGCCATTTGCCGAAGCGCACCAGTGTGATGATGACGGCCGATGCCTCGAAATACAGATGGCCGGGGTGCGCGGGGTCGCGCAGCAGCATCCACAGGCTCAGGCCGAACGCGGCCGACGTGCCGAGTGCGACGAGCAGATCCATGTTGCCGGTGCGTGCCTTCACTGCATGCCAGGCGGCGCGGTAGAAGCGTGCGCCGAAGCCGAACTGGACGATCGACGCGAGCACGAGCTGCAGCCAGCCGGGCAGCATCGCGTCGATGCCGAACGGCGCGACGAGCATCGGCACGACGAGCGGCACGCTCAGCACGGCCGAGCCGATCACGAGATTGCGTTCGCGGATGGCTTCGCGGCGCTTGCGGGCGTCGGGGGCTTGTGCGGGTTCGCCGGCGCGGGCGTCGGCGTCGGTCGAGGCGCTCGGGTCCGGCGCAACGGCGAGCGACGCCCGATAACCGGCCGTCGTGATCGCCGCGATCAGCGTGGTGGCGTCGAGCACGCCGGTGCCATGCACCGACGCGCGTTCGGTCGCGAGATTGACCGACGCGCGCGTGACGCCAGGCACGGCGGCCAGCGCCTTTTCGACGCGGCCGGCGCAGGATGCGCACGTCATGCCGCCGATGTCGAGTTCGAGATCGCGGGAAGCGGCCGGCGGCGGCGCGGCGACCCATGTCGCGTCGTAGCCGGCTTGCCGCACGGCTTCGGCCAGTTGCGACGCGGAAACGTCCGGTGCCGCGTCGATGGTCGCGCGCTCGGTGGCGAGGTTGACGGACGCGCGCGTGACACCGGGCACCTTCGCCAGCGCCTTTTCGACGCGCGACACGCACGACGCGCAGGTCATGCCGTCGATGTCGAGTTCGATGCTGGCGGCGGGCGCGGGCAGTACCGTCGCCGCCGTTGCGGGCCGGGCGTTCGCGTGCGTCGCGTGCTCGACGTGCGCGGACGCAACGGCTTCGACCGCCGCTTCGCGCACGGCCGCGCGATAGCCGGCGGCGTCGACCGCGGCGATGAGCTGCGCAGGCTCGACCGTGTCCTGCGCGGTCACCGTCGCCGCATGCGCGTCGAGATCAACCGCGGCATCGACGACGCCCGGCACGGTGGCCAGCGCACGCTGCACGCGGCCCGTGCAGCCGCCGCAATGCATGCCGTCGATGGTCAGTTCGATCGTTTGCATGTCGGCGGAGGCGAGTGATTCAGTCATGTTGGATTCCCCAAAAGCGCGGTTCGTGCCGCGACTGACTCCAGTATCAACATTCCCATGATGGGAAGGTCAAGGGGTGGTGATGCAATACGGGATCGTGCCGACGGCCGACCCATTCTCGCCCGTCATGCCACCCTGCGCAGGCGTCGGGCGGCTCCGGACAAGGGCCGGATCAATGGAAGTCGTGGCTGACGACAGCCCGGCTACCGCTGCACCCGATATTCGGCATATTGGGGGATGCCCTTAGGCGCTATGATACCGGCCTGACATCAGCGCCCGCCCGGCGAAGCGGCGACCGGGCACGCTGGGGTGCCTTGCTTTCGCCGATCGTGAGTCGAACAAGGCGTTGACTGACAAGAACGATATTCGGCCAGTAATCAATGATTGAAAACCTACGAGAATCAATTTCTCTGCGTCGCGCTGCAGGCGCGTCGCTGGCCCTCGCGGCGCTGCTGTCCGGATGCGCGTCGCAACCGGACGCGATCCAGCGGAAAACCGGCTGGATGCGCGCCGAAGTGGCTGACTCCTACATATACGCGTATCCGCTCGTGCTGATGGACGTCGCGAAGGAAGCCGCGACGGGCGGCGACAGCGCGCAGCCGGGCCAGGCGCCGCTCAACACGCTGCGTCACGCGCAGGCGCTGCCGCCCGTCGGCGCGCTCAACCCGCCGCTGCCGGGCGTCGACACGCTTGACTCGACCGGCTGGCTCGACGTCGGTGCCGAGCCGGTGATCGTGACGCTGCCGGATACCCGCGGCCGCTACTGGGATGCCCGCGCGCTCGACATGTGGACGAACGTGCTGTGGTCGTCGTCGAGCGTGGCGGCGCGTGGCGCTCGCGGCGCCGCGCGATCGCAAACGATTGCCTTCGCCGCGAAGGACTGGCAGGGCACCCTGCCGAAGGGCGCATTGCGTATCGACGTGCCGTCGGCCAACGCGTGGCTCGAGGTGCGGCTGCAGACGAGCGGCGGGCGCGACCTCACGAACGTGAAGAAACTGCAGCGGGCGATCCGCGTGGTGCCGCTGTCCGTCTATACGGGCAGCACGCGTGGCGCGTCGGTCGCGGTCCATGCGGGCAGCGCGCCGTTGGAAGCGGCGAGCGGCGGCACGCCGGCCGAGCAGGTGGCCGCGCTCGACCCGAAGGCGTTCTTCACGCGCTTCGCGCAGGCGCTGCAAGACAACCCGGCACCGGCCGACGACGCGCACGCGAACGAATTGCTCGGCGACATCGGTGTGACGGCCGGCTATCCGGTGCTGTGGACGGGCGATCGCCTGAGCGCCGCGACGGCCGGCGTCGCCGAAGCGCGCGCGCGGCTCGCGACGCCGCCGTCGAACCTGCTGAGCGCGAACGGCTGGAGCTGGATCGGCGACACGGCCGGCAAGTACGGCCAGGACTACGCGCTGCGCGCGTACGCGGCCTACACGCAGTTCGGCACCGCGACGCGCGACGATGAGACGCTCGCGCTCGTGCGCGTCGACAGCGACGGCCACTCGCTGAACGGCGCAAACCGCTACGTGCTGCATTTCGCGCCGGGCGCGCTGCCGCCGGTGCGCGGGTTCTGGACGCTCACGCCGTACGCGACGAACGGCGCGCTGCCCGACGTCGGCTCGGCGCGCCGCTCGCTCGGCGACCGCGACCGCTTGCGCCGCAACCACGACGGCTCGATCGACGTGGTCGTGTCGGCGTCGCCGGGCGGCACGCATGCGGCCAACTGGCTGCCGGCGCCGCGCGCCGATTTCGCGCTCGCGCTGCGACTCTACGCACCGAAACCGCAGGCGAGCGACGGCTCGTGGATGCCGCCCGTCGTCGTCCGAAAATGAACCGATGGGCGCCGCCACTGTCCGATGCGCGGGCGCGGCGGCCTCGCCCGAACGTCGTTCCGTCACCACCTGAGCCTATACTTTCGGGATAGCGTGCGCGGCCGTGCCGGTTTTCCGGCGCGGCCCGGCATCCATTCCCGAGGCATCCAAGCATGTCAAGCGCAGACAAAGAAACCGTATCCTCGACCCTTCATGCCCTCGGCGGCGTGGCACGCTCGCGCCGGACCCGGCGCATCGGCCTCGGCGTGCTGATCTTCCTCGTTTTATTCGGACTGCTCGGATTCTTCGCGGCGCCGCCGCTGATTCGTCACATTGCTGAACAGCAACTGAGCCAGCAGCTCGGCCGGCCGTCCACCATCCGGCGCATCGCGCTGAACCCTTACACGCTGAACCTCGAAGCCGACGGCGTGCACGTCGGCGAGCGCGGCGGCCAGGGCGACTTCATCGATATCGGCAAGCTCGTCGTGCGGCCGTCGTGGTCGTCGCTGTTTC
This sequence comes from Burkholderia sp. Bp9012, assembly GCF_003853825.1. Taxonomy (NCBI): domain Bacteria; kingdom Pseudomonadati; phylum Pseudomonadota; class Betaproteobacteria; order Burkholderiales; family Burkholderiaceae; genus Burkholderia; species Burkholderia sp. Bp9012. The sequence goes on along the minus strand of NZ_QTQA01000008.1, from coordinate 163,827 downwards.
GCGGCGCGCCGATCGTCAACGAAGTGCGCGTCGACTCGCCGCGCTTCCATGTCGTCCGATACGACGCGCAGCGCTTCAACTTCACCGATCTGATCGAGAAGTTCTCGACGCCGTCCAAACCCGAAAGCAAGCCGACCCATTTCTCGGTATCGAACATTCAGGTCAACGACGGGCGGATCGACTTCGACGACCGCCTGCTGAACGAAAAGCACGTGGTCGACAACTGGACGCTCGGCATTCCGTTCATCGCGACGCTGCCGTCGAAGACCGACATCTTCGTGCAGCCGAAGCTGCGCGCGCAATTCGACGGCAGCCCGATCGCGATCGACGGCAAGACGAAGCCGTTCGCGCTGTCGCGTGAGTCGGAAGTCGCGCTGAAGTTCGACCGGCTCGACGTGCCGAAGCTGGTTTCGTACGCGCCGGCGAAGCTGCCGGTGATCGTCACGAGCGGCCTGCTGAGCAGCGACCTCACGCTGAACTTCGTGATGAGCGGCGACACGCCGTCGCTGCGCGTGTCGGGCACCGTGGATCTCAACGACGCGAAGGTGACCGACCGCGCGTCGGCGCCGCTGTTCGCCGCGCGCGGCGTGCACGTCGCTGCCGCCGGCCTCGAGCCGCTGCGCAACGTGCTGCATTTCGACGAGATCCGGCTCGACCAGCCGGTCGTCGACCTGGCGCGCGACAAGCAGGGCGTGCTGAACGTCGAGAAGCTGGCCGGCCCGCCGGCCGCCGCGCCGAAGGCCGACGCGGGCAAGCCGGCCGCATCGGGCGCCGCCGCATCGACCGCCGCCGCCAACGCCGCGAGCGACGCGAAGGTCGAAGCCGCCGCGAAGGAAGCGCCGCCGCTCGACCTGACGATCCGTCATTTCGCGATCGACGGCGGCACGATCAACGTCGACGACCGCGTGCCCGCGACGCCGACCGCGATGTCGCTGACGAAGCTCGCCGCGACGCTCGACGGCTTCACGCTGCAGGGCAAGACGCCCGCGAAATACACGCTGTCGACGTCGCTGTCGCGCGGCGGCGACGTGAAGGCCGAAGGCGCGTTCAGCCTGGCGGCGAAGCAGGCCGACACGAAGCTGACGGTCGACGCGCTCGCGTTGCCGGCGCTGCAGCCGTATCTCGGCGAGGCGACCCGTGCGCGCGTGCTCGACGGCACGCTCGGCGCGAGCGTCAACGCGAAGGCCGACTGGGGCAAGACGCCGCTCGACGCGCAGGTCGCCGACAGCACGGTGAGCCTGAAGTCGCTCAAGCTCGCGACGCCGGACGCGAAGGCGCCCGCGATCGTGCTGCCCGACGCGAGCGCGAAGATCGCGAAGGTCGACGTCGCCGCGCGCACGGCGGAAATCGCGAGCGTCGATGCGACCGGGCTCGCGCTCGACGTGAAGCGCCTGAAGGACGGCAAGATCGACCTGGCTGCGCTGGCCGAACCCGCGCAGAAGGCGGTGCCCAAGCGCACGGTCGCGCGCAAGGCCGAGGCGGCCGCGCCGTCGTGGCATTACCGGATCGACGCGCTCAACGTGAAGGAGTCGTCCGCGAACTTCACGGACCTGTCGACGCCGCGCCCGGTGAAGCTCGCGATCAAGCCGCTCGACCTGTCGGTGCAGAAGATCAGCGATGACATGACGAAGCCGCTGCCGGTTCAGCTGAAGGCGACGCTGAACCGCAAGGGCTCGGTGAACGTGTCGGGCGACGTGACCGCGCAGCCGCTGAAGCTCGGCCTGAAGATCAACGGCAACCGCCTCGACGCGGCTGCGTTCGAGCCGTACTTCGGCAGCGCGCTGAACGCGACCATCGCGAGCGCGCTGCTCAACGCGCAGGGCAACCTGACGTTCGCGCAGGTGAAGGACGTGCCGCGCGCGACCTATCGCGGCGATGTCGCGCTGGTCGACGTGCGGATGCTCGACAAGGCGACGTCCGACCCGTTCGCGGGCTGGCGCTCGCTCGCGCTGTCGAACCTGAAGGTGAACTACGACGAGAAGGGCACCGACGTCGACGCCGCGCGCGTGACCTTCTCGAACTTCTACGGCCGTGTGCTGCTCGATGCGCAGGGGCGGCTGAACCTGAAGGACGTCGTCGCGAAGGAGACGGGCCCCGCGCAGTCGCTCACGCGCGACGCGAGCAAGAACGAACCTGTGCCGCTGTCGCCGGGCATGACGCCGCCGGCCGCGGCCGTGCAGCAGGCGTCCGCGCCGGCCGCCGCATCGGCGACGGTCGCCGTGAAGGCCCCGCCGCCGCCGCAGAATCCGGTGCGCATGCATTTCGGCCAGCTCGTGCTGCAGAACGGCCGCGTGACCTACACCGACAACTTCATCAAGCCGAACTACACGGCGAACCTGGTCGCGATCAAGGGGACGGTCGGCGCGTTCGGCACGGACTCGACGACGTCCGCGCCGGTGGACGTCGCCGCGAATCTCGCGGGCAACGGGCCGATCTCGATCAAGGGCTCGGTGAACCCGCTGATCGACAAGCCGGCGCTGGACCTCACCGCGACCGCGCATGACATCGAGCTGACCAACCTGACGCCGTACTCGGCGAAGTACGCCGGCTACCCGATCACGAAGGGCAAGCTCAACGTCGACCTGCATTACGAGCTCGCGAACGACCAGTTGAAGGCGAACAACCACATCTTCATCGACCAGCTCACGTTCGGCGATCACGTCGAGAACGACACGGCGACGAAGCTGCCCGTGAAGCTCGCGATCTCGCTCCTGAAGAACACGCGCGGCGAGATCGACGTGAATCTGCCGGTGTCGGGCTCGCTGTCGAATCCAGAGTTCAGTATCGGCGGGCTGATCTGGCGCGCGGTGCTGAACCTGATCGCGAAGGCCGTGACGTCGCCGTTCACGCTGCTCGCGAACGCTTTCGGCGGCAGCGGCGGCGAGGATCTCGGGTACGTCGAGTTCGCGCCGGGCTCGTACGCGCTGACCGACGCGCAGCAGAAGAAGCTCGACACCGTCGTGAAGATGCTGACCGAGAAGCCGTCGATCCGGCTGGACCTGATCGGCCGCGTCGATCCGGCGAAGGACACGCCGGGGCTGCGCGACGCGTACGTCGAGCGGCTGGTGCGTCAGCAGAAGCTGAAGGACGTGGTCGGCCAAGGAGAGAGCATCGATCCGATGTCGGTGAAGGTCGAACCGGCCGAGTACACCAAGTACCTGACGCGTGCATACAAGGCCGCCGACTTCAAGAAGCCGCGCAACCTGATCGGCCTGCAGAAGACGCTGCCCGATGCGGACATGAAGAAGGCGCTCGCCGATCACGCGCCGGCCGACGACAACGCGCTGCGCGCGCTCGCGCAGCAGCGCGCGCAGGCCGTGCGCCAGTACCTCGACGGCAAGATCGATTCGAGCCGCATGTTCGTCGTGGCGCCGAAGCTCGATGCGAAGGGCATCGAGGACAAGGGCGCGACGACCCGCGTCGACTTCGGCCTGCAGTAAGCCGCGTCACGCCATCATCCGCCGCCGCCGCGCTCGACCGGCAATCGGGCGCGGCGGCGCGCCTTCCTTTCAGCGCTCGGCGATCGCCGGTTCGCGCTTGTCCAGTTCCTTCCTCGCGGCCAGCGGCAGGCGGGCATCGTCCCACTGCGTCAGCCACTCGACCTCCTTCGCGGTGAACACCTGTCCGTAGTTGCGCAGCGCGTATTGCAACGCGTCGACGACGTGGTGGCGAATGATTTCGGGGGTACGTGCATCGTCCAGCACGAACCGGAGAGCTTCCAGGGTCGACATACTCGTGCTCCGGGTCAGGGAAAACCCTTTATCACACGCCAATAGTCATGCGCCAAGTGCGAAAAAAATGCCGCGGCGGGCGATGGCGCGCACGATGCACCGGCCCGGTGCGCACGTCGCGGCGTGCGCCCGCTCGCCTTGCTTTGCGACGGCGTCGTGTCATTTGCGATTGGTTACGTTTGACAGAAAACAGAAAGCCCCGCTTCATCGGACCGCCGCACGATCCGGCCATATTCTGCTCGCCTGTTGGCAGGTCACGCAGTTCAACGTCAATCGATGAGGTGGGGTGATGATGTCTTTCCTTGGTAAGCAGCGGAAGGTGGCGGCGATGATGGCGGGCGCGCTGGCGCTCGCAAGCGCGGGTGTCTACGCGGCGCAGCAGGACGGCAACGGTCAGGGTAATGACGCCGGCCGCGGCCGGCGCGTCGTGAAGCACGTGCTGCTGATCAGCGTCGACGGCCTGCACGAACAGGACCTCGCGCGCTGCATCGGCGCGAACACGTGTCCGAACATTGCGGTGCTCGCGCAAAACGGCGTCACGTACGCGAACGCCTATACACCGGGCCTGTCGGATTCGTTCCCGGGCCTCGCGGCGCTCGTGACGGGCGGCTCGCCGAAGACGGCCGGCCTGTTCTACGACGTGTCGTACGACCGCAACCTGTATGCGCCGAGCGACACGACCTGCTCGGGCAAGCAGGGCTGGAACGTCGTGTTCGACGAGACGACCGGCATCGATGCCTTCAATGGCGGCGCGCTCGTGCACCTCGACGGCGGCGGCGCGTTCAACCCGCAGGCGATCCCGCATGCGAAGGTCAATGGCCAGTGCGTGCCGGTCTATCCGCACAACTACGTGAAGACCAACACGGTGTTCGAGGCCGTCAAGGCCGGCGTGCCGAACGCGTACACCGCGTGGGCCGACAAGCACGCGTGGGGCTACGACTGGCTGAACGGCCCGTCGGGCACGGGCGTCGACGATCTGATGCGCACCGAGATCAACTCGATCGACCCGGCGACGAACACCGCATACACCGACGTCTATTCACACACCGCGCGCTTCGACAACCTGCACGTGCAGGCGCTGGTCAACCAGATCGACGGCCGCGACTCGACCGGCACGAAGAACGCGCCGGTGCCGACGCTGTTCGGCGCCAACTTCCAGACGCTCAGCGTCGCGCAGAAGGCGCCGGTCGCGAAGGGCGGCGGCTATCTCGACGCGAACTTCACGCCGAACGGCCAGGTCGCGAACGCGATCACGTACGTCGACAACTCGATCGGCCGCATCGTCAACGAGTTGAAGCAGCGCAACCTGTACACGTCGACGGCAGTGATCGTCACGGCGAAGCACGGCCAGTCGCCGACTGATCACACCAGGCTCGTGAAGAATGGCGACACGCTGACGAAGCTGCTCGAAGCGAACAACTATCTCGACCCGAACGGCAACTTCGGCCAGAACAACACGACGACGGGCAACCTGAACGACGGCTCGGGCCTGGTCGGCACGGGCTTCGTGCAGACCGACGACGTCGGCCTGATCTGGCTGCGCGACCGCGGCCAGCGCACGGCCGTGGTGCAGACGCTGAAGGCGAATCTCGGCTGCAACGCGCCCGGGATCTGCGCGGACGGCTCGCAGGCGTACATCCTGTACGGCGCGGCGCTGGCCGAACGATTCGGCGATCCGGCCAACGGCCGCACGCCGGACATCATCGTGCAGCCGAATCCGGGCGTGATCTACACGTCGAGCACGAAGAAGGACGAGGAGCACGGCGGCAATGCGCCGGACGACAGCCACCTCGGCCTGCTCGTGTCGTATCCGGGGCTTCACCGCGCGCGCATCGTGAGCGATCTCGTCGGCACGAAGCAGGTCGCGCCGACGATTCTCGGGCTGCTCGGCGCCGATCCGAAGCTGCTGCACGCGGTCGTGGCCGAGAACACGCACGTGCTGCCGGGGCTCGGCATCGACCACTGACGCAACGTGAGGGGCGGTACGGCGACGTGCTACGGGCGCCGCCGTGCCGTCCAGGCGCGCCGGCTTTGGCGGGCGCGCTCATCGGTCCGCGCATTCGTCGAGCATCCATTCCCTGAAGCGCCGCAACGCGGCGCTCGTCTCCAGGCGCTCCGGCGCGTAGCACAGGTAGTGCCCCTGCGCGTCGACGTCGACGGGCGCGTCGAACGGTTCGACGAGCGCGCCGCTCGCGAGCGTGTCGGCGATCAGGAAGCGCGGCACGAGCGCGAGCCCGAGCCCGGCCTGCGCGGCCTGGATCAGCACCGAATACTGTTCGAAGCGCGGCCCCGCGAGCGCGTTCATCCCGGCGACGCGGTGGCGCTCCGCCCAGAGGGACCACGCGATCTCCGCCTGCTCGTGCACGAGCCGCGGCGCGGCGGCCGTGTCGGCGGGCGTGCGCAGCGCATGTCGCGCCGCGAATTCGCCGGAACAGACCGGCACGAAGGTGCGGCCGTCCAGGTAATCGCATCGGACGCCTTCCCATGCGCCGTCGCCATAGCGTATTGCTGCGTCGAGTTCGAACGGAAACACGTCGCCGTGCGCGAGATGGCGGCGAAAACTCAGCGTGACCTCCGGCGCGCCGGCCAGAAAGCGCGCGAGGCGCGGCACCAGCCACTTCGTCGTGAAGGTCGGCACGCTTGCGATCGTCAGCAGGTCGCTGTCCTCGCGCGCGCTCAGCAATTCGATCGATGCGTTGCCGATCTCGCGCAGCGGGCCGATCACGCGCGCGTGATAAAGCTGCCCGGCGCGCGTGAGCGCGAGATTGCGCCCCTCGCGCACGAACAGCTTCACGCCGAACAGCGTCTCGAGATTCGCGATCTGCCGGCTGACCGCGCTCGGCGTCAGGCCGAGCTCGCGCGCCGCATACGAGAAGTTCAGGTACTTCACGGAACTCGCGAACGCGTGCAGCTCCGCGACGTTGGGAAACAGGTGCTTCACGGCGAACTATTCCTTGCGCGCACAGATCGATGCGGGCGTTGTACGTTTTTTTCATGACGATGCCATGTCGGATCCGCACACTGCGTCCGTCATGACAACGCGTTCCGGCCCGGCCCGGCGGGCGTTGCGTGACCCGTTCCGTGTCCGTCAGCGAGATTCGCCATGCATCCGCCATCCGCTCCGGCCCTTGCCGAAGCTATTCCGATTCGTCGTAACAAACGGCCGCGCGCGATGGCGGGACGCCTGCTGCTGCGGGCGTTCGTCGCGGTGTTCGGGCTGTATCTCGCGCTGCCGATCGTGCTGCTGCTGATCGGCTCGGTCGGCCAGTCGTGGACGAACACGCTGCTGCCGACCGGCATCACGTCGCACTGGTTCGTCGATCTGGCCGCGAATCGCAGCTTTACCCGCGCATTCGGCACGAGCCTCGTGGTCGCGCTCGCCTGCTGCGCGATCAATGCCGTGCTGGCGTTGCCGCTCGCCTATGCGCTGCATCACCGCGCACTGGCCGGCCGTGGCTTCGCGGCGCGCATCGTGATGCTGATGCCGATCGCGGTGCCGGCGCTGACGCTCGGGTTCGGCTACATCGCGATCTTCAGCGGCGATGCGCTGCCGTGGCTCGGCACGCTGCCGCTGATGATCGCCGCGCACGCCGTGCTGACGCTGCCGTACCTGCTGCAGACGCTGCTGAGCGACTTGCGCCACCTTGGCCTCGCGCATCTCGAGGCATGCGCGGCCACGCTCGGCGCGACGCCGCTGCGCCAGTTCTTCACGATCGTGCTGCCGAACCTGCGGCACAGCCTGTTCTCCGGCCTGGTGATGGTCGCCGCGCTGTCGATCGGCGAATTCCAGATCTCGAACCTCATCGCGGGCTTCCGTTACCGCAACTATCCGATCGTGCTGCTGCAGGCGTTCTACGGCGCGTCCGGGATGGCCTGCGCGGCGACCGTCGTGCTGCTCGTCCTCGCCGTGCTCGCGACACTCGCCTCCGTCTTCACCGTGCAACGCCTGAAGTGAAACCGTCATGAGTCTCGATTTCGAAAACGTCAGCTTCCAGTATCCGGGCGCCCGTCACGGCGTCGACGCGGTCACGCTGTCCGCGGCCCAGGGCGAGCTGCTCGCCGTGATGGGCCGCAGCGGCTCCGGCAAATCGACACTGCTGCGCCTCGCCGCCGGCCTGCTCGACGGCTACCGCGGACGCATCGCGATCGGCGGCCGCGACATGGCCGGCGTGCCGGTGTGGCAGCGCGAGATCGGGATGGTGTTTCAGCACTACGCGCTGTTTCCGAACCTGTCGGTCGTCGACAACGTCGCCTATGGCCTGAAGATGCGCGGCATGGCCGCAGCGCCGCGCCGCCACCGCGCGCTCGGGATGCTCGAACGTGTCGGCCTCGCCGCGCAGGCCGATCGCAGCACGGCGCTGCTGTCCGGGGGGCAGCAGCAGCGCGTCGCGCTGGCCCGCGCGCTCGTGATCGAACCGAAGCTGCTGCTGCTCGACGAGCCGCTCGCGGCGCTCGACGCCGGCATTCGCCACCAGTTGCGCGACGAGATCCGCGCGCTGCAACGCGCCTGCGGCGCGACGACGCTGCTCGTCACGCACGACCAGGACGAAGCGCTCAGCATGGCCGATCGCGTGGCGATCGTCGACGGCGGACGCATGCTGCAGGCCGGCACCCCGCGCGACCTGTACGAGCGTCCTGCGACCGCACAGGTCGCGCGTTTCGTCGGCCATTCGACGCTGCTGCGCGGCCGTGTGCTCGCACATGGCGCGGTCGACGTGCGGTTCACGACGCTGTGCGCGGAGACGGGTACGCACCGGCCGGGCGACACGGTCGACGTGCTGATCCGGCCGGAACACCTGCAACCCGATCCACCCGGGGACGTCGCGAACCGCATCGATGGCCGCGTCGGCGAGGTGCGCTACTTCGGCGCGACACAGCGCTTCGACTTCGTGCCGGCCGGCGCGACCGACGCACTGCTCGGCGAAGGGCGCGAACTGCCCGCGCGCTGCGTGTCGATCGAGCCGCGCCACCTGCTCGTGCTGCCCGCCGCGTGAGCGCGGGCGACCTATTCATACAACGGAGAATCACGATGTCTGCACGCCGCCACTTTCTTCATGCGACGCGCCGCCGCCTGCTGGCGCTCTGCGCGTTCGCGACCTTCGCGCCGGCGCTCGCCCATGCCGCGTCGCTGTATCCCGGGGAGGATGCGCTGTACGAGAAGGCCGCCGACGAAGGGCTCGTCGTGTCGTTCGACACGGGCCCGGAATGGGCGAACTGGAAGTCGCTGTTCGCCGAATTCCGCAAGCGTTACCCGAAGGTCGAGATCACGTACAACGACATCGGCTCGGCGGCCACGGTCGTCGCGCTCGACAAGTCGCGACGCCGCCCGCAGGCCGACACGGCGTATTACTTCGCGGCGTCGGCGCTCGATGCGACGGCCAAGGACGTCGTCGCGCCGTTCAAGCCGGTCAATTTCGACAAGCTGCCCACGGTGTTTCGCGCGGCCGACGGCCGCTGGTTCGCGGTGCACTCGCTGAACATCGCGTTGCTCGTCAACAAGAAGCTCGTGAAGAACGTGCCGCAGCGCTGGTCCGACCTGCTGAAGCCCGAATATCGCAACGCGGTCGTCTATCTCGACCCGCGCTCGACCGGGCAGGGGCAGGTCGCCGTGTTCGCCGCCGCCTATGCGAACGGCGGCAGCGTCGACAACCCGAAGCCTGGCGCGGAGTTCTTCGGCAAGCTGAAGCAGGCGGGCAACGTGCTGCGCGTCGAGGGGACGACGCCCTACGCGAAATTCGTCAAGGGCGAGATTCCGATCCTGATCGGCTACGAGAACGACGGGCTCAAGGCCAAGTACACGGACGGCATGGGCGATGCGGCCGAGGTCGTGATCCCGCAGGACGGCAGTGTATCGGCGCCGTATGCCATGAGTCTCGTGAAGAACGGACCGAATCCGGCCGCCGCGCAGTTGTGGCTCAACCTCGTGATGAGCGACGTCGGCCAGGCGCTGTTCGCGCAGGGCTACGTGCGCCCGGCCGTGCCCGGCACGCCGGTCGCGCAGGAGGTTGCCGCGAAGCTGCCGAACGCGCCGCAGGTGCGTCCGCTCGACGTCGCGAAGGCCGCGACGCACAAGGCCGAAGTCGACCAGCTCTGGTCGCAGGCCACGCTCGGCAAGTAAGGGGCGCGCGATGCGGGTTTCGTCCATGCGGCATGGCGTCCTGCGCCGCTACGGCGCGGTGCCGGCGGCCGCGCTGTTCGCGGTGTGCTTCGCGCTGCCGCTCGCCGCGCTCGTCGGCGCCGCATTCGAAGGCGGCGGTCGCGCCTTCGCCGCGGTGTTCGGCGATCCACTCGTCGCCGACGCGATCGTGCGTTCGCTGGCGCTCGCGATCGGCGCCGGCACGCTGTCCGTCGCCGTTGGCGTGCCGGTGGCGTTCGTGCTGGCCGGGCAGTCGCCGGCGCGCCGCCGCTGGTCGCTCGCGCTGCTCGGCGTGCCGCTCGCCTTCTCCGGCCTCGTGATCGCGTACGGCTTCATCCTCGTGTTCGGCCGCGCCGGTTTCGTGACGATGCTGCTGGCGTCGCTCGGCGCGGACCCGACCGTGGTCGGCGGCGCGATCTACTCGATGCCGGGGCTGGCGTTCGCCTATGCGTATTACCTGATCCCGCGCGTCGCGCTGATGCTCTACCCGGCGCTCGCGAATCTCGACCGGCGGCCGCTCGAGGCGGCGCTGACGCTCGGCGCGCGGCCGTGGCGCGCGTGGTTCGACGTCGCGTGGCGCGAGCTGTGGCCGTCGATCGCGTCCGCGTGGTGCCTCGTGGGTGCGATCGCGCTCGGCACGTACGGCACGGCACTCGCGCTGGCCGGCACGCAGGTCAACATCCTGCCGCTGCTGATGTATCTGAAGCTGTCCGACGGACAGACCGATTTCTCGCAGGCCGCCGTGCTGTCGATCGTGCTGACGGCGCTTTGCACCTGCGTTCTTGCACTGGGGGAAGGACTTGCACGGCAACGACGTCATTGAATGGTCGGACGACACGCGCGCCGCGCTGGCGCAACTCGCGCAGCGACAGCGCGGCGCGCAACCGCACCGGATGCCGGTCGGCGTGATCGGGCCGCGCGACGCGACAGACACGCAGCTCGCCGTCGCCGAGCGGATCGCGTACGGGATCGCGGCGACAGGCATCGCGATCGTCGGCGGCGGCAAGCAGGGCGTGATGGAGGCCGCCGCGCGCGGCGCGCGGGCCGCGGGTGGATGCGCGATCGGGCTGCTGCCCGAGGATGATGCGCGGGACGCGAATCCGTATCTGACCGTTGCGCTGCCGACCGGGCTCGGCATTACGCGCAACGCGCTGATCGCGCGCGCGTCAGTGTGCCTGATCGCGGTCGGCGGCGGTCTCGGCACGCTGTCGGAAATCGCGCTGGGGCTGCAATGGGGCAAGCCGGTGTTCGGCATCTGCGACGCGCCGCAGGTGGCGGGCGTCGAGCGTTTCGACGAAGCGGGCCTGCTCGTCGCGCGCGTTGCGCGATGGCTGTCCGGTTCGGAGCAGGTCGGCTTGAAATGGGGGGCATGACGCGCCATATTGGCCGCGTACGTTGCTCCTCATTGATGAGAAAAAGGAAATCCGATGCGTCTGCTGCTTGCCCTCTTGCTGCCGTGGTTCCAGTTCTTCACGATCGGCCGCCCGATCGCCGGTGTGATCTGCCTGATCCTGCAGCTCACGATCATCGGCTGGCTGCCGGCCGCGATCTGGTCGGTGTATGCGCTGAGCCAGTACAAGACCGATCGCAAGATCGAGGCGGCGCTGCGCGAGCGGCGGTAGGGGCGAGGCGCGCGGCGCCGGCGAGGCCGGCGAATCGGAAACATCGGCCGGCGATATGAAAACGGCCGCTCCGATCGTCGTTCGATCGAAGCGGCCGCGCAGCTTACTTCACCGCGAACAGCGTCAGGTTCATGAAGATCTTGAACGCATAGCCGAGCGTGACGGCGCCGAGCACGCCGCCCGCCCACAGCACGACGAACCACATCCAGCCGCGCATCCGCGGCCGCGGCGCGTCGGGCTGGCGAGCGGCGGAATCAGTGGTGGTAGTAATGCTGGTCTTCATGGCGCACCTTGCCTCGGAATACCCAGTAACCCATCGTCGTGTAGGCGATGATGATCGGGAGGATAACCGCTGCGCCGACCAGCGTGAAGGTCTGGCTCGAACGCGGTGCCGCCGCTTCCCAGATCGTCATTGTCTGGGGAATCGCATACGGGAACAGCGTGACGAGCAGGCCGACGTAGCCGAGCAGCACGAGCGCCAGCGCGAGCACGAACGGCGTCATGTCGTGCCGGTCGCGCACCGCGCGACGCATCCACACCGCGCACCCGGCGACCAGGAACGGCACCGGCAGCAGGCGCCAGAACAGCCCCGAATCGAACCAGCGCTGCGCGATGGCCGGATCCTGCAGCGGCGTCCACAGGCTGACGACCGCGATGAAGCCGAGCAGCACGACGGTCAGCGGCCACACGACGCGATGCAGGCGCCGTTGCAGGTCGCCTTCCGTCTTCGCGACGAGCCAGCAGCAGCCCAGCAGCGCATACGTGACGATCAGGCCGAGGCCCGTCAGCAGGCTGAACGGCGTGAGCCAGTCGAACGCGCCGCCGGCGTACACGCCGTCCTTCACGTCGATGCCCTGCAGGAACGCGCCGAGCGCGATCCCCTGGAACAGCGTCGCGCCGGCCGAGCCGCCGATGAACGCGAGATCCCACAGCTGCTTCGTGCGCCGCGCCTTCGCGCGGATCTCGAACGACACGCCGCGGAAGATGAGGCACACCAGCATGAAGATCAGCGGCAGGTACAGCGCCGACAGCACCGTCGAATAGACGACCGGGAACACCGCGAACAGCCCGGCGCCGCCGAGCACGAGCCACGTCTCGTTGCCGTCCCACACGGGCGCGACGGTGTTCATCATCAGGTCGCGTTCCTTCTCGTCCGGGAAGAACGGGAAGACGATGCCGATGCCGAGGTCGAAGCCGTCGAGCACGACGTACATGAAGAGCCCCAATGCGATGATCGCGGCCCAGATTACGGTGACGTCCATAGGTTTTCTCGTTTGCGAATGGGTTGGGCTCAGACGGTCTCGATCAGCTCGTCGACGGCCGACATCGGGCGGCGCGCGGTGTGATCGGGGCGCGTGTCGGGCATGTCGTGTTTCGGGTCGTGCTTGACGTCGGGCAGCGCGGGGCCGGCCTTCATCAGCTTCAGCATGTAGTACACGCCGGTGCCGAACACGAGGAAGTACACGATCACGAACGTCATCATCGACAGGCTGACCTGCTGCACCGAAAGCGGCGACACGGCCTGCGCGGTGCGCATCACGCCATACACGACCCACGGCTGGCGGCCCGCTTCGGTCGTCACCCAGCCCGCGAGCAACGACACGAAGCCGGTCGGACCCATCACGAGCGCGAAGCGCTGGAACCACTTCGATTCATACAGCGTGCCGCGGCGGCGCAGCAGCCATGCGAGCGCGGCGAGGCCGATCATCGCGAAGCCGAGGCCGACCATGATCCGGAAGCTCCAGAACACGACCGTCGAGTTCGGGCGGTCCTCGGGCGGGAAGTCCTTGAGCCCGCGGATCTCGCCGTCCCAGCTGTGCGTGAGGATCAGGCTGCCGAGATGCGGCACCTTCACCGCGTAGCGGGTGGTCTCCGCCTGCATGTCCGGAATGCCGAACAGGTTGAGCGCAGTGCCGCCCTTTTCGGTTTCCCACAGCCCTTCGATCGCGGCGATCTTCGCGGGCTGGTGCTTCAGCGTGTTGATGCCGTGCTGGTCGCCGATCACGGCCTGCAGCGGCGCGAGCACCAGCAGCAGCCACAGCGCCATCGAGAACATCTTCTTCACGCCCTTGTCGCGGCGCCCCTTCAGCAGGTGCCAGGCGCCGGTCGCGGCCACGACGAGCGCGGCGACGATGAACGCGGCGATCGCCATGTGGAACAGGCGGTACGGGAACGACGGGTTGAAGATGATCGCGAACCAGTCGGTCGGCACGATGCGGCCGTCGACGATCTCGAAGCCTTGCGGCGTCTGCATCCAGCTGTTCGACGCGAGGATCCAGAACGTCGAGATCAGCGTGCCGATCGCGACCATCAGCGTCGCGCCGAAGTGCGCGCGCGGGCTTACGCGATTCCAGCCGAACAGCATGATGCCGAGGAAGCCGGCTTCGAGGAAGAACGCGGTCATCACCTCGTACATCAGCAGCGGGCCGGTGACGGCGCCGGCGAAGCTCGAGAAGCCCGACCAGTTGGTGCCGAACTGATAGCTCATCACCACGCCGGAGACGACACCCATCCCGAACGCGACCGCGAAGATCTTCGACCAGAACAGGCAGAGGGTTTTGTAGTACTGCTTGCCGGTCTTCAGCCAGCGATATTCGAGCACGGCGATGAAGCTGGCGAGGCCGATGCTCAGCGCCGGGAAGACGATGTGAAAGGAGACGGTGAACGCGAATTGCAGGCGGGCCAGATCGAGGGCCGAAAAAGCGGTGTCCATACCAGTTGACCGAGGCTGACGATACCCGCCGGCGGGTGCCGGCGGACCCCGGCCGACGGGGCATCGGGGTTGGCTGGAGTATGTGCCGCGATATTGCGCCGCGAAATGCGCCAACTCGTCGCAGATGTCCAGTCCGCCGCGCGCGTTTTCGGGATAAATCGTTGATTCGTATCAACAACACCGGTCGTCACGTGCGCGATCGTGACGTGGCGGTCTGTCGCACATGCGTCAATATGGCGCGTCGCGTCATCGGAACGGTGCGTTGCGAACCGGCGTGCTGCGTGGCGCCGCCGCCTGCGGCCAGTCCGTTTCGGCGCGTTGACGCGTAACGCGTGCAGTCCCGCTGGCGGGCCCTGGCTGACGGGGCCGGTTACATGGGTAACGTCGCGCAACATTGGCGCCCGCGCCTGTAATGGCTGGCGAATCGCGCACGGCGTAGCGTTCGATATGTCGGGTTCGTATCGACGAACCGTCCTGCCGGAGAACGTGACGTGAATGGATTGAAGCTCGCGCTGGGCGCGGTCGCCGCGGTGGCCGTCGCGACGGGCGGCGTCGCGCATGCCGCCCGGGTCGGCGTGTACGTCGGCCCCGGTTACCCGTATTACTACCCGGTCGTTCCGGCGCCGTACTACTACCCGCCGCCCGTCGTCGTGGTGCCCGTCGATCCCGGTCCGCCGCCGGAGTACGTCGAGAAGGACCAGCCGCTGCAAGGCGGCGCGGACGTCTGGTACTACTGCGACGCGTCGAAGCATTACTACCCGTATGTGAAGACCTGCAAGTCGGGCTGGCGATCGGTGCCGGCGCGGCCGCAATGAGGGAGGCCCGACGATGAACCCCATGATTCGATCGCTGCGCGTGCCGGCCGTGCTGGCGCTGGCCGGCCTGCTCGGCGCGTGCGCGTACATGCCGACCGGGCCCAGCGTGATGGCGCTGCCGGGCACCGGCAAGTCGTTCGACCAGTTTCGCGTCGACGATGCGAACTGCCGCCAGTACGCGTTCCAGCAATCGGGCGGCGTGAGCGCCGGGCAGGCGTCCACCGCGAGCGCGGTCGGCAGCGCGGCCGTCGGCACCGCGCTCGGCGCGGCCGCGGGCGCCGCGTTCAACGGCGGCTCCGGCGCGGCCGTCGGCGCGGGTGCCGGGCTGCTCGCGGGCAGCGTCGTGGGCGCGGGCGCCGCGCAGGGCTCGGCCTACGACGTCCAGCGCCGCTACGACTACGCGTATCTGCAATGCATGTACGCAACCGGCAACCGCGTGCCGGTGCCGGGAGGGATGAGCGGCGGATATGTCGGAGGCGCGCAGCGCGCGGCGCCGCCGATGCCGCCGCCGGGTGTCCAGCCGCCGCCGCCGCGTTATTGACGATGCCGCCCCGAATGCCGGCCGCCCCGCCCCGGCGCGGGGCGCGTCGCTTCGTGCCGGTCGCGGGGGGATCGTGCGGCGGTGGCGCGCGATCGAGCGCCGCTTCCTTGTGCGGCGCGATGCATCGGCAGGCGCTGCGCGAATTGCGTACACTCTGAGTCTCGTTTCGGCAGGGCCGGGCGCATCGGTTCCGGTCTGCGTTCACTCAGGGCACGAAGATGATCGATTTACGCAGCGATACCGTCACACGTCCGAGCCAGGCGATGCTGGCCGCAATGACTGCCGCCGAAGTCGGCGACGACGTATGGGGCGACGACCCGACCGTGCTGCGCCTGCAGGCGGTCGCGGCCGAGCGGGCCGGCAAGGAGGCCGGCCTGTTCTTCCCGAGCGGCACGCAAAGCAACCTGGCTGCGCTGATGGCGCATTGCGAACGCGGCGACGAATACATCGTCGGCCAGCTCGCCCACACCTACAAGTACGAAGGCGGCGGCGCGGCCGTGCTCGGCAGCATCCAGCCGCAGCCGATCGAGAATGCGCCGGACGGCACGCTGCCGCTCGCGAAGATCGCCGCGGCGATCAAGCCGCTCGACAACCACTTCGCCCGCACGCGCCTGCTCGCGCTCGAAAATACGATCGGCGGCCAGGTATTGCCGGACGGCTATGTGCAGGAAGCCGTCGCGCTCGCGCGCAGCCGCGGGCTGGCGACCCACCTCGACGGCGCGCGCGTGTGCAATGCGGCCGTCGCGTCGGGCCGCCCGATCGCCGAACTATGCGCGCCGTTCGATACCGTGTCGATCTGCTTCTCGAAAGGGCTCGGCGCGCCGGTCGGTTCGGTACTGGTCGGCAATCGCGCGCTGGTCGAGCGCGCGCAGCGCTGGCGCAAGGTGCTCGGCGGCGGGATGCGGCAGTCCGGCATACTCGCGGCGGCCTGCCTGTATGCGCTCGACCACAACGTCGAGCGGCTCGCCGACGATCACGCGAACGCCGCGCATCTCGCCGCCGGCCTCGCGCGCATCGAGCCGGTGAAGGTGCTGTCGCATGCGACGAACATGGTGTTCGCGCAATTCCCCGAAGCCGATTGCGCGCCGCTCGAGGCGTGGCTGAAGGAACGCGGGATCCTCACGCAGATGCTGTACGCGTCGCGCTTCGTCACGCACTGCGACGTGTCGCGCGCGGATATCGATACCTTCATCGACGCGGTCGGCGCGTATTTCGCGCAGCGGCGCGCGTAAGGTGGAATGCGCCGGCCGGCCCGGGGGCGCAGGCGCGGCGCGAAGCGGGAGTGGGGAGGCGGCGGGGCGGTGCTGTGGCCCGTCTGTCGATATCTGGCGTGCCGGTGGACTACGCGTGCCGGGGCATGTCGGCGGGCGGCGTGCCGTCGCGGAACAGTGCTTTCAGCTGCGTGCGAAGTTCGGCGCTGTCGGTGTGCTGGTGCACCGAGACCGCATGCTGCACGGCGGCCTCCAGGAGTTCGTTGTCGGAGTCGGCGGAAATCGCGACCGAGCAATGCATCGCGCTGGGAAACTCGCGGCAATCGATATAGCGGCGGGACATGATGTTCTCCTCACGGGAAAGGGAACGGCCGGATGGGCGTGATCGGCCGCGCGGCGCGTTCGCGAGGCCGATGAAAAAAGTATAGGCGACGTGCCGGCGACGCTCGTCACGACAGCGGTGCGAGCAGCCGGCGCGCCGCTTCGACCACCCGCGTGGACAGCGACGCCATCGTCGGCGACTGCACGGTCCATGCGTGCCAGTACAGCGCGATATCGGTCGGATGCATGGGCGCGAGATCGACGAGCCCCTGCGCGTCGAGCGGCGCGCCGCCGATCAGCGGCTCCGGCACCATCGCGTAGCCGAGCCCGTGCCGCACCGCCGCGAAATGCGCGTGCGTGCCCGGCACGTAATGGCACGGATACGCGCCTTCGGGCAACCCGAATTTCTCCTTGAGGAACGTGGACTGCAGCGTGTCGCGCCGCGAATACGCGACGACCGGTGCGACGCGCGCGCTCGTGCGGCTCAGGCCGCGCGGGAACCAGCGCCCGGCGAACGCGGCGGCCGCGAGCAGCCGGTAGCGCATCGTGCCCAACGGCGTCGCGACGCAGCCGCGCATCGGCTTCGGCTCGGTCGTCACGCAACCGACGGCCATCCCGCTTTCGAGCAGCGCGAACGTGTGATCCTGATCCTCGACGATCAGCTCGAACAGGATGCGCTCGCCCGCGAGCACCGACGTCAGTGCGGGCAGGAACCAGGTGCCGAGGCTGTCGGAGTTGAGCGCGATCGTGACCGAGATCGGCGATTCGCGCTCGGCCGCGAGCGTGCTTTGCAGGTCGGCCTGCAGCAGCGCGACGCGGCGCAGGTGCTGCAGCACGCGCTGTCCGGCCACCGTCGGCCGGCACGGACGCGTGCGCAGCACGAGTGGCGTGCCGAGGCTCGCTTCCAGCGCGCGCACCCGCTGCGTGACGGCGGATGCGGTCACGTGCAGGCGCACGGCGGCCTGCTCGAAGCTGCCGGTGTCGGCGACGGCCAGCAGCGCGGCGGCCTGCTTCGGATCGATCGTCATCGACATGTCGACGCAATTCCTGTGAACGTAAGACGAGAACAGGCGGTAGTGTAAGGCAGCGCGCGCGACGCTACGGGCGCGGCATGACACCTCACCGCATGCAACGACGCGGGTGGCGTGCGCGTTTTGCACTACCCTGTATGAACGCGCGCCCCGCGCGGCGGGTGTCGCAACCGGCACCCTTCGCACGATCCGTACAACCCGCACGCCCAGCCGACGGAGCGACTTCGCCATGATCTTCCGGCAACTCTTCGACCCGCAATCGTCGACCTATACGTACCTCCTTGCCGACGGCGCATCGCGCGAAGCGCTGCTGATCGATCCCGTGTTCGAGCAGGTGCGCCGCGACGCGGCACTGCTCGACGAACTCGGGCTAAGGCTCGTCGCGACCGTCGACACGCACGTGCACGCCGATCACGTGACGGGTGCGTGGCTGCTGAAGCAGCGCACCGGCAGCGCGATCGCGATTTCGGCCGCGAGCGGCGCGCAGGGCGCCGACCGTTACCTGAACGACGGCGATCGCTGCGCATTCGGCACGCGCTACCTGACCGTTCGCGCGACACCGGGCCACACGAGCGGCTGCATCAGCCTCGTGCTCGACGACGAATCGATGGCGTTCACCGGCGACTGCCTGCTGATACGCGGCACCGGCCGCACGGATTTCCAGCAGGGCGACCCGCGCGCGCTGTATCGCGCGGTGCACGGCCGGCTGTTCACGCTGCCGGCCGCCTGCCTGCTGTATCCCGCGCACGACTATCGCGGGCTGACGGTGACGAGCGTCGGCGAGGAGCGGCGCTTCAACCCGCGCCTCGGCGGCGATCTCAGCGAGGACGATTTCGCGGGCTACATGCGCAATCTCGGGCTCGCGCATCCGCGCCAGATCGACGTCGCGGTGCCGGCGAACCTGCAGTGCGGCGTGGCTGCGAACGCACCCGACGCGCACGCGGTGGCCGACTGGGCGCCGCTCGTCTACACGTTCGCCGGGTTCTGGGAAATCGATCCGCAGTGGCTCGAGGATCACCTGCCGGAGGTGCAGGTCGTCGACGTGCGCGAGCCGGACGAATTCTCGGGCCCGCTCGGCCATCTGCCCGGCGCGACGCCGATTCCGCTCGGCGAACTGGCCTCGCGCACCGGCGAGCTTGCGCACGACCGGCCGATCGTGACCGTGTGTCGTGCCGGCGGCCGCTCTGCGCAGGCGACGGTGATTCTCCTGAAGGCCGGTTTCGATGCGGTCGCGAACCTCGGCGGCGGGATGCTGCGCTGGCGCGGCGAAGGCCGCGTCGTGATGGATGGCCGGTCGTAACGGCGCGATACCGCATACGAAAAAATGTTCGGGCCGCTGTCGAATCGGCGAGGCGCCGTTCGTCGTCAAGGTATCCGATCACATGGCGCTGCATGACGCGGCGCCGAAA
The DNA here is from genome assembly GCF_003853825.1 of Burkholderia sp. Bp9012. NCBI lineage: Bacteria > Pseudomonadati > Pseudomonadota > Betaproteobacteria > Burkholderiales > Burkholderiaceae > Burkholderia > Burkholderia sp. Bp9012. The sequence continues at coordinate 144,297 of NZ_QTQA01000008.1, read as the reverse complement.
CCCGAGAGCCCCGCAATGACGCCGACGCTATACGCCCATCCCTTTTCGTCCTACTGCCAGAAGGTGCTGACCGCGCTGTACGAGAACGGCACGCCGTTCGCGTATCGCGTGCTCGCGCACGACGATCCGAAGCCGATGCAGGAACTGGCCGCGCTATGGCCGATGAAGCGTTTCCCGGTGCTCGTCGACGCGGGCCGTACCGTGATCGAGGCGACGATCATCGTCGAATACCTCGACCTCTACCATCCGGGCCCCGTGCGACTCGTGCCCGACGACCGGCGCGCGGCGCTGGAAGTGCGGACGATGGATCGCTTCTTCGACAACTATGTATCGACGCCGCAGCAGAAGGTCGTGTTCGATGCGCTGCGTCCGGCGCACGAGCGCGATGCGCGGGGTGTCGCCGACGCGCGCGCGATGCTCGAAACGTCGTATGCGTGGCTGGATCGCACGATGGCCGATCGCGAGTGGGCGGGCGGCGACCGCTTCAGCCTCGCCGACTGCGGCGCGGCGCCGTTCCTGTTCTACGCGGACTGGACGCACCGGATCGACCCGTCGTTCGCGAACGTGATCGCGTATCGCAAGCGGCTGCTTGCGCGGCCGTCGTTCGCGCGGGCGGTCGACGAAGCGCGGCCGTATCGTGCGTTCTTCCCGCTCGGCGCGCCCGATCGCGACTGACATGCGCGGCCGCGGTTGCCGACGCGGCGGCGACCTGACCGGCGGCGTGCGCATGGCGTGATGCCGCCGCGCAGGGCCGGCAGCGCGTGCCTGGGCGTCGTGACGACAGCAGCGGATGCATGGCGGCGCCGTCCCGTTACATTGCCGTGTGCTTGACCGACTGCGCGAGCGTCAGCAGTTCGTCGAACTGCGTGATGAGCTCGAAGCACAGCAGGAACGCGAGCGTATAGGCCGGCGCGGGGAAGCGCCGGATCGCCTCCAGCACCCGCGGCGCGAAGCGTGATCGAATCGCATCGCGCGTCAGCAGCCACGCGATCGCGATGCCGATCGCGGCACCGGCGATCAGGTCGGTCGGATAGTGATAGCCGAGATACGCGCGCGGCACGCAGATGAACACGACCGCATACAGCAGCGCGAGCACGCCGGCCCGGCGCGCGATGATGAAGATGCCTGTCGCGATCGCCATCCACAGCATCGCGTGATCGCTCGGAAACGAACTCCACGCCTGCAGCGTGGCCGCGCGCAGTTCCTCGGACGGGAAGTGCAGGTGCAGATCGGGGTTGTAGATCGGCCGCACGCGGAACGGCAGGACTTTCGCGAGCAGCCGGCCGAACGCGAGCGCGACGAGCCCGCTCGCGACCGTCGCGATGACCAGTTCGCGCTGGCGTTCGCGTTCCGGTCCCGGCTGGAACCACAGCCAGCACAGCACGGGGATGAGGATGAAGCCCTTGAACGTATAGAGGCCGGCGATCACACGGATCGCGTGATTCATCAGCGGTCCGAACGTGATGTGGGTGAGGAAGGTCTGGATCGCGGTGTCGAAATTGTTCATGTTCTGCGACCCCGGCGGACACGCAGCACATGACACGCGACCGGCAGGGATCAGGAAGCGCGCTCGCACGGGAGCGCAATGGGGGGCAAGTATGTCACCGGTAATTTCGAAGAAAATGGGAAAAAATACCGGGATTCCCCTTAGAAAACGCGATTTTCCGATGGGGCCGGATTGGGAATGACCGTGCGGCGCGGTCATGTCGAATCATCTGACGGTTGCGCGCGCGTTCACTACGCATCGTCGAAAAATAATGTGTTGAACTGGATAATCCGGTGAGCGATCGCGCACTTGCATCGGATGACCGAATGCGCGTCGCATCCCGCGCGGATCTGCCGTGCTGCGCCGGGCCGCGAAGCACCGAACGAAAATAAAAAGAAAAGGTGTGCAAGCCGTGTTGGGCTGCCCGCTCCGCATTTGCCTGCAGCGCTCGCGCCCCAAGCGCTGCTCGTGGACTTCGTCGCGATGATGCGCGAAGCCGTGCCGCTGCTCGTCGAAGGGCGCGACACGCAAGCGTCGTCGCGCGTGTCGTCAACCGCGCCGGATACCTTCGGGCAGCGCGCTGATGCGGCGCACTTCGGGCGAGTCGAGCCACGCGCGCGACGTCGCGCAGTCGACGAACATGTCGGTCGCGTCGTCGCCCCAGAACAGGTCGCCGTCGAGTTCGAAGGTCGGCACGCCGAACACGCCGTGCGCGATCGCCTGATCGGTGTTCGCACGCAGCGCGTCCTTCACCGGTTGGGCTTCGACGGCCGTCACGCCTTCCGGAAAGCCGACCGCCTCGCACAGCGCGGCGAAGCCGTCCGGCGTCGATACGTCCTGGCCGTCGCGCCAGATGTAGCGGAAGATCCGCCGGATCGCCTCGGGCGAGCCGCCCATCGCGATCGCGAGGCGTAGCGGCCGGATCGGGTTGAACGGATGGGCGGGCGGCATCCGGAACGGAATGCCGAGCTTGTCCGCGCGGTATTGCGCGTGGCGATACGTGAAGATGCGCTTCGCCGCGATCTCGGCCGGCGCCTTCTGGCCCCAGTGTGCGAGCAGCGCGCCGAGCACGATCGGCTTCGGCTCGTATGCGGCGGCTGGCGGCAATTGGTCGAACCGTTCCTGCTGCAGATACGCGAACGGCGAAACGAAATCGAAATACCAGGTGGCGGTGCGCGCGGCGTTCATCGTGGGGTTCCCTTGCGTGTCCGGACGGCGGTTGCATGTGCGGCGCCGTTCGACGGCGTGCTGCATGCGTCGACGGCCAGTGTCGCATGCGGCCGCCTTTTGCGCTGCCTCATCGCCGCATGCGCGCGGCCGGTTATGGCTGGGCGGGGCCGTCCGGTACCGCGAATCGGGCGAGACTGTCGCGCACGGCTTGCGCATCGTAGCGCGCGCCTGCGCCGCCGAGCGCGACGGTCGCCTTCTGCGCGAGCGGCAACAGCATCGCGAGCGCCGCGGCCATCGCCGGCGCGGCGGCAAGCCGCGATTGCGGACCGGATACCGTCAATGCGCCGACGCAGTCGCCGGCCGCGCCGAACACCGGCACGGACGCCGACGCGGTTTCCGGGTCGCGCTCGCCGTAGGACGCGGCCCACAACTGTTCGCGCACTTCGTTCCAGCGCGCATCGTGCGGCTCGGTGAACGCGAGCAGCACCTTCCCCGACGCCCCTTGGTGAACCGGAAACTCCTCGCCGACCCGGATGGACACGCGCACCGTGCGCGTGGGTTCGACGCGGTAGAGCACCGAGCGCATGTCGCCATGGCGCACGTAGAACGATGCCGTCTCACCGAGTTCGCGGCTGAGCGTCTCGAGCAACGGTTCGACGACCGGGCCGACCCGGAACGAGCGCTGATACAGCGCGGCAAGCCGCAACGGCTCGTGTCCGACCGCGTACTGGCCGTCGTCGAGCTTGCGCATGAAGCCGCCGTGCTCCAGCGCGGCGAGCAGGCGCAGGATCGTGCTCTTGTACAGCCCGGTGCGGCGCGACAGTTCCGCGAGCGACAGCCGGTCGTCGGTTTGCCCGAAAGCGTGGAGGATCGCGAACGCGCGATCGAGGACGGCGACGCCGCTGGAGGCTTCGGCCGACGAGTCGGGCATTTCGTCGGTGTGATCTGCGGGAGTCGAGGTCGGGGGCACGGCGCGTTGTTCCTTTCGGTGGCGGTTGATCGACTATATCGTTCTGCCTGACAGAACTCAAGTTCCAAAAAATCGCAATTTCACGGGTATACCCCGCTTACAGCCGATTCGACACGCCTCTAAAGTTCCGTCAAGAAGAACGATGTTCTTTCAGATAGAATATTGAGGTGTCGAATGCGTGTTTCCGAAAGTCCGAAGGTGCTGGTCAGCGAGGTCGGTCCGCGTGACGGCCTGCAGAGCATCAAGGCCGTGATGCCGACGGCCGACAAGTTGCGCTGGATCACCGCGCTCGCCAAAGCCGGGCTGCGCGAGATCGAGGTCGGGTCGTTCGTGCCCGCGCGGCTGTTGCCGCAGATGGCCGACGTGCGGGAAGTCGTCGCCCATGCGCTGGCGATTCCCGGATTGCACGTCGCCGCGCTCGCGCCGAACCTGCGGGGCGCCGAAAGCGCGTTCGACGCGGGGGTCCACAAGCTGACGTTGCCGGTATCGGTGACCGAAGCGCACTCGCTCGCGAACATCCGCAAGACGCCGGCGCAGATGATCGACGAAGTGCGCGCGATCGTCGCGCTGCGCGATGCGCGTTTTCCGTCGGTGCAGATCGAGGCGGGCGTGTCGGTGGCGTTCGGCTGCACGATCGCCGGCGCGGTCGCCGACGACGAGACGATCGCGATGGCCGTCGCGATGGCCGAATGCGGCGTCGACGAGATCGGCCTGTCCGATACGAGCGGCTACGCGAATCCGGCGCAGGTGCGCCGGTTGTTCATGCGCCTGCGGCGCGAAGTCGGCGGCAAGGCCGGCGGCGCGCACTTCCACAACACGCGCGGGCAGGGGCTCGCCAACGTCGTCGCGGCGCTCGACGCAGGCGTGACGACGCTCGACGCGAGCCTCGGCGGCCTGGGCGGTTGCCCGTATGCGCCCGGCGCGACCGGCAACGTCGTGACCGAGGACCTGGTGTTCCTGCTGGAGTCGATGGGGTACGACACGGGCATCGACGTCGACGCGCTGCTCGCCGCGCGCGCGATCCTGCAGGCGGCGCTGCCGGCCGAGGCGCTGTACGGCCACGTGCCGGACGCGGGGTTGCCGAAGGGTTTTCATTATGCGGACGGCCGTGCGCCGACCGCGGCCCAGCCGGAACGCTGCCTGACCGGAGTCGCGCAATGAACGATCGCCAACCGGCTTCGCCGCTGCCGTACGAAGGCGTGCGCGTGATCGAGATGACGCACATGGTGATGGGCCCGACCTGCGGCATGCTGCTCGCGGATCTCGGTGCGGAAGTCATCAAGATCGAACCGATCGCGGGCGACAGCACGCGTGCGTTGCGCGGTTCCGGCGCGGGTTTCTTCGGAATGTTCAACCGCAACAAGAAGAGCATGGCGGTCGACGTGAAGGATCCGCGCGGGCTCGAGATCATGCGGCGGCTCGTCGCGACGGCGGACGTGTTCAGCGAGAACTTCAAGAGCGGCACGATGGACCGGCTCGGCCTCGGTTATCCCGCGCTGTCCTCGCTGAATCCGCGCCTGGTGTACGTGTCGCACAAGGGTTTCCTGCCGGGCCCGTACGAACATCGCACCGCGCTCGACGAAGTCGTGCAGATGATGGGCGGTCTCGCGTACATGACGGGCCCCGAAGGCCGGCCGCTGCGTGCGGGGTCGAGCGTGAACGACATCATGGGCGGGATGTTCGGCGCGATCGGCGCGATGGCCGCGCTCGCGCAGCGCGAACGCACCGGCCGCGGGCAGCAGGTGCAGAGCTCGCTGTTCGAGAACAACGTGTTCCTCGTCGCGCAGCACATGATGCAGTTCGCGGTGACGGGGCAGGCCGCGTCGCCGATGCCGAGCCGGATCTCCGCGTGGGCCGTCTACGACGTGTTCTCCGTCAAGGATAACGAACAGATCTTTCTTGCGGTGGTGTCGGACACGCAGTGGGCGCTGTTCTGCGACGCGTTCGGTTTCGCCGCGCTGAAGGACGATGCGCGCCTCGCAACGAACAACCTTCGCGTGCAGGCCCGCGACTGGCTGCTGCCCGAACTGCGTGCGCGGCTCGCCGCGCATTCGGCTGCGGAGATCGGCGCGATCTTCGAATCGATCGGCCTGCCGTATGCGCCGATCACGAAGCCGCAGGACTTGTTCGACGATCCGCATCTGCTGGCGACGGGCGGCCTCGAAGCCGTGACGCTGCCGGCCGATGCGAGCAGCGCCGGCCGCCCGGTCGCCACGCGCACCGCGATGCTGCCGCTCACGCTCGCGGGCGAGCGCCTGCGGCTGCGCTCGGCGCCGCCCGCGCTCGGCCAGGACACCAGCGCGCTGCTCGGCGAGCTCGGCTATACGCCGGACGACGCGCGGGCGCTGATCGACGCCGGCGTCGTCGCGGGGCGGCACGCGCACGGCGCGCACGATCAACCGCCGGCCATGCCGGGCGATGTGCCGTCGCCGAACGAAGTGGCGAGCGCGTAGCGCCGCCGCGATCCATCGAACGAACAAAGGGCATCCCGGCCGCGCGATCGTGCGGGCGGGGACCGCCGCATCCACGGAGACAACCATGACATCCGCTTCCCCGGCGCTGGCCGCCGATCGCGAGACCGACGCGACGATCGAGCAACGGGCCGTGCGCAAGGCCGCATGGCGCTTCATTCCGCTGCTCGCGCTCGCGTATTTCTTCAACTATCTCGACCGCACGAGCGTCGGGTTCGCGGCGCTGACGATGAACCGCGATCTCGGCTTGACCGCCACGCAGTTCGGCTGGGGCGCGGGGATCATGTTCGCCGGCTATTGCCTGTTCGAAGTGCCGAGCAATCTCGCGCTGTACCGCTTCGGTGCGCGGCGCTGGCTGGCTCGCATCATGATCACGTGGGGATTGATCGCGGCGGCGACCGCGCTCGCGGCGGGCCCGGCCAGTTTCTATGTGATCCGGCTGCTGCTCGGCATCGGCGAGGCCGGTTTTTTCCCGGGCGTGATCTTCTTCCTCGCCGTGTGGTTTCCGGCGAGTTACCGCACGCGCGTGCTCGCGTGGTTCACCGTGTCGACGCCGCTGTCGTCGCTGATCGGCGGTCCGCTGTCGACGTGGCTGCTGCAGATGGATGGCGCGCTCGGTCTCGCGGGCTGGAAGTGGATGTTCATCGTCGAAGGGCTGCCCGCGTGCGCGCTCGGCTTTCTCGTCCTGAAGCTGCTGTCCGATTCCCCGGCCACGGCCGCCTGGCTGTCGGACGACGAGCGTGCCGCACTGCAGCGCGCGTTCGAGCGCGAAGGCGCCGCCGGCCGCAAGAAGCGTTTCGGCGTCGCATTGCGCGACGTGCGCGTGTACCTGCTCGCGCTGATCTCGTTCGGCTTCACGATGGGCTCGTACGGCATCGGCATCTGGCTGCCGCAGATGCTGAAGGCGCACGGGATGTCGACGATGCAGACCGGCTGGCTGTCCGCGGTGCCTTACTTCTTCGCGACGATCGCGCTGCTGTGGTGGGCGAAGCGGGTGGACCGGCGCGGCGGCCCGATCGCGAACCTCGCGATCGGTCTCGCCATCGGCGCGGTGGCGCTCGGCGTGTCGACCCATTTCCTGACGCTCGGGCCGGCGCTCGTCGGCATCACGCTCGCGCTGGTCGGCACGATTGCCGGACGCACGATCTTCTATACGCTGCCTTCGCGCTTCCTGTCCGGCGAGGCCGCGGCCGGCGGACTCGCGCTGATCAATTCGATCGGCGCGCTCGGCGGATTCGCGGGCCCGTATCTGGTCGGCTACCTGAAGGACAGCTTCGGCACCTTCACGGCCGGGATGCTCGGCCTCGCGATCGTCCTGGCGATCACGACGCTGCTGACGCTGTCGCTGTACGCGTTCGACCGGAGCGAATGACATGGCCATCTCGATCAAACGACGCCGCTTGCTCGGTGCGGCCGCCGCATCGCTCGCACTGCCCGCATGTGCCGAGATGCGCGCGCCGGCTGAAAACGGAGCTTCCCGCATGACGACGCAAAGCAACTATCTCGCGGTGCGCAACGACTGGCTTGCCTCGGCGCTCGAGCCCGCGCTCGAACCGGATCTGCCGATCGTCGATGCGCACCATCACTTCTACGAGCGGCCGGGCTGGATCTACATGCTCGACGACTATCTTCAGGATGCGCGCGCCGGACACAACATCCAGGCCTCCGTCTACATGCAGGCGCTGACGCGCTATCGCGATGCCGGGCCGGTCGAACTGAAGCCTGTCGGCGAGACGGCATACGTGGCCGGCGTGACGGAGCCGCTGCAGCGAAGCGGTCCGGCCGTCGCGAAAGGCATCGTCGGGCATGCGGACCTGCGGCTCGGCGCACGCGTGCGCGACGTGCTCGAAGCGCATCTCGATGCGGGGCGGGGACGCTTTCGCGGCGTGCGGCACCTGAGCACGTGGGATGCCGATCCGTCGCTCGCGAACCCGTTGTCGGCGGTGCCGCGCGGATTGCTGCTCGATCCCGCGTACCGGGCCGGCGTCGCGCAGCTCGCGCCGCTCGGGTTGTCGTACGACGCGTGGCTGTTCTTTCCTCAGTTGCCGGAGTTGTTCGATCTCGCGAAGGCGAACCCCGACACGCGGATCGTCGTCAATCACTGTGGCGGCGTCGTGCGGATTGCGAGCTACGCGGACAAGCGGCCGGAAGTCTTCGAGCGCTGGCGGACATCGATGCGCGAACTTGCCCGGCTGCCGAACGTATTCGTGAAGGTCGGTGGCCTCGGCATGCGGATCAACGGCTTCGATTTCGAGAAGGGCGCGCGGCCGCCGTCGTCCGAACAGCTCGCCGACGCATGGAAGCCGTGGATGCTCACGTGCATCGAGGCGTTCGGCGCCGAGCGCTGCATGTTCGAGAGCAATTTCCCGGTCGACAAGGGTTCGTATTCGTACGTGAACGGCTGGAACGCGTTCAAGCGGTTGACCGCGCATGCGGGCCCGAGCGAGCGCGATGCGCTGTTCCGCGGGACCGTCACGCGCGCGTACCGGCTCGGCTGATGCGTCCTGCGCCCGTCGCCTCGCGCTAGCCCGTCTCGACCAACGCGGCCAGCCGGGCGAGCGCCATTTGCCAGCCGGCCTCGTTGTCGGCGGCCGGCACGCCGGGCGGCACACCGTCGTGTACCGCATCGATGCGTGTGCCGCCTGCTTCGTCGGACAGCATGATCGTGACCGTCATCGCGCCGCGCAGCATCGGATCGTCGGTTTCGAACACGTCGATTTCGACGATCTTCTGGTCCGGCACGAGCGTCACGAAGCGGCCGTGATAGGTGTCGGTGTGCGCGGTGGTCTTGCCGGTGCCGTCCGAAGGTGCGTCGTAGCTCAGCGACACGCGCAGCGCGCCGCCTTCGCGCGCGTCGTATGCGTGCACGCGGCACGTCATGCCGTCAGGCACTTTCCATTGTTCGACGGCGCGCGGATCGAGCAGCGCGCGGTAGACGCACTCGCGCGGCGCGTTCAGGTGCCGACTGACCCGGGTCGAATGCGTGTGCATGTGCAGCATATGGCCTCCCGCGGAACGCGCACGACGGCGCACGCCGGATGCCGGCGTCTCGTCATGCGCCCTTCAGGAATCCTAGGCGCGCGCACGGCCGCATGCAATGGCCCGCGCATGCGGCCGCATTCAGCGCAACGCGGCCGCGAATTCGTCGAGCTGCGTGATGCAGATGTTCCAGCCATCGAAAAAGCCGAGGGCCTCGTGCCGCTCGCGCGTGGCGGCATCAGGGTGCATCACGCGCGCCTCGTAGCGGCAGCCGGCATCGTCGTCGGCCATCGTGATGACGGCCGTGAAGCCCAGCCACGGCACCTGCGGCCGCCAGCCGCCCGTGAGCATCGACGTGAATGCGATTCGCGCTTCCGGCACGATGTCGAGGAAGCAGCCGGGGTTGTCGCTCGTGCCGCCGTCGGGGCCGCGCATGAACGTGTGGAAGGCGCCGCCCGGGCGCAGGTCGAACGCGTGCACTTCGGTGGTCCACGGTTTCGGGCACCACCATTCCTTCAGCAATTCCGGGTCGGTCCATGCGCGCCAGAGTGCCTGGCGCGGCGCGCGCAGCGTGCGCGTGATGACGAGGTCATGGGCTTCGGCGGGGTCGACGTGGCTGGCTGACATGCGCTTGCTCCTCCTGGTGACGGCGTTCGACGAATTCCACGAGACGATCGGAGCGCGCTTCCCAGTGCGCGCGCTGCGCGGCGAGCCACTGTTCGGCCTCCGCCAGCCGGCCGGCGACCAGCTCGCAGGTGCGTGAGCGGCCAGTCTTCCGGGTCGTGACGAGGCCGCTGCGCTCGAGCACCGCGAGATGCTTCATGAACGACGGCAGCGCCATGTCGAACGGCGCGGCCAGTGCCGAAACGGTCCGCCCGCCATTGCCGAGCGCGCCGACGATCGCGCAGCGTGTCGGATCGGCGAGTGCGTGGAATACGTCGCTGATGCCGGGTTGAAAGTTAGCCATGTGGCTAAGCATAGGCGATTCAGCCGGATTTTTCATCGCGTAGCATGATGGGGCGGTAACACGCGCCAATCGGGCTGGACGCCGTGTTGCCTTGCACCGGCCGCCGTTGCGCATGCATCGACCGCACGTCGGCGTTCCATTCGATCCGGGCGCACGCCGACCGAACGCGTGCCCCACCTGATATACCGGAGAGGGTATGACCGAACCCGTGACCGTGCGCCGCCTCGATGCGAGCGAAGCGCATGCGCGCATCGACGCGCTGGCCGACGTGCTGATCGATTGCGTCGAGGGTGGCGCGTCCGTCAGTTTCATGTTGCCGATCGAGCGTTCGACCGCCGTTGCGTTCTGGACGCGCGTCGCCGATGGCGTCGCGGGCGGCGAGCGCATCCTGCTCATCGCCGAGGACGTCGCCGGGCGGATCGTCGGCACCGTTCAGGTCGTGACCGCGCAGCCGGAGAACCAGCCGCATCGCGCGGACATCGCGAAGATGCTCGTGTCCCGCCATGCACGCCGGCAGGGGATCGCGGCGCGGCTGCTGACGGCTGCCGACGAAGCCGCGCGCAATGCCGGCAAGACCGTGCTCGTGCTCGACACCGTGACGGGCGGCGATGCCGAGCGTCTGTACGAGCGGGCCGGCTGGCAGCGCGTCGGCGTCGTACCGAACTTCGCGCTGATGCCCGACGGCGCATTGTGCGCGACGACGTATTTTCACAAGCAGCTCGCGTAACCGGGCTGGATGCGATCGCACTCCGGTTCGCGATCGGCGCGCAGTGCGGCGGAGCGGGGCCGTGGGCCGGACGCCGGATGCCGAACGCCGAACGCCGAACGCCGAACGCCGAACGCCGGACGCCGGACGCCGGACGCCGGACGCCGGACGCCGGACGCCGGACGCCGGACGGAAAAAATGTCGGACGGCGACGGCGCCGCTCCGATATATTCGTGCTGGAACACGCCACCGCCATGCCAACGGAATCGCCGCCTCGATGAAACGCTCCCATGTCGCCTTCGCTCTCACGGGCCTGCTCGTCGCGGTGCCGATCGCCGCCTTTGCGCTCGTCAAGCCGCTACGCGTCGTCGCGCCCGCGCTGCTTCCCGGCGTGTCGTGCCCCAGCGCGGACATCTGCACGGACGATGCCGCGAAGTTCGGCGCCGCGCAGCAGCTCTATCGCGACGGTTATGCGCGCGCGGCGGCGGCCGTGGGCCCGTTTCGCGAGGCACCGCGCGTCGTGTTCTGCTCGACGCGCGAGTGTGCCGACATGTTCGGTCTCGGCGAACGCGCGGCATTGACGCTCGGGGATTTCGGCGTGATCGTCGCGCCGCGCGGCTGGCAGACCTACTTTCTTGCGCACGAGCTGATCCATCATCGTCAGGCCGAAGTGCTCGGCAACTTCGCGGTGGCGACCAAGCCGCGCTGGCTGATCGAGGGGATGGCCTATGCGCTCAGCGACGATCCGCGTCATCCGCTGAAGGAGCCGTTCGAGTCGTGGCGCGCGCGTTTCGGCGCGTGGCATGCGGCGCTGGGCGGACAGCCGCTGTGGGATGCCGCAAGGGCGGTGGAATAGCGCGGGCCGCGATCGCCCGATCCGCGGATGGCGCCGCCGACGCGCTCGCACGGCAGGTGCGAACCGCGCTGTCGGCGGACGTGTCCGACGGGGTGACGCCGTTCGGGCTTCGCTGCTGGAGAGTCGGCCCGCCGCCACGCGTCGCGCGCGGCGGGCCCGGTCGTCAGACCGTGGTGTCGATGATGCCCGGGATCTTCACGTCCGGGTTCACGTCCGCGTCGTAGTCGACGCCGGCGATCTCGAAGCCGAACAGGCGCAGGAACTCGGTCTTGTAGCCGGCGAAGTCGGTCATCTCGTACAGATTCTCGTTCGTCACCTTGTCCCACATGGCGACGACCTTGGCCTGCACTTGCGGATCGAGTTCCTTGTAGTCCGCGCGCAGGCGGCCTTCGTCGTCGATGTGCGGCGTCGCGCCGTACATGCTGTCCTTCAGGAGCCCGTACACCTGCTCGATGCAGCCTTCGTGCGTGCCCTTTTCCTTCATCACCTTGAACAGCAGCGACAGGTAGAGCGGCATCATCGGGATCGCCGAGCTCGCCTGCGTGACGACGGCCTTGAGCACCGACACGCGGGCATCGCCGCCGTGCGCGGCCAGCTTGTCGCGGATCGACAGCACCTTCTTGTCGAGATCCTTCTTCGCTTCGCCGATCGAGCCGTTCCAGTAGATGTCGTGCGTGATCTGCTCGCCGAGGTACGTGAACGCGGTCGTCTTCGCGCCGTCGGCCAGCACGTCGGCTTCAGCGAGCGCGTCGATCCACATCTGCCAGTCCTCGCCGCCCATCACGGCGACGGTGCCGTCGATCTCTTCCTGCGTCGCCGGCTCGAGCGAGACTTCGCGGATCACTTCCTTGTCGGTGTCGAGGCCGCGGAACGTGACCGACTTGCCGACCGGCTTCAGCGTCGAGCTGATCGTTTCGCCCGTCTTCGGATGCGTGCGGCGCGGTGCCGCGAGGCTGTAGACGACCAGGTCGACCTTGCCGAGATCCTGCTTGATGGTGTCGATCGTGATCTGCTTGACCTTGTCGGAGAATGCGTCGCCGTTGATGCTGCGCGCATAGAGCCCCTTTTGCGCGGCGAACTTCTCGAACGCGGCGCTGTTGTACCAGCCGGCGGTGCCCGGCTTCGTTTCGCTGCCGGCGCGCTCGAAGAACACGCCGAGCGTGTCCGCGCCCGAACCGAATGCGGCCGAGATCCGGGCGGCGAGGCCATAGCCCGTCGACGCGCCGATCACGAGCACCTTCTTCGGGCCGTTGGGGATCGGGCCGTGCGAAGTCACGTAGTCGATCTGTTCCTTGACATTGGCTTCGCAGCCGACCGGATGAGTCGTCACGCAGATGAAGCCACGCACGCGCGGTTTGATGATCATGGAAACCTCTATTCAGAAAGGCGGGGGACGGCCTGAAATCGGAAAAATCCCGCGCATTGTAATGGAAGCGGGCGGGCAGGGCGGGAAACGCGGGCGGTGGCGGCATTCGCAGTTGCGCGGGGTCGGACCATCGACGCGGCGATTTGCGTAGTGGCCAGATATTTCTCTCTTGACAGAAATAACTGAAAAAACTAAATTTCCCGACATGGAACTCACACCGATTGCCGAACGATTCATCCTCCACTGGGGCGAAATGGGCTCGCGGTGGGGCGTCAACCGCACCGTCTCGCAGATTCACGCGCTGCTGTACCTGGCCGGAAGGCCGGTCGCGGCCGACGAGATCGCCGAGACGCTCAACGTCGCGCGCTCCAACGTCAGCACGAGCCTGAAGGAGTTGCAGGCGTGGCGGCTCGCGAAGGTCGTGCACGTGCTGGGCGATCGCCGCGACCACTTCGAGACGTCGACCGACATCTGGGAACTGTTCAAGCTGATCGTCGAAGGGCGGCGGCAACGCGAGATCGAACCGACGCTCACGGTGCTGCGCGATTGCCTGACGAGCCCCGAGATCGCCGACGAGAGCCGCGAAACCGAGCAGCGCATTCGCGACACGCTGCAGTTCGTCGAGACGCTCACGACCTGGTCGGACGAGATGCTGCGGCTCAAGCCCGATACGCTGATGAAGGCGCTCGGGATCGGCGCGAAGATCAGCCAGACGGTCAGGCGCAAGTCGTCGAAGTAGGCGGCACCGGACGTGCGGGCACGCAGCCCGCTTTTTTTGGATTCAATGTTTCTGTCTTTACAGAAATAACTGTACAGAGAGGATGAAAAAATGAACGAGATCATGCTGTCGATCCGCCGGCATTCCGCATCGCGGAGTGCGACATGAACATCCTCGTCTGCGGCGCGAACGGCTTCATCGGGCGGGCGCTGAGCGCGCGGCTCGAGGCCGGCGGCCATCGCGTGCTGCGCGGCGTGCGGCATGCGGTCGGCGCGCACGACGTCGCGATCGACTTCGCGAAGGATGTCGATCCCGACGCGTGGCTCGCCCGGCTGGATGGCGTCGACGTGGTGATCAATGCGGTCGGGATCATCGCCGACCGGCGTGATGCGACGTTCGACACCGTGCATCGCGCGGCGCCCTGCGCGCTCTTCACCGCATGCTGCCGTGCCCGCGTGCGACGCGTGATCCAGATCTCGGCGCTGGGCGTCGAGCGCGGCGACACGCCGTATTTCGCCAGCAAGCACGCGGCCGACACCTTCCTGCAGACGCTGCCGCTCGATTACCGGATCGTGCGTCCGGCACTCGTCTACGGAACCGCCGGCACGTCCGCCCGGTTCTTCCGGATGCTCGCGAGCCTCCCCGTGCACGTGTTGCCTGCGGGCGGCCATCAGCGGCTGCGCCCCGTGCACGTCGACGATCTCGCCGAGCTCGTCGCGCGGCTCGTCGATGCGCCGGCGGCCGGCCGTCCGGTCATCGACGCGGTCGGTGGCGACGAAGTCGAGTATCGCGAGATGCTGAGCGTCTATCGCGCCGCGCTGGGTTTCCCGCCGGCGGCGCGCGTCGCGCTGCCGAGCCCGCTGGTCGGCACGGCGGCCGCGCTGCTCGGCACGATGCCGGGCGCGATGCTGACCCGCGACACGTGGACGATGCTGCGCGGCGGCAATACCGGAGATCCCGCCGCGCTCGCGGCCGTGCTTGGCCGGCCGCCGCGCGGGCTGCGCGATTTCATCGGCGCGAACGCGGCCGCGCTGCGCTGCGATGCGCTCGCGATGTGGCGGCGGCCGCTGCTGCTCGGCGCGCTCGCGATCGTCTGGATCTGGACGGCCATCGCCAGCGCGTTCATTCATCCGCGGCACGACAGCCTCGCTATGCTCGCCCGCGCCCACCTGAGCGGACTGCCCGCGCTGATCGCGCTCTACGGCGCATGCGCGCTGGACTTCGCGTTCGGCGTGGCGACCGTCGCCGCGCCGTCCCGCCGTCTGTGGGCCGCGCAAGGCGCGCTGATCGTCGCGTATTCGGCCGTCATCGCGGCCACGATGCCTGGCCTGCTCGCCGAGCCGTTCGGCCCCGTGCTGAAGAACGTGCCGATTCTCGCGATCCTGTTGATCCTCTTTTCAGAAGAAGAACACGCATGAGCACCTATCTCGTGATCAAGACGCTGCATATCCTGTCCTCGGTGCTGATGGTCGGTACGGGCTTCGGCACCGCGTTCTACCTGTTCTTCGCGAACCGCACGTGCTCCGTGCCGGCGATCGCCGCCGTGTCGCGCCTCGTGGTGCGCGCGGACTGGTGGTTCACGACGCCGGCCGTGCTGTTCCAGCCCGCGTCCGGGCTGTGGCTCGCGCATACGGCCGGCTGGCCGTGGACGACGCCGTGGCTGATCGCGTCGATCGTGCTGTATGCGGTCGCGGGCGCGTGCTGGCTGCCGGTCGTGTGGCTCCAGATCGAGCTGGCCGCGATGGCGAAGCTCGCGCATGCGAATGGCGATGCCGAGCTGCCGGCGCGCTACTGGCGTTATGCGAAGCGCTGGGAGCTGCTGGGCTATCCGGCGTTCTTCGCGATGCTGAGCGTGTATTTTCTGATGGTGGTCAAGCCTATGTAAGCGAAGCAGCGGGGCCGCGCGCAGCGGTTTCGCCTGACGGCCTGTCGATTCCCGTGCGCTCGTGTATAACTTCGGCAGGAGCGCGTTCGGGCCGTTTCGCGCGGTCCGAACGCTTCGCATTCGACCTCACAAGGAGCCTGCATGCTGCACATCCTCGGCAAGATCCCGTCCATCAACGTTCGCAAGGTGCTGTGGCTGTGCACCGAACTCAACCTGCCGTTCGAACAGGAAGACTGGGGCGCGGGCTTTCGCACGACCAACGATCCGACCTACCTCGCGCTGAACCCGAACGGCCTCGTGCCGGTCATCAAGGACGACGACTTCGTGCTGTGGGAGTCGAACACGATCATCCGCTATCTCGCGAACCGCTATGGCGGCGACGCGCTCTATCCGGCCGAGCCGCGGGCGCGCGCACGCGTCGACCAGTGGATCGACTGGCAGGGCACGGACCTGAACCGTTCGTGGGTGGGTGCGTTCCTCGGCCTCGTGCGCAAGTCGCCCGATCACCAGGACCCGGCGGCGATCGCGCAGTCGATCGCGGGCTGGACGAAGCACATGCAGATACTGAACGCGCAGCTCGAGGCGACCGGCGCGTTCGTGGCCGGCGACCACTTCACGCTCGCCGACATTCCGATCGGCCTGTCGGTGAACCGCTGGTTCGGCACGCCGTTCGAGCACCCGGAATTCCCGGCGGTGAAGCGCTACATCGAGCGTCTGGCGACGCGCGAGGGCTTCAAGCAGTACGCGGGCAGCGCGAACCCGTAACGCATTGCATCTCACGCGCGTCGCGGCGGCGTGACTGCCGCTGCAACGCTGCCTCCCCGCGGCACGTCACGTGCCGGATGCCGGTACGGCCTCGAGCACGCGCGCGAGAAACGCCTCGTGATTCCACGCGGATTCCGGCCGCGACAGCCCGAGCCGCACGACCACCAGCTCGCGGCTCGGCACCACGCTCACGAACTGGCCTTCATGGCCGACCGCATGAAACGCATCGGCGGGCAGTGGGCGCGCCTGCGGATCGCGATCGTTGAACGGCTCCGGCACCTTGACCCATAGATGCGCGCCGAATTCTCCGCGCGTCGACAGCGGCGTTGCGCGCGTCAGGTAGCGCACCCAGCCTTCCGGGAGCCGCCGCTGCCCGTCCCACACCCCGTCCTGCAGCAGAAGCTGCCCGAAGCGCGCCCAGTCGCGCGCGCTCGCATACATGAACGACGCGCTGCCGAGCGTGCCGGCCGCATCGGGTTCGAACACGGCGCTGCGCATCCCGAGCGGCGCGAACAACGCGCGGCGCGGAAACGCGAGGTAGTCGCGCTCGGTGCCGCCCATCGCCTCGCGCATCACACGCGCGACGATCGCGCTCGTGCCGCTCGAGTAGTACCACTGCGTGCCGGGCCGGGCGGCGAGCGGCTTGGTCGACGCGAAGCGCGCGGTGTCCGGCTGCGTGAACAGCATCACGGCAACGTCGGACAGCGGGTCGTCGTAGTCCTCGTTGAATTGCAGGCCGCTCGTCATCCGGAGCAGCTCATCGAGCGTGATCGCCGCGCGCGGGTCGCCGCTGTCGCGCCATTCCGGCAGCAGCGCCGACGCGTCCGGCGAGAGCTTGTGCTGCGCGACGAGCATGCCGGCCAGCGCGGCCGTGACGGTCTTCGTCATCGACCAGCCGGGTAGCGGCGTGTCGGCCGTGAAGCCGGGCGCATAGCGTTCGGCGATGACCTGGCCGCGCCACATCACGACGACCGCGCGGGTGCGTCGCGGCCGCGCCGGATCGGGTTCATCGAACGCGCGGTCGAGCGCGGCCTGCAGCTTGCGTGCGTCGATACCGGCGGGCGGTGCGGCCGGCGTCGCTTCCTGCGCGGGCGGCGGATCGGGGACGGGCGGCAGCGCCGCCGGCAGCACGCCGGGCGACGGCCCGAGCGCGAGCGTGCAGCCGAGCCCCGGCCGGAAGTCCGCCTCGCGTGGCGCGAACCCGGCGAACGTTGCGACGGCACGATGATGCTCGGGATCGATCGACGGGCGCACCAGTTTCAGCAGCGGGTGCACGCCGGCCATGATGTCGACATCGATCACCGACGCGGCCGGACGGCCCGACACGAACACGCCGGAACACAGCGCCTTCGCGGCATAACCCGTCGCGATCGGGGCGAGCCGCGACAGCATGTAGCCGGTATAGCCGAGCGCGGCGACGAGCGCGACGGCGACGCCGCGCAGGATCAGCGATTTGAAGGGGATCGTCATGAGCGAGCGTCCTCGGTGGCGTGCCGGCCGGCAACGATCCGGCAGTGTCGCAGGTTCGGGCGAGCGGTGGCAATCGCGGGAGTGGCGACGCCGGGCGGCGTCGATCAGGCGGCATGGTGCCCGGCGTGTGCGAATCGCATGTGTCGATCGCGCAGGTTCGAACGGGCCGCATTCGGCCCGTCCACGCGGTGCGTCATTGTGCGTTGTTGTCGTCCGAACGCAGTGTCCAGATCGTCGCGGTATTCGTGTTGTCGTCGACGGCCGCGAATTCCGGCTGGCCTTTGCTGCCGTGCCCGAACGCGAGGCCGAATGCCGCTCCCGGCACGGTATCGACCTGCATCTGCGCGATGAAGCGTCCGGTCACCGTGAATTCGACGATCTCGCTCGGTTGCTGCGGGTCGGGGTTGACCGCGTCGCCGTTGGCGGTCACGAGATGGCCGTTCGGCGCGAGCGCCAGTGCGAGCGGTCCGTGCAGGTGCGCTGCGTCGGCGTAGATCATCCGTCCGACGCCGGCGTTGCGATTCGTCGACGCGGCGTTCTGGATCGCGAACACCGCGTTGTCGCCGGTGGACGCGACATACAGCACGTCGATGTTCGGGTCGTACGCGAGGCCGGTCGGGCCGACCACCAGCGCGTTGGGATCGGTCCGGTTCACGTAGCCCGACGCGATGATGCGCGAGCTTTGCAGCATCCGGACGCCATCGCTGCCGATCACCAGTTCGATCCGCGCGACCGTCCCGTTCAGCACGTTCGACACGAACGCGGTCACGCGCTGGCCGCGGTCGATCACGGTCATGTCCCACGGTCCGTCGAGCAGCGTGCTGCTCGACAGTTGCGTGACGAGATTGCCTTGCGGACCGATGACGAGCAGCGAGCCCGGAGGCACGACGGTCTTGCCGTCCGGCGCGGGGACGTTGCCGACCAGCACGAAGCCGCTGCGCAGCACCGCGAGCGCGGTCGTCAGGCCGAGATTGCTGCCCTGGAAGAACGTCGTCGGCGTCTGGCCGGGCGACAGCTTCACGACCGTCGTGCCGGTGCCTTGCGCGTTCGACGCCGCGTTGAAGTTGGACACGACGACGTCGCCCGGTTTGAGCGTGCTCCAGTTCGGCACGCCGCGCGGCACGAAGGCGATGCCGTACGGATTGACGTCGCCGTTGGCGGGCACGGTCGACGCGGTGACCGACGAGACCGGCAGGATCGCATCGTTACCGCCGGCCCACGCGAAAGCCGACGACAATGCGACCAGCCCGGCGCCGCAAGCCGCGCGGCATAGCGTGCGCGTCATCGTGCGAGAGACGTGGGCGAGGAGCGGCGGGTGAATGGCGAGGGCGGGCGAACGACAGGAGGGGAGAGGATCCATGGCATGACTCCGGTTGGTGATCGCGAGCAGTCATCCCGGCTGCCGTCCTGCGCAGCTGACGGATGTCCGGTGCGGATCCGCGGTCTTGCCGTGCGAACCCGCACTCGGAATAAACGGATGGCGACGGCCGGATATTCCACCCGGCGAGCGACATGACACGCGAGCCGGCATGCATTGTTCACCGCGATCGCGACACGGCCTGACAAGTTGAAATCCGACCCGCCGTCGGCCGATAATCGTCCGGCATCGTTCCCAGTCAAACCGCAATCGCAAAATCGGAAAACGCCATGTCCTACGACAACAACAACCCGTTCGCCCGGATCCTGCGCGGCGAACTGCCGTGCGTGAAGGTCGCCGAAGACGACGCAACGCTTGCGATCATGGATCTCATGCCGCAGGCCGACGGTCACGTGCTCGTGATCCCGAAGGAGCCGGCCGCGCAGATCTTCGAGCTGTCCGGCGACGCGGCGGCGGCCGGCATCCGCATGACGCAGCGCGTCGCGGCGGCCGTGCGCGCGGCGCTCGTGCCGGACGGTGTGTTCATCGGCCAGTTCAACGGCGCGGCGGCGGGCCAGACGGTCCCGCACGTGCATTTCCACGTGATTCCGCGCTGGGAAGGCGTCGACCTGCGGATGCACGCGCGCGACATCGCCGACTCGGCCACGCTCGAATCGCTCGCCGAGCGTATCCGCGCGCGTTTCGTGTAACGCGTGGACGGCTCGTGATTCGGGCGGCGCCAGCGGGCGCGTGCGGCGACGCCGTTCGCACCTGTTTCAGCGGTCACACCACGTAACACGTGTAACCGCTCGCGAAACTCGGCCTGGCGGCTCCGGCGCTAGACTCCGCGCATTGCTGCATCGAGCGACAGGACGGGCCGGTTGCCGCCGGTTGCGTCGTCCTGCTGGCCGTCAAGGGCTGCGACGGCACGGCTTTCGCGCGATGCGACGTGTCCTTCTTGCCGGGAATCGAGCCATGTACAAAGTTCTCATCACGTTTGCGCTGATCGGCGGCCTGTCCGGCTGCTATGTCGCGCCGCCTTACGGCTACGCGCCTGCGCCGGCCTACTACGGCTATGCGCCGGCCTATTACGCACCGCCGGTCAGCGTCGGAATCGGCGGCAACTTCCGCATTCGCTGACCGGGCGGCGGCCGCGGGCGCCGCCCGCGCGTCGATCGAGCGCGTCGTTCGACGCGCCGCCGCCGCTTCTCGCAGGGAATACTCGCGCGCCGCATGACGGCTCGCGTGCGCATCGCCCGCCCGGGTTCCTATACTTCACAGGAAAGCCCCCTCCGGCGAGGCAAGCCATGGCCGTTACGCGCAAGTTCGCAATCGCTGCGAGCGTCTCCACGCTCGTCTATCTCGGGCTCGCCGTGCTCGGCATCGGTGGGTTTGCCGCCTTCTTCTCGCATCCGCAACTGACCGTCATCGCCGTCGCAACGCTCGCGCTGGCCGCTGTCGCGTTGTTGACCGAGGGCAACCTGAGCGCCGGCGAGCGCGAGAACCGCGACAATCGCTGGGTGCTCGCGGCCTTCGGCGCCAGCGGGTTGCTGCTCGCGTATGTGCCGGCGTTGACCGACCGGCTCGACGTGTGGACCTTCGGCGGCGCCACGGTGCGCTGGATCGGCGTCGTGCTGTACGTCGCGGGCGGCGTGCTGCGCATCTGGCCCGTGTTCGTGCTCGGCAAGCGCTTCAGCGGGCTCGTCGCGATCCAGCCCGGCCATACGCTGGTGACGGACGGCATCTATCGCAGGATCCGCAACCCGAGCTATCTCGGCCTGCTCGTCAATGCGGCCGGCTGGGCGTTGGCGTTCCGCTCGGGCGTCGGGCTGCTGCTCGTCGCGTTGACGATGATCCCGCTCGTCGCGCGCATCCGTTCCGAGGAGGCGCTGCTGCGCGCGCAATTCGGCGCCGAATACGACGCGTACTGCGCGCACACCTGGCGGCTGATTCCGGGTGTGTACTGACCCTCGTATGGCCCGAACGACCCGGGCGATGCCGCCGGCTCGCGGCGCGCCTCCGATGTGTTGCCACGTGTGTCCGAACCCGCGCGACGGGCACGTTCGGCATTGCCGAAAAACGGGGCTTGACCAGGGCCGGAGCCCCTGCCGGCGTGCTTTGGCGGCGGTTTCCGGCAACCTTTTCCGGTCCTCTTCCGGTAAACAACTTGTTACCAGAATGTCGACGGCAAGCCGGCTCGACCGGTGCTATTCTTCGCCGCAAGCTCATTGAAATGAATTGGTCCGGGATTCGGCACAATGCCGGCATCGACGTCGATCGATTCAGATCGTCGTATCGAGCGGACTTTCGATAACCAGATTGCGAACAAGGAAGAATACGGGAATGTGGAAGAAAATCGCCCCCGCTCTCGTCGTCGCCGCGTTGACCGGCGCGACCGCACTGCCGGCAATGGCCGGTGACCTGAACAATGCGCTTGGCGGCGCGCTCGGCGGGGTTGCCGGCGCAGCGGTCGGTGGCGCGGTCGGTGGCAGCACCGGCTCCGTCATCGGCGGCGCGATCGGCGGCGGCGCGGGTGGTGCCGTGACGTCGAACCGTCGCGAGCGCACCGGTGCAATCATCGGCGGCGCCCTCGGCGGCGGCGCAGGCACCGCAGCCGGCAACGCAATGGGCGGCCGCACGGGCGGCCTGCTGGGCGCGGCCGTCGGCGGTGGCGCAGGCGCGGCGCTGGGCGGCAACATGTCGCGCAGCTCGTACGAACGCGATCACGGCGATCGCGGCTATCGTCACCGCAAGCATCGCCACCACCGCGACTGGGACTGATCGCCGCGGGCGCGGCACGGTGCGCGGCTTGCGCACCGGCGCGCCCGGCACGTCGGCCCCCGATCCGACAGCCGGCCCGGCGGCCTCAGCCGGGCCGCCGTCGCCGGCAAGACCGGCGGCCCTTCACCCTCTCCGGCAGTCCATGCCCGACCCCGCTCGACGGGTTGGCACGCTCTCTCCCGCTTCACCTTTCCCGCTTGTAGACGACATCGCCAGTTGCATCGACATGCAGCCGCGCAGGTTCGGTCATCCTCATTTCGCACTCGTCGATCGACGCGTTGCCGCCCGGTCATCAGGATTTCCCTGATGCGCGGACGTGTCCGCGGCACGCGTTCACGGGCCATCGCGCGCAATGGCGGGTAGTGCGAAATCGAATGGATGTCATCGCAACATTTAATTGGTCGATCGGGATCGACTTCGCTATCGTCAGCGCTGCCCGCGTACGGAATCGAACCGTGCCGTCCCCCGTGCCCCGCCGTATGACCCCGAGTGTCCGCGGCCCGGCCGCCGGACCCGCAAGCATGGCTTGCCCCTGCCCGCTGAACCGGGCGGGCCCGTCGCGAAGCCTGGCCGACCGAACGAAGGCGCCCGCGCTTTCAAGCCACCCCGGCAGCGATGTCCCGCCGCCGCATGCGTGCCCCACACGCGTGCCGCGCCTGCCGTTGCCACCCGGGGCCGGACCAACCCATTGCCTGGATGCTTTATGTCTAAGACAACGTATTACGCGCCGCATGGCGGCCACCCGCCGCAGACCGATCTGCTGACCGATCGTGCGATGTTCACCGAGGCGTACGCGGTCATTCCGAAGGGTGTGATGCGCGACATCGTCACGAGCTGGCTGCCGTTCTGGACCAACACGCGCCTGTGGGTGATCGCGCGTCCGCTGTCGGGTTTCGCCGAAACCTTCTCGCAGTACATCGTCGAAGTGAATCCGGGTGGCGGCAGCGACAAGCCCGAGCAGGACAAGAACGCCGAAGCCGTGCTGTTCGTCGTCGAAGGCGAGGCCGAGCTGACGCTGCAAGGCAAGCAGCACACGCTGAAGCCGGGCGGCTACGCCTTCATCCCGCCGGGCGCCGACTGGACGCTGCACAACGTCAGCGATGCCGCCGTGCGTTTCCACTGGATCCGCAAGCACTACCAGGTCGTCGACGGCATTGCGCTGCCGGAAGCGTTCGTGACCAACGAGCAGGACGTCGAGCCGATCCCGATGCCGGGCACCAACGGCGCATGGGTGACGACGCGCTTCGTCGACATGAGCGACATGCGTCACGACATGCACGTGAACATCGTGACGTTCGAGCCGGGCGGCGTGATTCCGTTCGCCGAGACGCACGTGATGGAGCACGGCCTGTACGTGCTCGAAGGCAAGGCCGTCTATCGCCTGAACCAGGACTGGGTCGAGGTGGAAGCGGGCGACTTCATGTGGCTGCGCGCGTTCTGCCCGCAGGCATGCTATTCGGGCGGCCCCGGCCGCTTCCGTTACCTGCTGTACAAGGATGTGAACCGTCACATGAACCTGACGCTGAATCCGGCGCGCTAAGCGTCGCGCACGTCGGACACGAAAACCCGCTGGTGCATGCCGGCGGGTTTTTTCATGGGCGCCGCTACGCGATGCAGCTGACGGGGTGACGGCCGTCGCACGCTACTCGTCGAGCGCCGAGGCAGCCATCCTCGCGACCTGCACACGCGTATCGGGCGGCAGGTCGTCCTCCATCAGCCAGACCGCGGACAAGCCGGCCCAGGCGAGGATCCACTGCAGCAACCTGCGGCGGTCGAGTCGCGCGGCCTCGGCGACGAGCGCGCAGCGCCGCGCGAAGCGGGCGGGATCGACGGCGATGTCGTGCGCGGGATTGCAGAACAGGTTCGCGTAATCGAACGCGCGGTCGCCGCGCAGCCCCTTCGGGTCGATCGCCAGCCAGCCGCGATCGCCGAAGTGCAGCACGTTGCCGTGATGGATGTCGCCGTGCAGCACGACGTCGTCGAAGGGCGGCGCGGCCAGCAGCCGGTGCGCCGTCGCGGCCGAACGCCGCAGCGTTTCATCGCCCGTGTCGTGCGACAGCAGCGCGTGGAACCAGTCGGTCAGCGGCACGACCTCGGGCGTTGCCGGTGCGCGATGCGCATGCAGCCGCGCGACCACGCGGCATGCGATCCGGATCGTATCGTCGTCGTGGCCCGCGACGGACAGGCCGATGAGCGTGGGTGCCGGTTGCGCGCGTTCGAGCAGCACCGCGTCGCTGTCGTGCAGCCACACGCGCGCGGCGCCATCCCCGTTCCACCAGGTCATCAGCGCATTGCCTCGGCGCTCTTCGTCGCAGGTCGCGACCTTCAGCATCGCGGGCCGCGCGTGCCAGACGACGGGCAGCACGCCGCCGCTCGCGGTCAGGATCGGGCCGCCGTCGGGAGCGAGGTCCCACAGGCGCAGGTACGTGTCGAACATGCAGACGATGGTACAGGCGAACTGGCTCGTGCGCCGCGCGGTTCGCCCGGCACAGCCGCCCGCGCAACCCTTCCTAAATAAAATTTAGCTAGCAAAACTTAGGCTAAAGAATGTTCCGGTATCCCGGCATCCCTTCGACAATGCGCGCCTTCCGTGACCGACGGGCGCCTGTTGCGCGCCCGCGTTCGCCGCATTGAAGAAGGAGCCTGCATGACCGATCACCCAGCCAATCTTCCGCCGCCACCGGCACCGCCTCCTACGTCGCCGCGCCGTGCATGGCGCATGCTCGCGGGTGCGCTGGTCGGCCTGACGCTCGCGTGCGCGGGCATCGGCGCATGGACGATCCACCGCATCTGGACGCAGCTGCCATCCGTCGAGCACCTGGCCGTCTATCGTCCCGCGCTGCCGCTGCGGATTTTCTCGCGCGATGGCGAACTGCTGGCCGAGTACGGCGTCGAGCGCCGCGAGTTCGTGCCGCTCGAACGCATTCCGCCGCTCATGCGGCACGCGCTGCTCGCGGCCGAGGACGCGAAGTTCTACCAGCACGGTGCGATCGATATCGGCGGCCTCGCGCGCGCAACGTTCGCGAACGTCGTGACGGGACAGCCGGGGCAGGGCGGCAGCACGATCACGATGCAGGTCGCGCGCAACTTCTACCTGACGCGCGACAAGGTGCTGAGCCGCAAGCTCGCCGAGATCCTGATGGCCATCAAGCTCGAGCGCGAGTACAGCAAGGACAAGCTGCTCGAGCTTTACATGAACCAGATCTATCTCGGCGAGCGCGCGTATGGGTTCGCGGCGGCCGCGAATGTGTATTTCGGCAAGCCGCTCGACGCGCTGAGCGCGGGCGAAGCGGCCGTGCTCGCCGGATTGCCGAAGGCGCCGTCCGCGTTCAATCCGGTCGTCAATCCGGCGCGCGCGACCGCGCGGCGCAACTACGTGCTCGGCCGCATGCATGCGCTCGGCGAGCTCGACGACGCGACGTATCGCGCCGCGGCCGACATGCCGATCGCGCTGGCGACCACGCCGCCGCCCGGCATCATCGCGGCGCCGTACGTCGCGGAGCGCGCGCGCCGGATGATGGTCGAGCGCTTTCGCGACGACGCCTATACGCTCGGCCTCGACGTGACCACGACGATCTCGATGCGCGACCAGCGCGCGGCCGAAGCCGCGCTCCAGCGCACGCTGAGCCGGCAGCCGGGCACGAAGCGCGATGCGCGCAACGGGCTCGAAGGCGCGCTCGTGTCGCTGGATGCGGCGACGGGCGACATGCTCGCGCTCGTCGGCGGCGCGGATTTCAATCGCAACGTGTTCGACCATGCGCTGCAGGCGTATCGCCAGCCGGGTTCGAGCTTCAAGCCGTTCGTCTATTCGGCGGCGCTGGAGAAGGGCTACTTTCCGGGCGTGCTGGTCGACGACACGCAGCGCACGCTCACCCATGAGGAAACCGGCGCGCGGCCGTGGCGCCCACGCAATTTCGGCAACCGCTACGAGGGCTTCATTCCGGTGCGGCGCGGGCTCGTGCGCTCGAAGAACCTGGTTGCGGTCAGCCTGATGCAGGCCGCCGACGCGCGCTACGTGCAGCAGCACGCGGTGCATTTTGGTTTCGACGCGCAGCGCAATCCGGCGTCGTTGCCGCTCGCGCTCGGCGCGGGCGCGGTGACGCCGCTCGAACTCGCGAGCGCATACAGCGTGTTCGCGAACGGCGGGACGCGGATGGAGCCGCGCCTGATCCTGTCGGTGAAGCAGCGTCACGGCGGCGCGATGTACGAGGCGACGACGCCGGAAGGCGCGCGCGTCGTGTCGGCGCGCAACGCGTTCGTGATGGACAGCATGCTGCGCGACGTCGTGAAGGCCGGCACCGCGCGTGGCGCGCTCGCCTTGCGTCGCGACGACGCGGGCGGCAAGACGGGCACGTCGAACGGATCGAAGGACGTCTGGTTCGCTGGCTACTCGTCGGGGATCGTCGCGGTCGCGTGGCTCGGCTACGACACGCCGCGCCCGATGGGACGCGCGACCGGCGCGACGCTCGCGCTGCCGGTCTGGCTCGACTACATGAAGACGGCCGTCGACGGACGCACGCCGGTCGATGCGACGCCGCCGCAGGACGTCGCGCTCGTCGACGGTGATTTCGTGTACGCCGAATACACGCGCGGCACGTGCACGGCAGACGTGCCGCCGTTCATCCGCAGCCGCTTCGCGTGCGGCGGCGCACCGGCGTCCGAGGCGCCGGATGCATCGGGCGAGAAGGGCAAGCCCGACGAGCCGATGCCCGCAGCCGTCGATGCGGCCGAGCGCGAACGTGTGCTCGACCTGTTCCGTACGCAGGACTGAGGCGCGCGATGCATACGCTTTATCTGATCGCGATCGTCGCGGAGGCGATCTCGGGCGCGCTGATGGGCATGCGGCGCGGGATGGACCGCTTCGGGCTCGCGCTCGTCGGCGCGGTGACGGCGCTCGGTGGCGGCACGGTGCGCGACGTGCTGCTCGGCCACTATCCGCTCGGCTGGATCGCGCATCCCGAGTACCTCGTGATCACGCTCGCCGCGGCGACCGTCGCGTCATGGGCCGCGCGGCACGTCGCGCGGATGAAGGCGCTGTTCGTCACCGTCGACGCGATCGGTCTCGCAGCGTTCACGATCATCGGCTGCGATATCGGCGCGTCGACGGGCGCCGCGCCGATCATCGTCGTGCTGGCCGGCGCGATCACGGGTGTCTGCGGCGGGATGCTGCGCGACCTGCTGTGCAACGAGATGCCGCTGATCCTGCGCGAGGAACTGTATGCCAGCGTCGCGTTCTTCACGGGCACGCTGTACGTCGGGATCCAGCATCTCGGCATCGATGCCGGATTGGCGTCGGTGGTCGCGCTGGCGGCGGGCTTCACGACGCGCATGCTTGCGGTACGGCTGGGATGGAAAATGCGGACGTTCGGTGTCGCGGACGTCGAGCATTGAGCGAGGTTGCCGCGCGGACGCGACGATACGCGCGTGCTACGCCGGCACCATGACCGGTGGCGGCCTGTCGCCGGATAGCAATGCACAGGTGGTCTCCCATTGACGATGACGAGCCCGAAGGCTGGCTGGGTGACGCGTTCGCCTGGCTGGCCCGTTCGCGTGCGGCTGGCGGCGAACGGAGAATTGACAGGAAATGGATAATTTCGCCGTTGTAAATGAGAATTATTATTGATTCAAGGGCGAAAAGCGGCGCGTGCGGACGCGCAGCGTCGGCGCGGATCGGGCGAGCCGCGCGGCGAGACATGCGGTGAAAGCGGGCCGGCCCTAGGCCAGCGATTCGATACGAATCAGCAGGTTGCGCGCATGCGCGATGAACGCGTCGTGCGTCGCGCGATCGCCGTGGCCTTCGAAGCCGGCCTGTTCGGCGAACGCGAGCTGTTCGGCGTAGAGGTCGACGAGCACGCTGCGTGTGTCGGGCGGCAGCGCGCGGATCATCGAGACGAGCAGCAGTTCCTGCGCGCGCAGCATGCCGGACAGCGATTGGGCGTTCATGCCGACCTCCTCGAACGACGCGGCGGCGTGCCGCTCATTCAATAGTAGGTGGTCGGCGCGCGCAGCGGAAATCAGCCGGCGGCCGTCGCCGTCCGTGCATCGCGCACGACTTGCGCGACGCGCTCGACGAATTCGGCGTCGACGCTGGACAGCGCTTCGCGCTTGCCGTCGGGCATCTCGACCATCAGCCGGTATGTGATGTCCTGCGTGGTCCAGGCGAGATAGCCGACGACGGCGAGCATCACGCCGACGACCAGCGCGGCGCTCGATGCGCCGATGCCGCCTGCGACGGCGGTGGCCACGCCGATCAGCGAGATCAGCGACGGCACGAGGCGATTCTTCGGGATCTTGACGACATCGACGTGGCGGATGTCACGCAGCGGGAAGACCTGCCCGGCGGCCGACAGGCCGTTGCGCGTGACCATCACGCCGCGTTCGTTGAATGCGTTTTCCATCGTGTGTTGCGTGGACGAAAACGCGCAGCGTAGCAGAATTCGTTGCCGCGTCAAACGAGACCGAGTGCCGCACGATGCGTGCGGGCCGGCCGCGATGCGGGCAACGGCGGGTAACGGAGGGAGTCAGAATTGCAGCCGGCCGTCGCCGTACAGTCGGCCCGGCACGTGCGACGCGACGACCTCGGCGATCTCTTCGTCGGTCGATTCGGCCGGCACGATCTGGCGTCGCGCGGGCGCGTCGAGATGCATCGTCCATTCGACGAGCCGGTACGGGCGGCCCCACGGGCGCTGCATTTCCACCGACACGCGGCAGCTCTGGACGGGCAGCGAATGCCGGCGCGTCAGAATCGCGTGCAGATGGCTGAAAACGGTATCTTCGATCATCTTGGGCTCCGATCCTGTCTTGTGGGCAGTTGATGCCGGTGCCGTAGTGGGTCTCAAAAAAAAAGCCGCCGATGCTCAGGCGGCCAACAGGGGGGGTGAGAGCATCCTCTCAGCCCAGAATTAAGCGAAACTTAAAAGCCCATAAAAAAGCGCCCCGCGTGGAGCGGGGCGCTTCTTGCCGTCGTCGTCCGCGAAATGAGCGGACAGTTAAGCGGATGCTTTAGAACTTGTGACGGATACCGACGCGAGCGGCCAGCTGGTTCGACGAACCGTTGCCCGACGTGCTGAAGTAGCTCGTGCTCGAACCGATCTGCGCTTGCACGCCGTTGCCCGACGCCTTCTGGTAGACAACCAGGCCGTACACGTCCGTACGCTTGCTGAGCGCATAGTCGAGGCCCAGGTTGCCCTGGTTCCAGTGCGCCGAGTTGCCGCTTTGCGTTGCGTTCGTGTACGTGTAGCCCGCTGCTGCCGACAGGGCCGGCGTGATCGCGTACTTCACGCCTGCTTCATACGCGTTGTAGAACGTGCCCGATGCGCCAGCCGCGATCGGGGTGAACTGCGTGCGCGTCCAGAGCAGCCATGCCGTTGCCGGGCCGAAGATGTAGCGGCCGCCGACGCCGTACGTGCGCAGGTCGCGGATGTTCGTCAGCGCGATGTTCGCGATCGACGTCGAGAATGCCGGCGTCGACTGGCTCGGGAAGCGGATGTCCGTGTATGCGGCGCCGAGTGCGAACGGGCCGTTCGCGTAGTTCAGGCCGAAGCTGTATGCGCGCGACGAACCGGCCGTCGTCGTGGTGCCCGTCGTCGTCGACGGTGCGCCGGCGAAGTCGGTCGAGTTCGAGAAGCCGTACAACGCGCCGAACGTGAAGCCGGCGTAGTTCGCGCTCTGGAACTTCACCGAGTTGTTGATGCGGCTCGACGTGAGCTGGTCGATGTCGTTCACGTGGTACGCGTAGTTACCCGCGACCGTGTTGCCGCCCGTCGAGTAGTTCGAACCGAGGATGTCGGTCGAGAACGAGTACTGGCGGCCGAACGTGACCGTGCCGTATTGCGACTGGCTCAGGCCGACATAGGCTTGACGGCCGAAGATCGCGCCACCCTGGCCGATCGTGCCGTTGCCGCTGTTGAAGCCGTTTTCGAGCACGAAGATTGCCTTCAGGCCGCCACCGAGGTCTTCGGTGCCGCGCAGGCCCCAACGGCTGCCCTGGGCCACGCCGTCGTCGTACTTGAACAGCTTGCCGCTGCCGCCGTTCGCGGTCTTGCTGTGGTTCACGTAGCTGATACCGGCATCGATGACGCCATACAGGGTCACGCTGCTTTGTGCGTGTGCCGCGCCAGCCGTTGCTGCGAGGATGGCGATGGTCAACAGTTTCTTGTTCAAAGGATTCTCCGAGCGAGTAAATTGCGTGTCCAGTTGCGGTTCCGGCGCTCTCTATGGGCGCTTTCACGGACCGGTCGCAACTTTATCGGCGGGCCACGTAATGAATGTGACAGGCTTTGTCATATGACGAATCTGTGGTGCCGAAGCGACACTGGATTCTGCCCGGTTGTACAGCAGGGAGTTATACCGATTCCGCCTGAGATTCGATCGGGATCCGGAATATGTACATGAAATAAGCTTGGTTGGTGCCGTTCCGGCCCCGTGCCACGATGCGCGCTTCAACAACGACACGGGACAAGAGGACACCATGCGACGTTCGATCCTGACCGGCCTCGGCGCGCTTGCCGCGGCGCTGGCCTTTGCCGCGCCCGGCGCGCACGCCGACTCCCAGACGCTGAAGATCGGCACGATGAGCGGCCCCGACGCGCAGATCTGGACCGAGGTGACGAAAGTCGCCGCACGCGAAGGCCTCGCGATCAAGGTCATCGAATTCAACGACTACGTGCAGCCGAACGCGGCGCTCGACGCGGGCGACCTCGATGCGAACGGTTTCCAGCACCAGCCGTTTCTCGACAGCCAGATCAAGCAGCGCGGCTACAGGATCGTCAACGTCGGGCTGACCTACACGGCGCCGATGGGCTTCTATTCGAAGAAGCTCAAGTCGCTCAAGGACTTGCCGGTGGGCGCGAAGGTCGGGATCCAGAACGATCCGTCGAACGGCAACCGCGCGCTGCTGCTGCTGCAGAAATACGGCGTGATCAAGCTGAAGGCGGGCGCCGGCACGAACGGCGTGAACGCGACGCCGCTCGACGTCGCCGAGAATCCGAAGAAGATCAGGATCGTCGAGCTCGACGCCGCGCAGTTGCCGCGCGCGCTGCCCGACCTCGACGCCGCGTCGATCAACACCGACTACGCGGTGAAGGCCGGGCTCACGCCGGTGAAGGATGCGATCGCGATCGAGGATCTGCGCGGGCCGTATGCGAACCTGATCGCGGTGCGCGCGCAGGACAAGGACAAGCCGTGGGTGAAGAAGCTCGTCGCGGCCTATGAATCGGACGACGTGCGCAAGTTCATCGACCAGAAGTTCGGCGGTGCGATCGTGCCGGCGTTCTGAACGTCGGCCGTGGCCAGCCCGCGTCGCGGGCATCGCGCCAGACCGAAAAGCAAATCGCCCGCGCAAGCGGGCGATTTCGTTGGCGCGCCGTGCTGCGGCGCGCGGGCCGGCCGCTACTCAGGCGGCGCAGGGGTTCAGGGGCTCAGGCCGACAGCAGCGACCCGGTGCGGATCGGCGTCGCGCCGGCGATCCGCGCGACTTCCATCCCGGCGGTCGCGAAGCGCACGATCTGGCGCGCGTACAGCACGCCCGACACGCTGCTCTTCAGTGTGATCACGCGATCGGTCAGCGGATCGACGATGTCGGCCACGTCCTGGCCGGCCTCGATCCACGCGCCGACCGGCGTGCGGAACACGATCACGCCCGACACCGGTGCGACGAGCGGATCGGTGCCCGCGAGCGGCGTGGCCGGATGCGCGAGCGGCGGCAGCGGCGCCGGCGTGCCGTCGATGACGCCGCGCTCGGTCAGGTATTCGACGATCGCTTGCGCGTCCTTCTCCGCGAGTTCGTACGACACGTCGCGCTCGCTGCGCAGTTCGACCGTGACGGAGATCGCGCCGTTCGGGATCGGGAAGCGATCGCCGAAGCGGTTGCGCAGATCCGACCAGCAGAAGCTGTGGATCTCGTCGAACGGATTGCCGACCGAATTCAGCGCGAGCAGCGACGCTTGCGCGTCCAGATAGCGCGACAGCGGCTCGACGTCTTCCCACAGATCGGGGTTCGTATACAGGTGCATCACCGCGTCGCTGTCGCAATGCAGGTCGAGCACGATGTCGGCGTCGAACGACAGTTTCTGCAGTGCGAGGCGCTGCGATTCGAGCTCGGTGCGCGGCTTCTGTTCGTCCAGCGCCTCGCGCATCGCGGCGCGTACCGCGGCGAGGTTGCGCTGCGCGTCGTTCGTCAGGCGGCCTTCGATGCGCGGCAGCACGAGCGCCGCGAGATCGTAGAAATTGCGGTTGAAGTTCTGCATCGAGCCGAGCTCGAAGCGGCCGAGGTGATCGCCGAACACATGCTGCGACAGGCCGATCGGGTTCGGCACCGGGACGATGATCACCTCGCCGCGCAGCTTGCCGGCCGTCTCGAGCGCGGCGATCTTGCGGCGCAGCAGCGCGGCGACCAGCATGCCGGGCAGTTCGTCCGCGTGCAGCGACGACTGGATGTAGACCTTCTTCTGGCCGCGCGGGCCGTAGTGGAAGCTCGTGATCTGGCGTTCGGTGCCGACGGCGGGGGAAATCAGCGGATGGGTCTGCGTTTGCATGATGAGGGGAGGGCGGCGCAGCCGCGAGTGATCCGGTATGCGTGGAAGATCGATTGTACGTTGCCTTGCGCGAACCTATCAAACCGCTCGCCGGGCAAGTCGATTTCCTTTACGAATCATCGGGTTGTTGCGTAAAAAATAACCGTGCCGCAGCCCGTCGTTCATGCGTGCCCCGCAGTCTTTCGTCGCGCGCGGGCAAAAAAAACGGGCTCCTTGCGGAGCCCGTCTGCGCGGATGCGAAGCGCGCGTTGCGCGGTGTTACTTGCCGTACACGTCGAAATCGAAGTACTTCTTCGCGATCTTGTCGTACGTGCCGTCCTTGCGCATGCCGGCGATCGCGCCGTCGATCTTCGCCTTCAGGTCGGTGTCTTCCTTGCGCAGGCCGATGCCGGCGCCGTTGCCGAGCGTCTTCGGATCGTCGATGTCCTTGCCGGCGAAATCGAAGCTCGCGCCGCGCGGCGTCTTCAGGAAGCCGATTTCAGCCTGCACCGCGTCCTGCAGCGCGCCGTCCAGACGGCCGGAGATCAGGTCGGCGTAGACCTGGTCCTGGTTCTGGTAAGGCACGACGTTCACGCCCTTCGGGGCCCAGTACGTCTTCGCGTAGGTTTCCTGGATCGTGCCCTGCTCGACGCCGACCGACTTGCCCTTCAGCGATTCGGCCGTCGGCATCAGGCCGGCACCCTTCTTCGCGACGAGGCGCGTCGGCGTGTTGAACAGCTTCGACGAGAACGCGATCTGTTCCTGGCGCGCCGGCGTCATCGACATCGACGACAGGACGCCGTCGAACTTGCGTGCCTTCAGCGCCGGGATCATCCCGTCGAAGTCGTTTTCGATCCACACGCACTTCGCGTTCATGCGGCGGCAGATTTCGTTGCCGAGGTCGACGTCGAACCCGACCACCTTGCCGTCAGCGCCTTTCGATTCGAAAGGCGGGTAGCTTGCGTCGACGCCGAAGCGCACGGTCGTCCAGTCCTTCGCGTATGCAGTGCCGGCCGATACGGCGAGCAGGGCTACGGTCACAGCCGCAAGAATCTTTTTCACTCGGTGACTCCTCGTTTTGTTCGATGGGTGCGCGGTTGTGCCGCGCCGTAAGCCTTCGGCCCGGCGCGGCTTCGCGTCGAGCTGTCCGTTTCGCTGCCCGATGCGGGCGCGCGACGTGCGCAAGATTATCAAGACAAAATACCGGCAGGGCGCCTAGGACATGCCCCGATACCGGACCCGACGGCCATGCGTGCGGCGCACGACCGTTTCAGACGTAGGAACGATTCAACCGAGCGTTTCGTTGACCGCGCGCTGCAGGCAGGTGACGAATTGCGATACGGCCGGCGTCGGCAGCAGGTCGCGGCGCGCGATGATCGACAGGTCGAAGCGCGGCATGCTTTCGTCGAGGTCGGCCGTGCGAATCCCGAGCGGCGCCACCATCGCGGCCAGCGGGCGCGTGAAGCAGCCGATCACGTCAGAGCGCGCCACGAGCCCGAGCGTCACCGCGAACGACATCGGCGAGCGCAGCAGGCGCTTCGGCAGCGGCAGCCCGCGCGCCTCGAACATTCCAACCATCACGCTGTGCGGGAATTGCTCGGCCCCGACCGTGACGATCCATTCGGCGTCGAGCAGTTCCTCTAACCGGCGCGCGTGCGCGAGCGGGTGGCCTTCGCGCATCACGACGGTGAACTCGGTCGACAGCAGCGGCACCTGCGTGAAATCGCGGTCGAGCGCGGGCACATGGTGCATCGCAGCGATGTCGAGCGTGCCGTTGCGCAATTGCGCGAGCGCATCCGGCACCGTCAATTCCACCAGATGCAGGCTCACGTTCGGCATCGACTGGCGGAATGCGGTGACCGCGCGCGGCAGCGCGGTCAGCGCGATCGACGGCATCGTGCCGACCGCGACACGTCCGGACATCTCGCCTTTCACCTGCTCGACGGCCTCGACGGTGCGGCGCATGTCGCCGAGCAGCTGTTCGGCGCGCGGCAGCAGCGCATGGCCGCACGCGGTCAGCTCGACGCCGCGCACGCTGCGCGCGAGCAGTTCCGCGTTCAGCGCCGACTCGAGTTCGCGGATCGTATGCGTGATCGCGGGCTGCGTGACGCCGAGTTCGCGCGCGGCGGCGCGCAGGCTCTTGAGATGCGCGGCGGAGACGAACGCCTGGAGTTGCGCGATGTTCAGGTGGTTTCGGATGCGGGTCATCGATCGGTTCGGATCTGGCGGCGGGCCGGGGCGCCGGCGCGAAGATCGATAGGGTAGCGCGCCGCGGCGGCGAACGCCGGGCGAAACAAAAACCGCGGGGCACGCTACGGCATTTCTTCGTCGAGATCGACGGCGAACCGATCAGGATTGCAGATGACGGTGCATGCGGGGCGTGACGTCGTCGCGATGCGCCGCGCTACGACGCACCGCGTGAAGATATCGTGGCGGCCGGGTGTGTCAGGCAAGCGCCAGTTCGACGGCCGCGAGCGTGCGGCGGCGGATCCAGCCGCTCGCGAGCCGGATCGCGAGCCAGTACGGCAGAAACAGCAGGCGCGTGCGCATGCTCGGACAGTGCACGAAGGTTTCGGTGCGCAGCAGGCGCGTGCCGGACGACAGTCCGACGACCTCGAACCGCAGCACCAGCTTCGCATCGCGCGGATCGTCGTGCCGGACGAAGGCCTCGGCGTCGTCGATCGTGCGCACGTCGGGTGTCGGGCGCCAGAAGCGTCCGATGAGCCCCAGCGACAGCGACGTCTCGTCGCGATGCAGCAGCGTGAACGTATCGAAGCCGAAGCGTTCGCGTGCGCCTTCGGCGCGGCGGTTGGCCAGCGCACGCGCGATGGCCGCCGGCGATTCGCGCACGGCAAGCAGCGCATCGATGACCGGATCGGCGCGCATGTCGAGCGCGGCCACGGCGTCGATGATGCGCGACGGCGGCGCGTTGATCGGCCGGGATTCATGAACTTCGACGAAGCCGAACGACGGGATGAAAGGCGGCTTGCTCGCCGCGGATCGCGTGTCTGATTCAGAGACGATGCCGAACGGATTCATGGGCGTTCCGGGGGACAAAACGTGATCGTAGCACCGCGTGCGCACTCGCGGCGCGACGCGCCGCAACGCCGGCCGCACCGACAAAAAAGGCCTGGAAACATGCGTTTCCAGGCCTGGAGACCATCAACGACGATGGTGGAGGAGACGGGGTCGTCCCGATGCGCGCCGCCCTTGTGCCGGCGACGTCGCGCATGATGCGCGGTCAGATCGCCCAGCCGCCGAGATAGAACGTGACGAGCACGGCCGCGATGAGCACGGTGCCGACGTTGAGCTTGCGGAATTCGCCGCTGGCGATGCGGCCGATCACGAGCGTCGAGAAGCCGAGCATGATGCCGGTCACGATGTTCGCGGTCAGCACGATGAATACCGCGCACACGAGTCCCGACATCGCATCGACCATGTCGTCCATGTGCAGCTTGCTCACGCTGCCGAGCATCAGCAGGCCGACGTACATCAGCGCGGGGGCCGTTGCGTACGACGGCACGAGGCCCGCGAGCGGCGAGAAGAACATCACGACCAGGAACAGCACGCCGACCACCGCGGCCGCGAGGCCCGTCTTCGCACCGGCGGCCACGCCGACGCTCGACTCGATGTAGGCCGCGGCCGGCGCACCGCCGAGGAAGCCGGAGAAGATCGAGCTGACCGAATCGGCGGTCAGCGCGCGGCCGCCGTTGATGATGCGGCCGTTCTCGTCGAGCTGGCCGGCCTGACCGGCGACCGCGCGGATCGTGCCGGTCGCGTCGAACACGGCGGTCATCACGAGCGCCAGCACGCTCGGCAGCACGGCCATCGACAGCGCGCCCTTGATGTCCATCGCGCCGATCAGCGAGGCGTGGCCCGGTGCGCTCAGCGACGGCAGCGCGAAGATGCCGCGATACTTCACGGCCGGATCGAACGCGAGGCCGATCAGCGAGATTGCGACCACGACGAGCAGGATGCCGCCGGGCACGCGACGCTTCTCGAGCCCGAAGATCGCGGCGAGGCCGACGACCGACATGATGACCGGGAACGCGGTGATCTGGCCGAGCGAGACCGGCAGGCCGGCGCCCGGATTCTTGATCACGAGACCGACGTCGTTCGACGCGATCAGCAGCAGGAACAGGCCGATGCCGATGCCGGTGCCGTGCGCGACGCCCGCGGGCAGGTTGCGCAGGATCCACGAACGCACGCCGGTGACCGAAATGCCCGTGAACACGAGGCCCATCAGGAACACGGCGCCGAGCGCGACGGTCGGCTGCAGGCCCTTGCCGAGCACGAGGCCGAACGCCGTGAACGCCGTCAGCGAGATCGCGCAGCCGATCGCGATCGGCAGCTTCGCCCACAGGCCCATCAGCAGCGAACCGAAGGCGGTGGTGAGGCAGACCGCGACGAATACCGCGCTCGTGTCGAAGCCGGCCTTGCCGAACATGCCGGGCACGACGAACACGGAATAGACCATCGCGAGGAAAGTGGTCACGCCCGCGACGATTTCGCGACGCTGCGTGCTGCCGCGCGACGAAATGCCGAAGTACCGGTCGATGACTCCCTTGGTGCCGAAGTCCGTTTCTTCCGCGCCGACGCCGACCGTCGGCTGCACCGGGGTATCACTCATGAGCTTGCTCCTTTATCAGCATGCTGAAACGGCCCGTGGCAGGCCGTCGTCAGGGTGTCTCGTATCTGGTTGAAATTATCGGCAGCGTCGTGGGGACGCATCACGCGCGATTCGTGTCGTCGTCCGCGCGTCGATGGGCGCGCGTGTCGCGTCGTACGACGCGTGGTGTAGTCGACCCCGTCACGTGTGCTTTGCCGTAGCGAAGGTTAGGCGAACGGCCCGTCACGTCCCATTGGGGGACGAGCATGCAGCGCATGTCGCAGCGCTTATATCGGCGTGCAACGGGGCTTCGTCGTCGCGGAACGCGTGTATACGCCTAGTTCGAATTCGTTAAGGCGATTATTCGAATGCTGGATCGGCGGGCAGGGGCGGAGCGGGTGACGCATCGGATATTACGAATGTCTTTCATCGAGGCCGCGCAGGTGCGTGAATACGGCCGCGCGTGACGCGCCGCGCCGCCGTGCGCAACGTGAGTCCGGATGATACCGGGGCCGCGCGCGTGCTGCGCTGGCGTGCGTCGTTGCCGTCGTCGCCGTCGTTGCGTCAGCCGCGCGCGAGCTGCGCGAGATACGCGCAGAACATGTCGGCCATCGCGGCCGAGTACGCGTCGATTTCCGCCGGCGTGCGTTCGGTTTCCGAAAACGCCTTGCCGGAACTCGTGAGCGTGCTCGTGATGAGCTCGCACGCGAGCGCGCGCGTGGCATCCGGTGCGTCGGGCAGCGCGTCGAGCATGAACGCGCTGAAGATCCGGTTGCCGGCGGCCTTCGCTTCCTGCGCCTCGGGTGTGTCGCGATAGAGCGGCGCGGCGTCGTCGAGCGCGACGCGCATCCGCGCCTCGTCGCATTCCGAGTGGATGAACGCATGGACGGCCGTGCGCAGCCGCTCGGGCGGCGTCTTGTGCGGATCTTCCAGCATCCCGCGCAGCATCCCGGACGTCTGGCGCCACTCGTCGTGCTGCAGCCGGAACAGCACGGCCGCCTTGTTCGGGAAGTACTGATACAGCGAACCGACGCTCACACCGGCGCGCTCGGCGACGCGCGCCATCGTGAAGCGCTGCGCGCCTTCGGTCGCCAGAACCTGAATAGCGGCCTGCAGCACGTCATCGACGAGCTGGGTCGAGCGGGCCTGCCGAGGCAGTCTGCGCGAGGCGATCGGGGCGTTGCGGCGGTCGGTCATGACGGGTCTGCCAATGCGAATAGTAAAACCTGAATAGTTCGTCATATTCTAGTCGGGCGCCCTGACGCACTCAACCTGACACCGGAGATTCGCATGACCACCCTGATTCACGACCCGCTGGCGTCGCTGCTCGCGCGCCTGTTCGACGAAGCCGACGCATCGTCGCCCTCGTCGAGCCCGGACTTCGCCGACCTGACGCACGACGAGCACGCGCGGCTGATGCGCAGCAAGACCGATTACGCCGATTTCTATGCACGCCTGAAGGACTATCCGCTCGCGGTGTCGCGCGAGACGGGCACGCTGCTGTACATGCTCGCGCGCAGTAACGGCGCGCGAGCCATCGTCGAATTCGGCATGTCGTTCGGTATCTCGACGCTGCACCTCGCGGCCGCGCTGCGCGACAACGGCGGCGGCCGGCTGATCACGAGCGAGTTCGAGGCGTCGAAGGTCGCGCGGGCGCGCGAGAACCTGGCGGCCGGCGGGCTGGCCGATCTCGTCGAGATTCGCGAAGGCGATGCGCTGCGCACGCTGGCGGCCGATCTGCCCGAAACGGTCGACCTGCTGCTGCTCGACGGCGCGAAGGCGCTGTATCCCGAGGTGCTCGCGCTGGTCGAGCGCCGGCTGCGGCCCGGCGCGTTCGTCATTGCCGACAACGCGCAATACAGTCCCGACTACCTCGCCTACGTGCGCGCGCCGGAAAACGGCTATCTGTCGGTCCCGTTCGGCGGCGACGTCGAGCTGTCGATGCGCACGCGCTGACGCGCGCGCATCATGCCCTGGCCGGATCGATGACGATGAATACGCCGGACATACGATCAGTAAATGCAGGATGACTGATCAAATGGACTTGTGAGCATCACGGTAGCGGCGTCCGCGCTTCGGGATGCCGCCGCGCGTTACTTCAGGAACACGTATCGCGCGAAATACGGAAAGCGGCCGATCGCATGTTCGGTCGCACACGTCGCCTCCGGCGGCGTGCCGCCCACGGTATCGAGCCGCTGTACGAAGCGCACGCCGGCGAGCGTGCCGGCTGCTGCCGGCGTCGCGGCGAGCAGGAGTTGCGCAATGCTGCCCGGGTGCGCGCTGGGCGTTTCCGCGAGCTTCTTGCCGGTGATGCTGCTGCCGTCGAGCGATTCCCACGACGGCCCCGCGCCGTGCCGGACGACGAGCGCGCCGGTGGCGTCGAACAGCATCGCTTCCGGGCGCTGGAATGCCCACGTGAGCCGGTGCCCGGCGTCGTATTCGCATGCGTAGATCTGCACGCCGGTCGCGGTCGTCGACAGCACGGGCGAGGCCGACTGGGGCGGCACGAGACCGGTTGCATCGTCGGCATGGGCCGGCAAGGTGCAGGCCGCGAACGAAAGGGCCGCGAGGGCCTGCAGCATGTCGCGTTTCGGAAAGCGGCTTGGCATGGCGGAGCGTCCTTTCAGGTCGGGTGACGGTCGTGCGAAGTCGATCTTGTGAACGTTAGACGGCGATTGCGCAGGCTGCAATTCGGAAATGGCAATCGCGGCGATAGCCGCCGCGATTGCACGGGAATGGATGTGCGCGGCCGCTCGTCGCGGCGGTCGCGCGCAAGCGGCTCAGGCCGCGCCGGCCGGTGTCGGCGCGTGTTCCGCGATCAGGCGCTCGGCCTTCAGTGCGTCCCACAGGCTTGCCGGAATCGGCGCCGACGCGAGCCGCAGGTTCTCGTCGATGCGCTCGGGCCGGCTCGCGCCGGGGATCACGGCCGCGACGGCCGGGTGCGCGAGCGAGAACTGCAGCGCCACCGCGCGGACATCGACGCCGAACTGCTCGCTGATCTGCCGGATGCGCGCGACGCGATCGAGCATCTCCCGCGTGGCCGGCTGGTATTCGAAGTGGGTGCCGCCCGCGAGCACGCCAGAGTTGTACGGGCCGCCGACGATGATGCCGAGGCTGCGCACGGCGCTTTCCGGCATCAGCCGTTCGAGCGCGCCGGCATGGTCGAGCAGCGTGTAGCGGCCGGCGAGCAGGAAGCCGTCCGGATCCGAGCGCTCGAGCGCGAGCTCGCACGGCTCGATCCGGTTCACGCCGAGGCCCCAGCCCTTGATGACCTTCTCGTCGCGCAGCCGCGTGAGTGCCTTGGCCGCACCCGACATCGCGACGTCGAACACGTCGAGCCAGCGCTCGCTGTGGAAGTCGATCGCCGGATCGTGGATCCACACGGTGTCGAGGCGGTCGGTGCGCAGCCGCTCGAGGCTCGCTTCGATCGAGCGCAGCGTGCCGTCTTCCGTGTAGTCGTAGACGATCTTGTTCGGCAGGCCATGGCGGAACAGCCCGCCCTTCTCGCCGAGATCGCGCTGCGACGCATCCTCGTGCTCGTCGAGCACAAGGCGGCCGACCTTGGTGCCGAGCGAATATTCGTCGCGCGGCCGGCCGGCGAGCGCTTCACCGAGGCGCAGCTCGGCGAGGCCGGCGCCATACAGCGGCGCCGCGTCGAAGTAGCGGATACCGCTTTCCCAGGCCGCGTCGACGGTGGCCAGTGCTTCTTCGTTCGGGATGTCCCGATACATGTTGCCCAGTGGCGCGGTGCCGAAACCCAGGCGGGAAGGGGGCGTGATTCTCATGTCGGACTCCTGTCGATCGCTCAGGCCGCGGCCTGCGCGAGCGTCGGATAGTCGGTCAGGCCCCGTGCGCCGCCGCCGAACAGCGTGTTGCGGTCGTGCGGCGTGAGCGCGGCGCCGGTGCGCAGGCGCTCGGGCAGGTCGGGGTTCGCGACGAACGGTCGGCCGAAGGCGACGAGGTCGGCCCAGCCGGCGGCGATCGCTTCCCGCGCGCGCTCGGCGGTGTACGCGCCGGCGTAGATCAGCACGCCAGGAAACGCGGCACGCAGCTGCTGCTTGAATTCGACCGGCATCAGCGGTGCGTCGTCCCAGTCGGCTTCCGCGATGTGCAGGTAGCCGACACCGAGTTCGCCGAGCAGCTTCGCGGCGGCGAGGTAGGTCGTTTCGGGATCGTCGTCGACGCAGCCGTTCAGCGTGGTCAGCGGCGCGAGGCGGATGCCGACGCGCGACGCGTCGCCGGTGCCTTCGATCAACGCCTGCGCGACTTCGCGCAGGAAGCGCAGCCGGTTGTCGAGCGAGCCGCCGTACGCGTCGGTGCGCGTGTTCGCGTTCGAGTCGATGAACTGGTTCACGAGATAGCCGTTCGCGCCGTGCAGCTCGACGCCGTCGAAACCGGCTTCGATCGCGTTGCGCGCGGCGGCGCGGTATTGATCGACGATCTCGCCGATTTCGTCGACGGACAACGCGCGCGGCTCGGACGCCTGCACGAAGCCCGGCGTGCTGCCGTCTTCACCGGCGACGAACACGTTCACGCCCTTCGCCTGGAGCGGCGACGACGAAACGGGTTGCCGGCCGCCGAGCAGGCTCGTGTGGCTCAGCCGGCCGACGTGCCAGAGCTGCGCGAAGATGCGGCCATGCGCTGCGTGGACGGCGTCCGTCACCTTGCGCCAGCCGGCGACCTGCGACGGCGTGTGGATGCCGGGCGTCCATGCGTAGCCCTTGCCGAGCGGCGCGATGTAGGTGCCTTCGCTGACGATCAGGCCCGCGCTCGCGCGCTGCGCGTAATACGCGGCCATCAGTTCGTTGGCTTCGTCGCCGGGCTGGCTGGCGCGCGAACGCGTCATCGGCGGCATCACGATGCGGTTGGGCAGTGTCAGCGAGCCGAATTGCAGCGGTTGGAAAAGCGGGTCCTGGGTCATGATGGATTCCTGTCGGTGCCGCGGCCGGCTGGCCGCGGACGGTTCGATTGAGGGGGCGATGCCAGCGCCTGTCGTCAGCGGGAGCAGGCCTTAGTCCCACTTCGGCGCGAGGCCGACCGGGTCGACTTCGCGGCCGTTGCGTTCGAGCGCGGCGATCTGCGCCATGTCCTCGTCGGTCAGGCGCAACGTTTGCGCGAGCAGGTTGCTTGCGAGGTTTTCGCGCTTCGTCGACGACGGGATCACCGAGTAGCCGAGCTGCAGGGCCCAGGCCAGCGCGACCTGCGCCGGCGTCGCGTCGTGACGTTGCGCGATCGCACCGATCACCGGGTCGCCGAGCACCTTGCCGTATGCGAGCGTCATGTACGACGTCACGTGGATGCCTTCGCCGTTCAGGAATTCGACCAGCTTGCGGTTCTGCAGGTACGGGCTCAGTTCGATCTGGTTCGTCGCGATCGCATCCTTGCCGACCACCGCGATCGCTTCCTTCGTCAGTGCGATGTTGAAGTTCGAGATACCGATCTGGCGCGTGAGACCCTTCACCTTCGCGTCGGCGAGCGCGGTCATGAATGCCTGGACCGACACGCCGCTCTCGGGAGCCGGCCAGTGGATCAGCGTCAGGTCGACGTAGTCGGTGCGCAGCTTGCGCAGGCTTTCCTCGAGGCTGGCGACCAGCTTTTCCGGCGCGTAGTTGTCGACCCAGATCTTCGTCGTGAGGAACAGGTCTTCGCGGCGCACGCCCGATGCGGCGATCGCTTCGCCGACTTCGGCTTCGTTGCCGTAGATCTGCGCGGTGTCGATCGCGCGGTAGCCGACCTCGAGGCCGTTGCGGACCGAGTCGATGACGACCTGGCCTTGCAGGCGGAAGGTGCCGAGGCCGAATGCGGGAATGTTGCTCATCATGTGTTCCTGGAAGAGGTGGAGCGATTGCGGTATGGAAATCATTCTGGCGCCCTGGACTGATGAGATAAACGCCTTTAGAGGTCAAAAATATTTGATTTCAAGTCAAATATCGGTCGTGGATCCCGCTGGCTGGCGGCGTGCCGGCCTCAGGCGGCGCCCGTCAGCGCGTTCGCATCGGCCGCGGCATTCGCATGGAACACCGGCAGCACGTCCGACGCGATCTCGGCCAGCGTCTCGTCTAGCGGGCGGCGGTTGCGGCGGAAATGCAGGCCGATGTGCTGCACGCCGGCGGCGCGCATCGCCGCGAGTTCCTCCGTCAGCGCGATGCGTCCGGCGCGCGCGCCGAAGCGGTGCCGCTGCAGCGGCTCGTGCGGATCTTCCGCGAGGTCGAGGTGGATGAAGCTCACGTACGGCTTGTTGCCGGCCACCGCGCGCCAGTTCGCGACGCGCTGCAAGTGATCGGCCGGCGTGCCCGGATACGCGAGGCAGCCGTCCATGTGTTCGCCGATCCATGCGGGCGTCTGCTGCGCGAGACCCGCGACGAGCAGCGGCACCGTCGAGCGCGCGGCGGGCAGCACGTCGAGCCCGGGCGGCAGATGCGCGCGCGCGCCGTCGCGCAGCAGCGCGATCTGGTCGCGGAAGTTGGCGCCGCGCGATGCGAAATCGCGGCCGAACAGCGGATATTCGACCGGCCGGTCGCCGCTCGCGACGCCGAGCAGCAGGCGGCCGCCGCTCAGTTCCTGGATCGTCGCGGCCGATTTCAGCGTCAGCAGCGGTTCGCGCAGCGGCAGCACGACGGCCGCCGTGCCGAGCAGGATGTCGCGCGTGATGCCGGCGAGGTAGCCGAGATACGAGAAGGTCTCGAACACCTGCGCGGCGTCGCCGAACGACGGGTCGTACACCGGCACGTCGCGCACCCAGAGCGCGCGGAAGCCGAGCGTGTCGGCCA
Organism: Burkholderia sp. Bp9012; assembly: GCF_003853825.1. Taxonomy (NCBI): domain Bacteria; kingdom Pseudomonadati; phylum Pseudomonadota; class Betaproteobacteria; order Burkholderiales; family Burkholderiaceae; genus Burkholderia; species Burkholderia sp. Bp9012. The sequence goes on along the minus strand of NZ_QTQA01000008.1, from coordinate 100,457 downwards.
GTTGCGCGAGCTCCGCGTGGATTTCCAGGTCGGGCACGCCGGGGCGGCGGCCGTCATGCTGGCGCTTCGCGTCGCCGGCCGGCGACCAGTCGTTGTCGAGCGGCAGTTCGATGCCGATGGTGAAGCCGCCTTCGGCGAGTTTGTCGAGTGAAGTGGACATGGTCGGGCGTCTCCGTTCAGATCGCGCGCAGGCTGCCTTCGAGCCGGTAGAAGTCGAGCGACGACGCGGTGAAGAACGAGCGCGACGTGCCGGCGGCAAAATCGTCGAGGTGCACGACCGTCGCGCGGTCGGCTTCCTGCCACGAGATCGCGTAGGTCTCGCCGGCGACGTGCTGCCACGTGAAGGCGACTTCGCCCGTCGCGCCGGCGTATGCGCCTTCGGTGATCTCGTAGCGCATGTGGAGGCCGTCCTCGTCATACGCGTTGAGGGCGGTGAGGCCGTCGTAACGGACTTCGAAAGTCTTGCCGGCGAACGGCGGACGTCGGGTCGATGCGTTCATGCTGTGCGGCTCCTGCGGAAAGTGACGTTCAATGGGCGAGTTCGACGGGTTCGGCCGTGCGTTCGGGCAGGCCCTGGCCGCGATCGAGGCGGCCGCTCAGCGCGGTCAGCGCGAACGCACCGAGCGTGACGACGGCGGCGATCCACGGCGTGTGGCCGAGGCCGACGTTCGCGACGATCAGGCCGCCGAGCGACGAGCCGCCGGCGACGCCGAGGTTGAACGCGGCGATGTTGAAGCCCGATGCAACGTCGGTGGCGTCCGGCGCGAAGTGGCGCGCCTGCTTGACGACGTACACCTGCAGGCCCGGCACGTTGCCGAATGCGACCGCGCCCCACGCGAGCATCGTCAGCACCGCGAGCCACTTCACGTGCACCGTGAAGGTCAGTGCGAGCAGCACGATCGCGAGCAGCAGGAAGATCTGCTTGAGCGCCTTGACCGGGCCGACGCGGTCGGCGAGCTTGCCGCCCCACACGTTGCCGAACGCGACCGACACGCCGTAGCCGACGAGCACGAGGCTGACCTGCGACGGCGTGAAGCCGGCGATCTGTTCGAGCAGCGGTGCCATGTAGGTGAACGCGATCAGCGAGCCGCCGTAGCCGACCGCCGTCATCGCATAGACGAGCAGCAGGCGCGGCTGGGCCAGCACGCGGAACTGACGGGCGAGCGGCGCCGGCGGCGTCCGCGGAAGGCCGCGCGGCACGAAGGCCACGGCGCCGAGGAACGCGACGAGGCCGAACAGCGCGACGATCAGGAACGTCGCGCGCCAGCCGAAGTGCTGACCGATGAAGGTGCCGAGCGGGATGCCGGCGACGAACGCGACGGTCATGCCGCTGAACATCGTCGCGATCGCGCTGGCGGCCTTGTCCTTCGGCACGAGCGTGGTCGCGATGATCGAGCCGACCGAGAAGAACACACCGTGCGCAAGGCCGGTGAGCACGCGCGCGACGATCAGCGATTCGTAGCCCGGCGCCTGCCAGGCGACGAGGTTGCCGATCGTGAACAGCGCCATCAGCGCGGCGAGCAGCGTTTTGCGTGGCACGCGGCCGGTGAGCGCGGTGAGGAGCGGCGCGCCGATCGCGACGCTCAGCGCGTAGAGGCTGACGAGCAGGCCGGCCGACGGCAGGCTGACGCCGAGATCGGCGCCGATCGTCGGGATCAGCCCGACGATCACGAATTCGGTCGTGCCGATGGCAAAGGCGCTGATGGTCAGCGCAAGCAGGGCGAGTGGCATGGCGGGATCCAGGTTCCAGTAAGAATGGATCGCAGTGTGCCGCCTTTACTTTTGCTGAAAAACTGGTCTATAAACCAAATTGTTTTGATTTCAGGTCAACAATGAAAATCACGCTCGACGAACTCCAGGCCTTTGCCGCCGTGGTCGACACCGGCTCGATCACCGCCGCCGCGCAGCAGCTCGACGTCACCGTGTCGGCGGCGAGCCGCACGCTTGCGCGGCTCGAGGAGAAGCTGAAGACCACGCTGCTGCGCCGGACCACGCGCCGGCTCGAACTGACCGAAGAGGGGCGCGCATTCCTGCAGGATGCGCGCGCGATCATCGAATCGGTCGAGAACGCCGAGGAGCAGATGCTCGCGCGGCGCGAGATGCCGTCGGGGCGGCTGCGCGTCGATGCCGCGACGCCGTTCATGCTGCATGTGATCGTGCCGCTCGTGCGCGGCTACCGTGAACGCTTTCCGAAGGTCGAGCTGGAGCTGAACAGCAACGAGGGGATCATCGACCTGCTCGAGCGGCGCACCGACGTCGCGATCCGGATCGGCCGCCTGAAGGATTCGACGCTGCACAGCCGGCGGATCGGCAACAGCCGGTTGCGCATCCTCGCGAGCCCCGCGTACATCGAAGCGCACGGCCAGCCGCGCAAGGTGGAGGATCTCGGCAAGCACACGCTGCTCGGCTTCACGCAGCCCGAATCGCTGAACGTGTGGCCGATCCTCGGCGCGGACGGCGAGCCGAGCCGCATCGAGCCCGGCATCTGGTCGTCGAGCGGCGAGACGCTGCGGCAGCTCGCGCTGGAGGGGGCGGGCGTGGTGTGCCTGTCGGACTTCATGACCGCGCAGGATCGCGAGGCCGGCCGGCTCGTGCAGGTGCTCGCGCGGCAGACGCTCGAGGTCGAGCAGCCGATCAACGCGGTGTATTACCGGAACACTGCGATCTCGTCGCGGATCGCGTCGTTCGTCGATTACATGATCGAGGTGCTGGGCGGCGGGAGCAGCGGCAGCGATGGGCCGACGCGGCGCAAGGCTGCGTGGATGGGGCCGCTGTAGCGGCGGCGCGCTGGAAGGGACGCGGGCGACCGGCTTCGGGCGCCGGCGTGACCCGGCGTGCCGCACGGCGCTTGCGCCGCGGGCACGCCGTCGTGCAAGGCTTACGCTTCCTCAGACCACGACATGTTGTCGCGCGCCAGCAGCGCCGACGATGCCGCTGGTCCGAACGTGCCCGCGGTGTAGAGGCGCGGGCGATCGCCGAGCTGCTTCCAGCCGTCGAGGATCGGTTCGACCCACGACCATGCGGCTTCGAGCTCGTCGCGGCGCATGAAGTGCGTGAGGCGGCCGCGGATCACGTCGATCAGCAGCCGTTCGTATGCTTCCGCGCGCCGCTCCGGAATCGCCTGCTGCAGGTCGAGGTTCAGGCTCACGGGCACCATCTTCATCCCGCTGCCCGGCTCCTTCGCGAGCATCTGCAACTGGATCGATTCTTCCGGCTGGAGCTGGATCACGAGGCGGTTGCTGTAGTGGCGCGGGCCGCTCGGGATGATCGAGAACGGCATGTCCGCGAACTCGATCACGATTTCCGACTGGCGGCGCTGCAGCCGCTTGCCGGTGCGCAGGAAGAACGGCACGTTCGCCCAGCGCCAGTTGTTGATGTGCGCGCGCAGCGCGACGAAGGTTTCCGCGTGGCTGTCCGCCGGCACGTTGTCCTCCTCGAGATAGCCCTTGACCGGCTGTCCGTCGACCGCGCCGGCCGTGTACTGGCCGCGCACCGTGTCGCGCGCGACGTCCGACAGCGCCATCGGCCGCAGCGAGCGCAGCACCTTCAGCTTCTCGTCGCGCACCGCGTCCGGGTCGAGCGACACCGGCGGTTCCATCGCGACGATGCACAGCAGTTGCAGCAGGTGATTCTGCACCATGTCGCGCAGCGCGCCGGTATGGTCGTAGAAGCCCGCGCGGCTGCCGACGCCGACCGTCTCCGCCACCGTGATCTGCACGCTGCGAATGCTCGGCGCCTGCCACAGCGGCCCGAAGATCGGGTTGCCGAAGCGCAGCACCATCAGGTTCTGCACGGTTTCCTTGCCGAGGTAATGGTCGATCCGGTAGATCTGCGATTCCGCGAAATGCTTGCCGACCGCATCGTTGATCGCCTGCGCCGACGCGAGATCGTGGCCGAGCGGCTTTTCGAGGACGACGCGCGAGCGCGCATCGACGAGGTGCGCGGCCGACAGGTTGTCGCAGATCGTCGTGAACAGCTCCGGCGACGTCGACAGGTAGAACACGTGGATCGCGTCGGTGCGCGCCGCTTCGGCGAGGCGCGCATAGTCTTCCGGCGCGTTCACGTCGATCAGCACGTACTTGAACAGGTCGAGGAAGCGGGCCCATGCGTCGGCGTTGAACGCCTTGTCGTCGATGAACGGGCGCGATTGCTCGTCCATGAACTTGCGATAGCCGTCGATGCCCCAGTCGCGCCGGCCGACCGCGATGATGCGCGTCTCCGGCGGCAGGTTGCAGTGCAGGTGCGCCATGTACAGCGCGGGCAACAGCTTGCGGGCGGCCAGGTCGCCGCCGCCGCCGAAGATGATCATGTCGACGGGCTGGTCGGCTTCGGTCTGGTTGGGCTTATTCGTCATGAGTGGATCGCGGTCTGAAGCGGTGTGAGCGTGGAACGAACGTCGAAGCGCCGGGCGCCGGTGCGTTGGCGCGCCAGTACGTGAAAACGCTAATAGTGCACGCTTTTGATCGATTGTGTATGTGTTCCCGTGTCGTAACAGCACTTGCATGGCACGCATGCCGCGATTATGATTGAGCGCTCACTCATTAAAGGAATCGAACGTGGCCCGACCGCGCAGTCCCGACAAGCACGACGCCATCCTCGCCGCCGCCGCCCGCGCGCTCGCGGAGGACGGCGCGAGCGCGACCACCGCGCGCATCGCCCGGCTCGCCGGTGTCGCGGAAGGCACGGTGTTTACCTATTTCGAGACCAAGGATGCGCTGCTGAATGCGCTGTACCTGAGCCTGAAGGCCGACATGCGCGAGGCGATGATGACCGGGTTTCCGAAACACGCGCCGGCCGAACAGGCGATGCGGCATGCGTGGAACGGCTACGTGTCGTGGGGCGTCGCGAATCCGGACGGGCGCCGCGCGCTGCAGCAGCTCGGCGTGAGCGGCCGCATCGACGACGCGCATCGCGCGGCCGGGGCCGAAGGGTTCGGCGCGATCAGCTCGCTGCTGCGCGCGCAGGTTGCGGCTGCGGGCGGGCTGAAGGCCGACGATGCGCACGCGTTCTGCGCGGCGCTGTTCACGTCGATCGCGGAAACGGCGATGGAATCGATCGCGCGCGATCCGGCGCTGGCCGACGGATACCGGGAAGCGGGGTTTCGTGCGTTGTGGGCCGTGTTGCACGCGGTATGAGTGGACGGCTCGCCGGGCGGGCTGCCTGGCGGACGGCGGGAGACGGGTGATTGGCGGCGCGTTCGGTTCGGGCGCATCCGCCGCGGCGGAAGGCGGTTTCAGGCAGGGCGCGGCACGGTGAAAATCGCCGTTTCAGCGCCATATTAATGAGTGAGTAATCATTCATTTTGTGATTTCAATCTTGTCGAGGAGTGGAAAATGTCGAAAGTCTGGCTGGTAACAGGGGCCGCACGCGGCCTGGGGCGCTCGATCGCGGAAGCAGTGCTGGCGGCGGGCGATCGTCTGGCGGCCGGTGCGCGCGATCCCGCGCGGCTCGCGGATCTGGAAGAACGGTACGGCGACCGGCTGCTGCCGATTGAACTCGACGTGACCGACGCAGCGGCGGCCGCGCACGCGGTAGCGGCTGCCCGCGACGCGTTCGGCCGCATCGACGTGCTGGTGAACAACGCGGGCTACGGTCATACGGCGCCGTTCGAGCAGATCGGCGCCGATGACTTCCGCGACCAGATCGAAACGAACCTGTTCGGCGTGGTCAACCTGACGCGCGCGGTGCTGCCGACGATGCGTGCGCAGCGCGCGGGCCACATCTTCCAGGTGTCCTCGGTCGGCGGGCGCACGTCGACGCCCGGCCTGTCCGCGTATCAGGCGGCGAAGTGGGCGGTCGGCGGGTTCAGCGACGTGCTGTCGAAGGAAGTCGCGCCGTTCGGCGTGCGCGTCTGCACGCTGGAGCCGGGCGGGATGCGCACCGAATGGGCCGCGCAGGCGAAGCGCGAGATCGACGGCCTGCTGCCCGACTATCAGCCGTCGGTCGGGAAGATTCTCGAATTGCTCGGCGCATACGGCGGCCACGAGGTCGGCGATCCGGCGCGGATCGCGAAGCTGATCGTCGAGTTGTCGCGTCGCGACGACGTGCCGATGCGTCTGCTGCTCGGCGGCGATGCGCTGTTCGTGTGCGAGCAGGCGGAAGCGCAGCGTGCAGAGGAGGCGGCGCGGTGGCGCGATACGACGCTGTCGACGATGTTCCCGGACGCGAAGTTGCCGGAGGGACTGCAGGCGTTGAAGAAGGTCGGGTGAGTCTGGGAGCCGGGGCATCGCGGGTTCGCTCGAGCGCCGCGCCGACGCCTCGCCGACGCGCGGCGACCGGATGACGCCCGGTCGCATGCACGCCGGTCTTCGATCACGATCGCCGTTGCCGGCCGCCCTCAGCGCCCTAGCGCGTAGAACTCCGCGTTGGGCCGCATGTTTGTCACGTTCGCGATGCGATTCGACATCCCGAAGAACGCCGAGATCGCCGCGATGTCCCAGGCGTCCTCGTCGGTGAAGCCATGCGACTTCAGCGTATCGAAGTCCGCTTCGCCCACCTGGTGCGCGGTCTGCGAAACCTTCATCGCGAAGTCGAGCATCGCCTTCTGTCGCGCGGTGATGTCGGCCTTGCGATAGTTGGTCGCGACCTGGTCGGCGATCAGCGGATCCTTCGCGCGAATGCGCAGGATCGCGCCGTGCGCGATCACGCAGTACTGACACTGGTTCACGCTGCTGGTGGCCACGACGATCATCTCGCGTTCGGCCTTGGTGAGGTTGCCCGGCTTGTCCATCAGCGCATCGTGGTATGCCATGAACGCGCGAAACTCGTCCGGGCGATGCGCGAGCGTGAGGAATACGTTCGGGACGAAGCCCGATTTCTCCTGGACGGTCGCGATTCGTTCGCGAATGTCGTCGGGCAGGTCTTCGAGTGCCGGCACGGGGAAGCGGCTGACGGGCGCGTTGTCTGCAGCGGTCATGAGGTCTCCTGGATAAATTGGTGCGGGCGGTCTCGACGCACGAGCCGCCGGCCTGAATCGAATCGACGGATGGCCGTTGCCGGCGCCGTGCGCTGACGTCCACGACGATGCGGCCGCGCACCTTGCCGCCGATCGGTTCGTCGGCGCGCGGGATGACGTGCTTCCCTGTGTGGTCCAAGGCCATGATTGTAAAGAAAAATACTTGTGACCGGCCGCCGCTACTTCGGGCGGCGGATCATCGGTGACCACCGCGATCGACCACAGATCGTCCGCGTCCGGGATCTCGGTGCGCGTCCACAAGCACGCAACCTGCATAGGCTGTGGGGGCGCTCGGTCGAAGCGCAGCCCCACGCGCTGACCATCAAGCTGGACGTTCTCGAAGAAGGCGTCGACGAGCACAATGCCGTGCGTGAAGCCGAAGACCTTTCGCCAGGCCGTCGAGAGCGAGTCGATGCGCCCGTTATAGGCCCCCGGCTTCTTTCGTTCGTTTACGTCCGTCAATCGCGGCAAGCGGCACCGGTAGCAGCGCAAAATAATCTAGCGGTGCGTGGCTTGAGGAGCGGACACGCTCAATCCTTGCGCTCACCAGTAGCGCTCAGCGATGTCGCGAAGCCAAAGGCTATCGGACCTATCACTGCGATCAGTGGCGATGGCGCTAGGCAGCTCCGTCCACGTGCCGATTTTTTTTCACCGTAGAAGCGGTTTTTAAGCAGATCGCTAATTCCGGCGTAGTCCCCGACTTTTGGGGCCGCGACTGGTTGTGAGTGAGGTTCGCGCAAGCGAAGAAGACCGCGCGTCCAGGCCGCCGCCCTGCGGCGAAGCCAGAGCGGGATTTCCCCAATACGCGGTCACCAACACTGCACGCCACGGTGTTCACAGTCCGCGGTCGCTGCTTCGCGGGGGAGTATCTGTTGAACCCGTTGCCTCTCGAATTCGAGCCAGCGATTTTTTCTCACCATAGGTCGAAATAAAGTCGTTTGTTGTGAGGCGACACGTCCGCTACTCTAAATACGCGCACCAACCTGACAGGCGCGTCAAATCAAAAGCGCACCATACCGCTCCTTCGACCCATCGCGTCGGGGAAGGGCGAGCAAGCATATAAAGCGCAAGTCCTTGACGGACGATTATCAAAATTGTTGGAGACGAACATGGGATTCACCCGTAGAAACTTTCTCATCACCGGAACCGGAGCAGCCGTTGTTGCGGCGACAGGCCTCCTGGATGGTCCGTGGATTCGGCGCGCCAATGCTGCAGAATTTTCCTATAAGGTCGGGACGAACCTACCGGCAACTCACCCTCTGAACGTGCGCATCCAAGAGGCATCGGATGCGATCAAAAAGGAGACAGATGGTCGAGTCGACCTTCGGGTGTTTCCGAATAATCAGCTCGGTGGCGACCCGGACATGTTCTCGCAGTTGCGAGCTGGGGCACTGGAGTTTTATACGGTGTCGGGCGCAAATACCTTGTCGACTCTGGTTCCGAAGGCATCCATTTCTGGCGTCGGCTTCGCGTATAAAGACTATGACCAGGTATTCGCGGCATTCGATGGCGACCTTGGCGCCCATATTCGCGGGCTTATTGGAAAGGCGAATCTGGTTGTTCAGGACAAGATCTGGAACAACGGGTTCCGCCAGATCACGACCAGTACGAAGCCCATCAAGACTCCTGCCGATCTGCAGGGCATGAAAATCCGGGTGCCGGGTGGTCGTCTCTGGATCTCGCTGTTCAAGTCGCTTTCCGCCGCCCCGGCGTCGATCAGCTTCAACGAAGTCTATTCCTCATTGCAGACAAAGGTCGTCGACGGACAGGAGAACGCGCTGGCTGTAGTAGACGCCGCGAAGCTTTATGAAGTTCAGAAATACTGCTCGATGACAAACCACATGTGGGACGGCTACTGGTTCTTGGGTAACAAGACAGCGTGGGAAAAAATGCCGCCCACCGTCCGTGACATCGTCTCAAAGCACCTCAATGCGGGGGCACTGAAGCAACGACAAGACGTGATCCAGTTGAACGCCTCCCTGCAAAAGACGCTTGCGGGCAGAGGGCTTGCGTTTAACACCGCTGACACGAACGCGTTCCGCCAAACCCTGAAATCCGCGAACTTCTACACGGAGCAGAAGCAATTCTTCGGAGACGAAGAATGGAGTCTCATGGAGAAATACACGGGGAAGCTCGCATGAGAACGCAAATGCTGAAAGACGTGGATGACGCACTCGAACAACAGACCAGCGCAACAGTCCATCACGCAACGAAGACTATGCCGCGCTGGCTGTCCCGTGTGGACTTTGCGCTTGGCGTAATCGTCTCTGTGCCTGCGGCACTGCTGGTGCTAGCGGAAGTTATCCTGCTTTTCAGCGGCGTTGTTGCTCGTTATGTCCTGCACCACCCGTTAATCTGGAGCGACGAACTCGCTGCCATCCTGTTTCTCTGGCTAGCAATGACAGGTGCCGCTACGGCGTTGCACCGAGGAAGCCACATGCGCATGACCGCACTTGTCAACCGCATGGGCGAGCACTGGGATCCGTTCTGGGACACCATTTCGACGGTGGCGAGCATGCTTTTTCTCGGGCTCATACTTGTTCCATCGATCGCTTACATCAAGCAGCAGTGGGACATTTTGACCCCGACAATGGAGATCAATGACGGCGTACGCGTTGCGGCTATCATCTTCGGGGTTGTGTCGATGCTGCTGATCTGCGTGGTCAAGTTGTTAGCAATCGGCTGGAGGACCGCTATCGCTGGGGTTGCGGTGTCGCTAGTAAGTGTGTTTGCGTTGGAACATGCCGGACCCGTTTTGCAATCGCTTGGAAACCTTAACCTGGTGATTTTCTTCGTTGGAGTGGTCGGCTTCACGGTCTTGAGCGGCATGCCCATCGCATTCTCCTTCGGTCTTTCCGTGTTTGCTTACCTTTCAATGTCAACCTCCATGCCGCTGGAAATCGTCGTCAGCCGCATGGACGAAGGAATGTCTCAAATCCTTCTGTTGGCGGTGCCGATGTTTATTTTCCTCGGGCTTCTCATTGAGATGACAGGGATGGCACGGGCGATGATCAACTTCCTGGCATCGTTGCTGGGCCATGTGCGCGGTGGTCTTTACTATGTCTTGGTCGGTGCGATGTATCTGATTTCGGGGATCTCCGGCTCGAAGGCAGCCGATATGGCAGCTGTTGCTCCGATTCTGTTCCCTGAGATGAAGAAGCGTGGCGAGAATCCCGGCGAGCTCGTGGCGTTGCTATCGGCTACCGGCGCGCAAACTGAGACGGTCCCACCAAGCATTGTGCTCATCACGATCGGATCGGTTACGGGGGTATCAATCTCTGCGCTCTTTACGGGCGGTCTGTTGCCGGGCCTTGTACTGGCGTTCATGTTATGCATGCTCGTCTGGTGGCGGGCTCGAAAGACTGAACCCACGTCGTCCGGGAGACCCGCGTGGTCCTTTGTCGGGAAAGCGTTTGTGGTATCGATCCCGGCACTCGCACTTCCGGTTGTCATCCGTTTGGCGGTGGTCGAGGGAGTGGCAACGGCAACGGAGGTCTCAACGGTTGGAATCGCCTATGCCGTCGTCGCCGGACTCTTGGTGTATCGATGCTTTAATTGGAAGCGAATCGGCCCCATGCTCGTGGAGACGGCTGCTCTTTCGGGAGCTATCCTTATCATTATTGGTACGGCTACCGCGATGGCGTGGGCGCTCACCCAGTCTGGCTTCTCCCATGGACTGGCCGACTTCATGCAGCATCTGCCTGGCGGCGCATTCTCCTTCATGGTCGTGTCAATCTTCATGTTCATCATATTGGGTAGCGTCCTTGAAGGAATCCCTGCAATCGTGCTCTTCGGCCCGTTACTGTTCCCGATTGCTCGAGCTGTTGGCATCCACGAAGTTCAATATGCAATGGTCGTGATTCTCTCGATGGGACTGGGGCTGTTCTCGCCGCCGTTCGGAGTCGGCTACTATGGGGCGTGTGCAGTCAGCAAGATCTCGCCGAATCTGGGCATCCGACCCATCATGGGTTATATGGCCGCGTTGTTTATTGGGATCACGATGATCGCCGCCGTGCCTTGGATTTCCACCGGCTTTTTGAAGGGTTAAGAGTCGGGGCATCATGACGGAGCCGAAGAGGCGGGGTGCAAGCCCCGCCTCTTTTTTGGTTCTTCGTGGATTTCCGTGGACGTCGCTTGCCAACCCGTTGCAGCCGGTCGAGCAGTCTCTGTCCTAAGGGTAGGTATCGGAGTGGAGCGGTCATTCCGTGCCGTCGCCTGGAGGACAAGTCATCGGCCTCTGCGGACGCTTAGACCCCTGAGTTCGTGAGGCGGCTTAAGCCGTGCAAGGATGCCTGCCTGCGCGGGCAGCCTTTGCGCTCATGTAGCGGCCTCGCGCATCAGTCGTTCGCGCGTCATCCACAGATTGCTCAAGGCGAACAGCGTGTGCAACTCTGCGGGTTCTTCATCAAGCCGCGTTAGCTCACCCTTAGATGTCACCGTGCGAGGCGATGAACATGGTGACGGCCGACCGGCAGTAGGATTCGATTTCGTTGCTGTCCTCTGCTCTCGCCTCATCGAAGCGTGCGATAAGCAGTAGATCGGATCCTTTGAAAAGCGCGGCAAACAAGCGGGCGGACCGGAGAGGATCGGGTACGTTCAGCAGCCCTTTCGCGTGCAGCTGAAGCAACACGGCCTCGATGTGGGCGATGACACGGGCGGGCCCGGCTTCGTAATGAAGCTTGCTTAACGACTTTTGATTCGTCTTGTCGGCCAAAACCATGGCTTCCACACTGCGGACATCGGGGCTCAACAGCGTGCGAAGCAGGGATGATCCCACCACCATGAGCTGATCTTCGGCCGAACCGTCGACGCCTTCAGAAAGGGCCTGCGGTGCAAACTGATCACAGCGGGCCACCATGGCCGCGCTGAACAGCGCCTCCTTGTTCTCGAAGTGCCGATAGATGCTGAGCTTGGATATCTTCGCCCGCTGGGCGACTTTGTCCATGGTCGTCGCTTGAAACCCCAATTCCACAAAGAGTTCGCAGGCGGCGTCGACAATCGTTTGGCGAAGCGCCTCGTTGGCGGGCCGGCCGCGCCGGCCGTGGCTGTTTTCGGTCACGACAATTCCAGTACTTGACAGTATTCAAATTCGGGCATTAGGATACCATGTGGTATCGCAATGTGCACGTCAAGGGCAGGTTTGAACCGGTTGTCCAGATCAGGTTTCCCCGGGCCGCCCGGCGATATCGAGCGGCATTGTCGAGCCGGTCAATACAGCATGGGCAACTTTCTCGCCAATGCCGAAGCCCTGCTCGCTGACCGTCTCAAGCGCGTATCGCCGGGCGATATTGCACACCACGCCCAGCCCCCTCCATCCACAACCCGGAGCCGATCACCATGAATGACGTCATCATCATCGGCGGCAGCTTTGCCGGTCTCGCCGCCGCCCTGCAGCTCGGCCGTGCCCGCCGCAAGGTCACCGTTCTCGATACCGGCCGGCCGCGCAACCGCTTTGCCGGGCACTCGCATGGCTTGCTCGGCCACGATCACAAACCGCCGCTAGACATCCTGGTCGAGGCGCGGCAGCAGCTGGTGCGCTATCCAACGATCCGGCTGGTCGATGCCCGGGCGGAGAGCGTGTCTGGCGCCATCGACGATTTCTGCGTCGTCACCGACGATCACGAAAGCCTAAGGGCGCGCCGTTTGATCCTGAGCTATGGCGTTGTCGACCAGATGCCTGCTGTTCCCGGCTTTGCCGAAAGCTGGGGCACATCCATCGTGCCCTGCCCGTATTGTGACGGCTTTGAAGTCGCCGCTCAGCATTGGGGCCTTGTCTGGTCTGGCCCGCAGTCGTACCAGTCTGCCAAGTTGTTCCGCGATTGGACTGACAAGTTGACTGTCTTCGCCGATGGGCATGACATTGCGCCCGATATCCAGGCCGATCTGGCGCGCCGCAACATACCTCTCGTCGATGGCCGGATCATCGAGGTCGCCCACCAGAAAGGCCATATCACCACCGTCAATCTCGATACCGGTCGCAACGTGGCGGTCGACGTCCTGTTCGCCAATCCGCGCAACAAGCCGTCGGCAAGCCTGCATGAATCACTGGGCCTCGCCACGGCGGATACGCCCACCGGCATCGTTCTCAAGGTTGACGAGCGCCGCCAAACCAGCATGCCCGGCATCTACGCCGCTGGCGACCTCGCCACACCCTTCTTGCCATCGGTTACGCAGGCATCCTCGCAGGGCGCGATGGCGGGCATCTTCGCCCAGCAGTCGATGGTGGTTTGAGAGCACAGATTCCCTTCTCTTGTTGCGTCGCCGCCTTCGAAAAGGTTGGCGTAGATCGACGCGGTGAAGGGTGGATCGTCGAGTCAAGGAGATGACGTGGCAAAGCAAAGTGCTGATCAGGTGGGTGACTGGAATGGTCAAAGCGGGGAGCGCTGGGTCGCCAACCAGGCCCGGCTCGACGCGCTGGTGGCGGTGTTCGGCCAGGCCGCGATAGAAGTCGCCGCGCCCGCGACGGGTGAGCGCGTGCTGGACATCGGCTGCGGCGCAGGCGCGTCGAGTCTGGCTTTGGCCGCCCGTGTCGGCGCGGGGGGCCAAGTGCTGGGCGTGGACATATCCGAACCCCTGATCGACCGAGCGCGCGCGCTTGCGCGACACGATACGCCGGCCCTGTTTCAGGTGGCCGACGCCAGCAGCGCAGAGCTGCCCGAGGGCGCGTTCGATATCCTGTTCTCGCGTTTCGGCGTGATGTTCTTCGACGATCCGACAGCGGCGTTCACCCATATGCGACGCGCACTCCGGCCGGGCGGCCGGGTCGCCTTCGTCTGCTGGCGCGGTGCGGCTGAGAACGATTGGATGCGCCTGCCGGTGGGCGCGCTCGAGGGCATCCTCCCGCCGAGTGCGCTGCCCGATCCCGAAGCGCCCGGCCCGTTTTCGTTCGGCGACCGGGAGCGCGTGGCACGCATCCTGACGACGGCCGGCTTTACCGATATCGCTATCTCGCCCTTCGACGCGGCCGTCCGATTCGGCGAGGGCGAAACGCGGGACGCTGCGATCGACGACGCAGTGAAGATGACGCTTGAGGTTGGCCCGCTGTCGCGTGCGCTCGCTGATCAGCCCGACGACATCCGCGCCCGCGCCTCGGCCGCGGTTCGTGCCGCCTTCGCGGGCTTCCCCGGCGACCGGTCGGTGATGATCAACGGCGCGGCGTGGATCGTCATGGCACGCAATCCGGCAAGCTGACAGGTTACGTCGACCAATGTGTCAGAACCGGCAACTCCTCGTGTCTCGGGGAGGGGCTACCTTGAGCGCCGAACGGCCGGAACGCAGCGTTGATTGGCCATTGAGGGCGAAAAGAGCAGTGGCTCTTGATGGCCGAACGCCGACGTTCCTCCCCGGCGTTCCCCGGAATTCCGCGATGAACCTCTTTTTTGAGGTCTACGACTGTTCCGAATGGCTGACGTCGCCGCTCGAGTCGCAATTCTCGTATCGTCAGTGCGATGGATCTCGGATGGCCGGTGGCAACGCCACATGTGATACAAGTGCGAAGAAAATTTGCATCATGCGGCACGTTCGCCGGACGAGTACGGCATGCTGGATGGACCTCAATCCCCATCGGTTCAAACCGCTCGGATGGCGTCATCGCGCTGTACTAAAGTGTCCCCGGATCGGACGACCAACTCGCTGAGGAGGTGCTCCAGCTTTGTGTGGCATCGTGCGAAGAGCCCCGACGATATACCGCCAAGCTGGCTATCGTAGATACAAACGATTTTCTCGAGAATGCACCTGGCTTTCTCACTGAGCGTCCACGGCCCGCCACTTGCGTGACCAGCCGCGATAGCCTCTATCTCGCGCTCAGCGTCACAGTAAAGCTGATAGTTGCCGCCGCCCAATCCTTCGTTCCACATCAAATATGAGAGATACGTCGTTCGGATCAGTTGATATACCAGATGCTGGCTACCATGACCGGATTGAAACGAAGCGAGGGCGAGGTGCGAAACCGGTGACCACTCTTTGACGAACGATAACGGAAGCGGGAGAAGCATCTGTCGCGACTGCGTTGGCCCGTGCCGTGTTTTTTTGAGATTCCGTTTTGTCGTTACCATCGCGAATACCAACGCCCGTCGAATTTCATTGAGACATATGCTGTGAGTCCATGACTGTCAGGAGGGGTAGACAATTCTGAGAAGATTGCTGACGCCGGGCGTGCCAAACGGGACCCCTGCGGCGATCAATAGCGGTTTGTGGCGGGCGACACCGATCCGATGCGCCGCAGCTACAGCTTTCGTGACCATATCTTCGATGTTGTCCGCGTCGTCGACACGCAGAGGACAGACGCCCCACGTCAACGCAAGTTGACGCGCAACGACCTCATCAGGCGTAAGTGACAGAATGCGAGAGCCGGGACGCTCGCGAGCAATTCTCGCTGCGGTTGCGCCGGAAGTGGTATAGGCAACGATCGCTGAAACCGACAACATCGAGGTAATGGTAAAAATCGCTGAACTGACCGCTTCTGGTGTGTCGGCGGTGGCAGGAGGTGCCACCGCTTTCAGCAGTTGACGATATGTCGGTGCATTCTCCGTGTGCTCGATGATTCTATTCATCATCGAAACCGCTTCAAGGGGAAAGGCACCGGACGCCGACTCCGCGGACAGCATGACGGCATCGGCACCGTCAAAAACGGCGGTCGCGACATCGGACGTCTCTGCTCGGGTGGGCATGGCAGAACTAACCATCGACTCCAGCATTTGCGTCGCCACAACGACTGGTTTTCCTGCCTCCCGACATAGACTCACGATTCGCTTCTGGATGACAGGGACTTCCTCCGGTGGCAACTCAACACCCATATCGCCACGCGCGATCATGATTCCGTCGGAGGCCTCGATAATCTCTTCGATCGAATCGACAGCGGATGGCTTCTCGATTTTCGCCATGATCTTCGCCCGGCCTCTAATCAGATTACGCGCATCGCGCACATCGTCCGGCCGCTGTACAAATGACAGTGCGATCCACTCTACGCCTTGCTCAAGGCCAAATTGCAGATCTTGCCTGTCCTTATCGGTCAGTGCCGGAATGGGGAGGACGACGCTCGGAACATTGACTCCTTTTCGGTCCGAGAGGACTCCACCGACAACGACTTCGGTCGTAATGCGGGTGAGCGACGTGTCGACAATCCTGAACGTCAGCAGGCCGTCGTTGGCGAGTAGAGTATCGCCATTCGCGGCGACTGCGAAGATTTCCGGGTGCGGCAGGCAGACCCGCGACGCGTCGCCTGAGGCGCTATCAAGGTCGAAGCTGAAAGTCTGTCCTGGCCGCAGCTCGACTTTCCCATCTTTGAATCGCGCCACACGTAGCTTTGGTCCTTGCAGATCGAGCAGTACGCCGACCGGCCGCCCATGCCGGGCCTCGATGCGTCGAATTGCAAGCAGTCGTTGAGCCTGCTCCGCGTGGCTGCCGTGACTCATGTTCAACCGGAAGACATCGGCGCCGGAGATATAGAGGCTCTCAATCAAGCTTTCGGACGAGCTAGACGGTCCGAGCGTCGCCACGATTTTCGTGGAGCGGTTTCTATTCATCGATGAAAATCTTTACGTTGAGGTGAGACTTCCTGCGGGAGAGGCGAGACGAGATGTTCGCGCAAGCAGAGATGAGGCTACTCGGCATTGCGAGCAGCCTTCTAACTTCGAGATGCGACGCGATATTGCAACTGGTCCATATCCGTACGGTAAGAGGGCTGACCGACGTGGTGCAGCGCCTAGGTCCTGCTGCTTTCAATCACCGTAAGGTCGACCGTCTTCCCACATTTCTGGGTGATGCAGTGGGGGGCATGCTTTCCGTGGCGGTTCCCGATGTGAGGCTCCACTTTACGGAGCAAGCAATGTTGCAGCATCGCGCCGGAGTCATCTCGTGATGCCATCGCGTGCGATGACAAAAAAGTTTTGGTCGCCCATTTGCCCACCTTTCAGAGCAAGCTGAAGGTTTCGCAAATGAGGCTTTTCGGAAATTACACGGCACAGCGGTGCGCCCACGGCCAGGCGACCGTCAATCTCAAGCGCGTCAGGGCCAAGGACTTGTGTGACCTGGCTGGACGTATCTCCGCCTGAGAGAACCAGTCGTTGCAGGTGAGTGGCTTCGAGGACATCATTCGCAATTGCGCCAAGCCGTTGCCCAAGCAATCGACCACCTTGATGCCGAGCGTCGTCCTGGGTCAGTCCGCGAGCGGTAAAGTACTCGAGCATTTCGACGATGCGTGCATCGCTCGGGCCACGGGCGGTATGCAAAATGACGCTGCGCCCTTCACTGAGCAGCGCAATCGCGCGGACGGCGATATCTTGAGCTGTCCGTTGCCAAGAATCTTCTCGAACGAGCGCTTTTGCGTCGATGGCGATTTCGGCGAAGCCTGCAGTGATCGCCGCGTCGATCTGTGCGGACGACAGCGGTGAGGCGCTCCCGGAAATGGCAAGGATCTGATTCGTCGGCGCAATACGGTCATAACACCGCTGCGTTTCGGGAAGGCTACCGAGTTCCCGCCACCATTGAGTCAGCGCATATTCGACACCAGACGAGCCGATTGTAAATACGGAGCCGACCGCCGTAGCGTAGTTGTCGAGGAGCCGGCCGACTTCGGTTAGATGACGTGGAGTCACTGAATCGAGCAAGATTCCCGAGTCGCCCGTTGAAATTGCTTTCGACCATGCCAGATCGACTTCTTCGCGAGTACCTTCCAGATTCGGCAGCTGGAAGCCGGAGAGAGGCAAAGCGGTCTGCAGGGCCAGATGACGCAGAAGATCTCCCTCGGCCATCGGTGTGACCGGGTGGGCGCTCATAATTGGATGGCGATCGATTCGATAAGTCTTGTTGTCGGTACCAGACCGAGCGAACAAGTTGCCAAATGCGCAGTAGCGCTTCAATGCCGGCGTACCGGCAACAACCGGAACTGGATTCCGAGTGATGCCCGCCCGGGCTATCTCCAAGACTCTGCCGATGCTTCCTATCGCCGGGCCGCTATCGAAAGTCGAACAGACTTTGTAGTGAAGGATCGGAGCATCGAGGGCGTGCAGAGCTTCGAAAAGCGGTGGAAGAGACCGATCCATTTCGGACGGACTCATGCCTCGGCTGTCGCCTGCGACACCGATGGCGTCGAATCCGCCGAGTTGCGATAGTTTTTCGGACGAAGGCGCTTTCAAAAAAAGCGCGCACCTAAGCCCCGCGAAGGCCAGGACCTCGAGAGCGTCCGTCGATCCGGTAAAGTCGTCGCCGTAGAAAGCCAGCCTCAGTGCCGCAGCTGATTGTTCGGATTTTGCGCTCATCCGGGTCACGCCGATTGAAAGTGAGACAGCGCAGCACGCAGCGCAGGTCGGGACTCCGCGAAGGTGTTCAGGTCGATCCCTTCGACAGCTGCTTCCCACCCTTCCCGCATACTTGCAACGCCCGCGGCAATTCCATGCGGATGTCCGATGATTCCGCCGCCCGCCAAATGCATCAGGTCTACGGAACCCAACTGAGCATAAAGATCAGGGGCTTGCGACGCCCACTGGCCAGATGAAAAAACGGGCATCAACGGCTGCACGCCCGCGAATGGTGTCAGGCAGGCACGGGCCGATTCGATGACGGACGCGTCTGGTTCCCAGAACTTGCTGCGAATGCCGTTGACGTGGAGTTGATCCACCCCAGCAAGTCGCCACAGCTTCTGATACGCCTTAAAGGAGAACCCGAGTTGCGGATAGCGGGTGAGTGCGCCCCAACCATTGCGGTGACCGTGGATGGGCAGCTGGGCATGCTTGCGAAGGTGCTCGACGCCAGCAAAGCCGACCCAATTAATGCAAACCATCACGCATGTACCGCCCGCCCGTACCACCGCATCGTGTCGCTGGAGCATCTCGTCGATTGTGCCCGAGATGTTGATTGCGTACATGGGCATACGTCCCATGCGGTCGGCGTGCCGATGCAGGACGGGCATGACGGCTGCGAGACGCTCGTCGAAGCTCGCGTATGTGGGATCAGCGAGAAGCTCGTCGTCCTTGATGAAATCGATGTCTGCGGCACAGAGACTGTCGACGATCTCCGCCGTCTGTGCGGGAAGCAAGCCAATGCTCGGCTTAATGATGGTGCCGATCATTGGTCTGTCGTAGACCTTAGCGAAGTCGCGGGTTCCGCTAATGCCGAATTGAGGGCCGGGGAACTGGGCGGCGTAGGTTGCTGGCAGATCGATATCGAGCAAGCGTAGCCCTGTCACTTCTCCCAACTCAAACAGATTACCCGCGACCGTTGACAGGAGGGTCGGCAAGTTAGGACCAATGTTGTCGACCGGAAAGGCGATCTCGATCTCACCCCGGAAATAGACACTCGGGGATCCCTTGCGTTCGACATGAGCACTGTACAGGGAGGGCTCCAGAACAGGAGAGTGCGAATCCACCTTCACTACACGG
The DNA here is from genome assembly GCF_003853825.1 of Burkholderia sp. Bp9012. Taxonomy (NCBI): domain Bacteria; kingdom Pseudomonadati; phylum Pseudomonadota; class Betaproteobacteria; order Burkholderiales; family Burkholderiaceae; genus Burkholderia; species Burkholderia sp. Bp9012. The sequence goes on along the minus strand of NZ_QTQA01000008.1, from coordinate 81,125 downwards.
GCCCTGGCACGGTTCTTCAGCGCATCAGTCTCCCCGGGCAGCGCAAGAAACGTCCCGCTGGACTGTTCGCCTGCGATTACCTCTGCGGCTTTTGCAATCGGTACTGAACTCTCGACGAAATAGCGCGCAGTGAATTCGGCTCTTCGATGGGGGATTTCGACCATGTTTGTCTCTTCGTACTAGGTATTCGAGCTGAAACCGGGCACATGAGGCCTGCGTGGCCGCGTGCGCTTTAGCCGGGGGATGAGCAGAATATAGATTTGACGTCTCGCGACATCAAACGATATGATTTCTTGACCCTGAGCGAAAAACTCACAATAGGCAGCTTCCGCAAGCAGTGGGCTTCGGGCCCAACAGGAGTCCAGGTGCCTCGTCTTTCATTGAATGCGCTACGAGCTTTTGAAGCCACGGCGCGCCTGCGAAGTTTCGGTGCTGCCGCTGAAGAACTCAACGTGACTCACGGCGCGGTGAGCAGACACATACGCGCACTTGAAGACCAACTGGGTGTCCTGCTGCTGTCACGCAATGCACACTCGACGGAGCCGACGCCCGAAGGTGCCCAGATGGCGGAAGGCCTGAGCGTGGCGTTCAACCTCATCCAAAAGACCGTCGATCAGTTGAAGCCGGGTCCGTTGACGCTCTCGTGCTCGGCTTCGATCATGATGTACTGGTTGCTGCCACGCCTCTCAAAGCTGAAGAATGCGATCCCGTCGCTTGACCTGAGTTTCAACACTGGTCATGGTGAAATCGACTTCACGCGGGACAAGATAACGGTAGCGATACGGCTGTCCTCCATCCCTGTACCCAAAGGCGTAACCCCTGTCCCGTTGATTGAGGAATGGATCGGCGCGGTTTGCTCCCCGGAATACATGCGCACGAACCGGATCGAAAAACCGGGCGACCTGGCGCGCGCGCGGCTTTTGGCAACCAATACACGACCGTCCGCGTGGGCTGACTGGTACAAAGCGACCTCGACCGTACTCGAGCCTCCGCCCGATATTGCTGAATCGTTTGATCATTTCTATCTTCAGATTCAGGCCGCCAAGTGCGGGTTGGGGGTTGCGGCAGTGCCGAGAATGCTCGTCCGAGACGAACTGGACTCAGCTGGTCTTGTCGCGCCGTTCGGTTTCGTCCCGGGACCGGTGCACCTTGTGCTCTGGGTTGCTCCTCATGCCGAAAATCAGCCGAAGACAGTCGCCCTAGTTGAATGGCTGAGGAATGAGTTGCGTGAGATGGAGACATGAAGCCAGCTGCGGCGTGCTTTCTTGCAGACGAAATCTCTGCATCCTGGCTGTGACTTTTTCTCACTGCCTGCTGCTTTATTATCCTTTGACCTAGCCCGCTGCGGCTTCAATAATCTGCTCATGAGATGGTGCGTAGCGCCATCATTCGGTCCGCTTCCAGGCATCGGAATTGAAGCCTGCAGCGGTCTTACGCTAAAGGAGACAGCGTGGAGCAGATGAAGCAAAGCGACGCGAGCCGCGTTGCAGTGGTTACAGGTGGCGCGATGGGCATCGGGGCCGATTCGGCGGAACAGCTCGCGAAACGTGGCTATCACGTTGTTCTTGCCGATATCAATAAGAGCGCGGCTGAAGAGGCGGCGTCGAGATTTCAGCGCGCGGGCCTGTCAGTGTCGGCCATTGAGATGGACGTTTCAAATTCAGAGTCGATTGCCGCTGCGTTTGGTGAACTTGACAAAAGACATGGGCGTTGCGACGTGTTGGTCAACGGCGCCGGTATTGCGAAGCTGGTGCCGTTCATCGACTACCCACTGGACACGTTTCTTAAAACGATGCAGGTCAATGTAACGGGGGCGTTCTTATGCTCCCAGCACGCCGCACGTCTGATGGTAAAGAATCGCTGGGGCCGCATAATCAATATCGCCTCGGTGGCAGGCATGCGAGCGGTCGGTAAAGGCCGCACGGCATACGGCACCTCGAAAGGGGCCGTTATTGCTTTAACCCGCCAGATGGCAGTGGAGCTCTGCGATTACGGCATTACAGCTAACGCAATCGCGCCAGGCCCAGTCGATACGCCGATGACCAAGGCGCTGCATAGTGAAGAGTTCCGCGCCGAATATTCAAATGCGATTCCTATGAAGCGCTACGGCACGACGTCGGAAATCGCTGCGGCGGTGTGCTATCTGGCGTCGGAGGAGGCGGGGTATACGAACGGAATTGTGCTTCCGGTGGACGGCGGATTCCTTGCGTGGGGAGCGGGTGCGGTTTGAACGGGACATGACGACGCTGGCTCGAAGCGCGTCGGAACAATCTGCTGGTTGTGACGTGGTTGTCGCTCGCCAATCACCTTCAGCCGTCTCCGATATCAAGGCTCTGTGAATAATTTGCCCACCGAACGAATGCTCGATGACGATCATTCGACAATCGTCTTTCCGAGCACGCGAGGCGGTGGCATCTTTTAGCCGTGGTTCCCGAGAAGAACCTTTGTTAGCTTCCGGCTGCGGCTATAAGGTCTCGGGATGGATTTGTAACGGAGGAGCGCGTTCCAATAGAGCACGTGAGGCGATGAGGACGCGTCCTACATTTTCTCGGCCAGCACGGCCTTTTGCCGTCGCAAGTGCGCTAGAAAAAGGGCCTGATAATCTACAGAAACGGCGCCGATCACACTAGCTCTTCCTCGGAGATTTCTACGCCAGGCGTTGATTTTGGGAACGTCCGCGAAAATTGACGCGACACCATCTATCTCTAAGGTGTCGAAGTAGCGAAAGATGGGGGCAAAGACCGCGTCTACCATGCCAAAGGTCTCACCGTCGAAGTACGGACCGAGGCCTGGGACGTTTTCGAGTTGGACCAGCCGTTCTTTGAACGACGTGGCTTTTACTTCGGCGCTGGCATGGTCCTTGGCGTTCAAGTACCCCCACGCCTCGCCCAGGGTCGCTGAGCCAAATTCGATCCAGGCTCGATGCTTGGCGCGTGCCAATGGATTGGCCGGGTAGAGATGTGGGCCGGGTTGCGTTTCGTCCAGATATTCGCAAATAGCCATACTTTCAAACAAGATATCTTCTTCGCCGTCGGGCTGCTGGATTTGGAGCAAAGGGACCTTGGCAGTCGGTGACAGTGCCAAAAACCAAGCCGGCTTGGCGTTGAGATCCACGTTGATACGCTCGAACGCAACTTGCTTTTCAAGCAAAACGATGGCGGCCCGCTGGACGAACGGGCACAGAGGGTGACTGATCAGAGTAAGCGAGGGCATTGTCATGTAAGGCTCGAATGGTCTGTATGCAGCGGCAGTGCACCAGGATGTTTTCCGTGTTTCTGCTCTCTTTGCTTCGCGGGAGGGGAAAGCGTGATGCCGAGCGCAGCACCTGCCACTCGTGCGCGAACAGAAGACGCTTTCCCCGGCTCCGGCGTTGCTCGATCAGCGGTTGAGCATGCGGCCCCCATCCACGACGATTTCCGATCCGACCGTCCAACGGGACTCGTCGGAGGCCAGGTACAGCACGGCTTTGGCCACCTCCTCCGGAGTACCGAAGCGGCCGAGTGGGATGGTGGCGGCAATATCCCTGTTGACTTGTTCGCGGTAGGCGTCGGGGATGCCGAGCTTGTCGTACAGCGGCGTGTCGACCGGGCCGGGGCTGACCGCATTGACGCGGACGCCGCGTCCAAGCAGTTCCGCCGAAAGCGTCTTCGACATATTCAGCACCGCAGCCTTGGTGGCCGCATAAACGGAGGAGCGCTCTGCGCCAACATGCGCACTGACGGACGTGTTGAGCACGACCGACGCCGGGCGAGCGAATACCGGCAGCAACGCCTGGAGCAAGAAGTACGGTCCCTTGACATTGACATCGAACGAGCGATCGAACATCTCTTCCGTCCATTCCTCGATCGGCAACCAGACGGATACACCGGCATTGAGAAAGGCAACGTCTAGTTGGCCATAGTGGTCCTTGACGGCTTGTGCCAGTTCCTTTTGGGCAGCGACGCTGGCCGAGTCGGCCCGTAGAACCGGAACCTCGGATCCAAGTTCGGCTTGCGCCTTGGCGATCGAATCCGGATTGACTCCCGTGACGACGACGCGGGCGCCCTCGGCCAAAAACTGCTTCGCGGTTTCCAGACCGATGCCGCTGGTGCCGCCGGTGATAAGGGTGCGTTTACCTTGCAAGCGCGACATTGACTTCTCCTGTAAGTGACAACCAACCGTGGTCGACAGGGAGAAATGTGCACCTATGCCGATGTGGCGATAAGATGTCTGCTTTGAATATATTTCATGCTTCCGTTGCATGAATTGGGGGTCGCGTGGACCGATTTCTCTTGATGACGTGCTTCGCACGGGCCGTCGAGACGGGGAGTTTTTCTGCTGCAGGGCGAGATTTGGGATTGGGCCAACCCAACGTCAGCCGCTATGTAGCCGCGCTGGAGGACCATCTCCAAACGCGGCTGCTGCACCGATCCACACGAAAGCTTGCCCTGACGCCCGAGGGTGAACGCTACTATGCAGATATCCGCCGGATTCTTGACGCGGTGGACGAATCTGAATCGTCTTTCAGGAACAGTGTCGATCCATCGGGACTCTTGCGCGTGGCCTGTCCCACGGCGTTAGCGCATGCATATGTGTTGCCTCAGGTCCCGGTCTTTCTGGAGCGGTATCCCAGATTGACGCTGGATCTTCAGATCAGCGATCGCTACGTGAACCTTGTAGACGAGGGAGTCGAGCTCGCGATTCGCATTGGACATCTGGAGGACAGTGCGCTACGCGCCAGGCGCATAGGAATGTACGAGCGTGTGGCCGTGGCCAGCAAGGACTATCTGGCGAAACGCGGAGTTCCGGACACACCTGATGACCTGCGAGAACATGATTGCGTGGTCTACACTTTGCTGTCGTCCGGTGCGACATGGCGCTTTCGTGACGCCGATATTCCGGTCTCTGGGAGATTGCGGGTCAACTCACCCGAGGCCGTTCGAGCAGCGGTCACAGCTGGGTTAGGGGTCGGGCATGGGCCGGAATGGCTGTTCGAGGAAGGGTTAAAAAGCGGTCGTTTGCAGTTAATTCTGACCGGGCACTTTGCTCCGGCCGTCCCTGTTCAGATTGTCTATGTTGCAAACAGGTTGCTTCCAACACGGGCCATAGTGTTTATTGAATTCATTTCCGACGTATTTTCAAGGATTTCGGCTTTCAACAAAATCGCATTTCCGAAGCCTTAGGGGATTGATTGCGGCCAATCTGGGAGCATCCAGCAAAACCGAAGCCCGCGAAGCTGCGTCCAGCATATGGCGGTCGTGGATTCCGGGATAGATGAAGGCAGCTTCGTTATGCCGACAGTCGATGGAAGCGTGGCTTTCGCTCGGAATTCCAGAAACCTGATCAGTGTGTACCGTATCGGGGCAAACTACTCTCGAAGTCGCCGGCAAGCGAGGCGAATCAGCCTATTCATACTACGAGCTCGACCTCGGCGACACATGGATCGAAGGTCAACGTGACGACGGCGAATATTACTGGTAACCCGTTCATCCAGACGGTCAGCAGAAAAGGGGTTGTCAGACACTTCGTGTTCGGGGCGGGTCGAAAATCACACCGTTGGCCCGACGACACGGGATGGTCGGCTCCGATCACATCAGCAGCCTGCCGGAAAAATCGCCGTATCACATGCCGCAGACGGGTAATCTCTCATACCATTCTGCAGCAAGCAGGATCAGCTGCGGCGGACGCTATCAGATACTCGGCTTCTTCCTGCACGACGGACCATCCCTCGCGCAGCATCCGCACGACTTCGTCGACCACGTCATAGCTCAGTCCGCAGCGCTCGATGTCCGTGACGCCCTTGAGCGCGAGATCGGAGGCCGATGCTTCTCCACAGGAAATTTTGAGGAACAGGGAATCCGCCATAGCGCCGGTATCCTCCGTCTCACCGCTCGGGATTTCTTCGACCAACAGGCCAGACATGCCGACGAGCATTTTCCAGTTCGCAGGTAGCTCGGGAACTGCAAACCCATGTTTCAACGCCACCTTGTGCCTCTCCTCGGGGCAGGTGCGAGGACGGAACTGGCCGAGCCACGCGCACTCTTCGGAATTGCCACTCTCGTTTTTCCACACGACTGCGTCGCCAGCGCCGCCGAAGCGCTCGTAGAGCAACTTGTGGCCCGCTTCGTGGTATGCGGTGTTTCGGAGTTCTCTGGCAGCTATCCACATCTAATCGAAAGTCGTATCCGCATCTAATCGAAGGCTACATCTGGCCTCCGCCCCCCGTATTAACCCTGATTAATAAATCTTATCGCGGTGAAAAATTCCGCATCTTATTGAACCGATATCGGCTCGCTATAGTGGCTCGCTTTCCCGCACGCAACCGTTCGCGTGCGGCTGACACGCTGACGATCAGCAGGAGCCGCTTGATGACCACCGACGTCCGATTCACCGAAATCGAGGATCTGATGCCCGCCGCCGGCGGGCTGCGCGAGATTCGCCACCACATTCACCATCATCCGGAGCTCGCGTACGAGGAGCACGAGACGGCCGCGCTCGTCGCGGACAAGCTCGAGCAATGGGGCTGGCAAGTGACGCGCGGGGTCGGCAAGACGGGGGTGGTCGGCACGCTGCGCGTCGGCGACGGCACGCGCAGCATCGGCATCCGTGCGGACATGGACGCGCTGCCGATCCTGGAGGCGACCGGCCTGCCGTACGCGAGCGGCACGCACGGCAAGATGCACGCATGCGGCCACGACGGCCACACGACGATGCTGCTCGGCGCCGCGCAACACCTCGCGAAGACGCGCAACTTCTCCGGCACCGTGCACCTGTATTTCCAGCCGGCGGAGGAGCACGGCGTCGACAGCGGCGCGAAGAAGATGATCGACGACGGCCTGTTCGAGCGCTTCCCGTGCGATGCGGTGTTCGGCATGCACAACCATCCGGGCGCGGCGCCCGGCGTGTTCCTCACGCGGCGCGGCCCGTTCATGTCGGCCGGCGACAAGGCGATCATCTCGATCGAGGGCGTCGGCGGCCACGCGGCGCGGCCGCACCTGACGGTCGACCCGGTGGTCGTCGCGGCGAGCATCGTGATGGCGCTGCAGACGATCGTCGCGCGCAACGTCGACCCGTCGCAGCCGGCGGTCGTCACGGTCGGCTCGATGCACGCGGGCACCGCGAACAACGTGATCCCGAACGGCGCGCGCCTCGACCTCAGCGTGCGGTCGTTCAGCCCCGACGTGCGCGCGCTGCTCAAGCGCCGCATCGTCGAGCTCGCCGAGTCGCAGGCCGCGAGTTACGGTGCGACCGCGCACGTCGAGTACATCGAAGGCTATCCGGTCGTCGTCAATACGGATGCCGAAACGGATTTCGCTGCGCAGGTCGCGCGCGAGCTGGTCGGCGACGCGCACGTGGTCGAGCAGGCCGACCTGCTGATGGGCAGCGAGGATTTCGCGTTCATGCTGCAGCAGCGGCCGGGCTCGTTCGTGCGGCTCGGCAACGGCGAAGGCGAGGACGGCTGCATGGTGCACAACCCGAAGTACGACTTCAACGATCGCAACCTGCCGATCGGCGCGGCGTTCTGGACGCGTCTGGTCGAGCGATACCTCGCGCAGTAACCCCGGCGGCGGCGCGCGGCCGGCGCTTCCGGCCGCATTGAGAGGAGAAACGAACGATGCAGAAAGACCATCTCGCGCTGCACCCCGCGTCGACGGGGGCTGCCGAAACCGATGCGCGCGGCGCACCGGCCGTCACGAAGCGCGGCGCGATCGCGGCGGCCGTGATCGGCAACTGGCTGGAGTTCTTCGATTTCACCGTGTACGGCTTTTTCGCGGTGCTGATCGGCAAGCTGTTCTTCCCGTCGAGCGATCCGACCACGTCGCTGCTGCTGTCGGTCGCGACGTTCGCCGCCGGCTTCTTCACGCGGCCGCTCGGCAGCGTCGTGCTCGGCGTCTACGCGGACCGCAAGGGCCGCAAGGCCGCGCTGAACCTGACGATCATGCTGATGGCGCTCGGCACCGGCCTGATCGCGATCGCGCCGACCTACGCGCAGGTCGGCGTGGCCGCGCCGCTGCTGGTCGTCTGCGCGCGGCTGATGCAGGGCTTCTCGCAGGGCGGCGAGTTCGGCGCGGCGACGTCCACGCTGATCGAGCAGGGCGGCACGTCGCACCGCGCGTTCCGCGCGAGCTGGCAGCTGGCGACGCAGGGCGGCGCGGCGCTGATGGGGTCGGGCTTCGCGGCGCTGCTGTCGAACACGCTGACCAAGGACGCGCTCGAGGGCTGGGGCTGGCGCCTGCCGTTCCTCGTGGGCGTGCTGATCGCGCCGGTCGGCATGTATCTGCGCCGCCGGCTCGCGGACGATGCGCCCGGCGACAGCCATCACGGGATCGAACGCGGCGTGCTGCGCGAGCTGTTCTCGCAGCACACGCGCACGGTGCTGCTGCTGATGCTGACGGTGATGGGCGGAACGGTGTCGACCTACATCCTGACGTTCTACATGCCGACCTATGCGATCCATACGCTCGGGCTGCCGATGAAGCTGTCGATGTTCGTCGGCGTCGCGTCGGGTTGCGTGATGCTGGTGACGTGTCCGCTGTTCGGCTGGCTGTCGGACCGCCTCGGCAGCCGGCGCCTGCCGATCTTCGTCGGACGCGGCGTGCTGGTCCTGCTGCTGTTCCCGGCGTTCTGGCTGATGAACCATCATCCGACGCTGCCGGTGATCCTGCCGCTGACCGCGCTGATGCTGCTGTTCTATTCGCTCGGTTCGGCATCCGAAATGGCGCTGATGTGCGAATCGCTGCCGCGCCACGTGCGCGCGACGGGCATCTCGATCGCGTATGCGCTCGCGGTGACGATCTTCGGCGGCACCGCGCAGCTGATCGCGACCTGGCTCGTGAAGACGACGGGCAGCAAGCTCGCGCCGGCCGGCTACGTGGCCGCGTGCGTGGTGCTGTCGCTGATCGCGGTCGCGATGCTGCGCGAGACGGCGCGGGATTCGATGGACTGACGCAAAGCATGGCGCGGCACGACAGGCGGCAAGCGGCGATACGCGCTTACCGCCCGCGCACCACCCTCAGGTACGACGCGCGCCCCTTCGCTCATCCGCGCCGTGCCACCAGCTCCGACACCGTCTGCGCGGCCTGCTGCAGCGGCCCGAGAAACTCCTTCACCATCTGCTTCGCGGTGTGCCGCTGCGCGTTGCCGCTGATGTTCATCGCGGCGATCACCTGCCCGCGCCGGTTGCGGATCGGCGCCGAGATCGACATCAAGCCCACTTCGAGTTCCTGGTCGACCACGGCCCAGCCTTGCTGGCGCACCTGTGCGATCGTCGCCTTCAGCTCGCCGATGTCGGTGATCGTGCGCGGCGTGTGCGCGCGGATGCCGCTCTGCGCGAGCGTTTCGTCGAGCGCCGCGTCGTCGAGCGCGGACAGCAGCACACGGCCCATCGACGTGCAGTATGCGGGCAGGCGGCTGCCAATCGACAGGTTGATCGTCATGATCTTGCGGGTCGGCACGCGCAGCACGTAGACGATCTCGGTGCGGTCGAGCACGGCGGCCGAGCAGCTTTCGTGGATCTGCGCGGACAGCTGCTCCATGACCGGATCGGCGAGATTCCAGAACGGCATCGACGTGAGATACGCGAAGCCGAGTTCGAGGATCTTCGGCGTGAGCCGGAACAGCCGGCCGTCGGCCTCGACATAGCCGAGCGTCTGCAGCGTCAGCAGGATCCGGCGCGCGCCGGCGCGCGTGAGCCCGGTGGCCGAGGCGACCTCGGTGAGCGTCTGCTCCGGGCGCTGGGCGTCGAATGCGCGGATCACCGCGAGGCCGCGCGCGAATGACTGCACATAGGAGTCGCCCGGTTTCGTCTGGATGTCTTCGGTTGTCATGAACGGTCGGATTGTCGTGCAGCCGAGAAGATAGCGCATGGGGCCTGACACGCCAACCGCACCGCGGACCGGGCGCTTGACAGGTCGTCCCCGCACTCCCTATGATGCGCTGAACGTTCGATACACGATCTTATGTTCGTATATAGAACATTTAAGCGCATCCCGGCGGGCAATGCAAGGGGCGCGTTTCATTCACTTCCCAGCCTTGCATGAGACCGGAGACACTGATGACCGAAGCTTTTCTGTGTGATGCGATTCGTACCCCGATCGGCCGTTACGGCGGCGCGCTGTCCGGCGTGCGCGCCGACGACCTCGGCGCGGTGCCGCTCAAGGCACTCGTCGAGCGTAACCGCGACGTCGACTGGACGGCGATCGACGACGTGATCTACGGCTGCGCGAACCAGGCCGGCGAGGACAACCGCAACGTCGCGCGCATGTCCGCGCTGCTCGCGGGTCTGCCGGAGGGCGTGCCGGGTTCGACGATCAACCGCCTGTGCGGTTCCGGGATGGACGCGGTCGGTGTGGCCGCGCGTGCGATCAAATCGGGCGAAGCCGCGCTGATGGTGGCCGGCGGCGTCGAAAGCATGACGCGCGCGCCGTTCGTGATGGGCAAGGCTGCCAGCGCATTTGCGCGTCAGGCCGACATCTACGACACGACGATCGGCTGGCGCTTCGTCAATCCGCTGATGAAACAACTGCATGGCGTCGATTCGATGCCGGAGACGGCCGAGAACGTCGCGGTCGATTACAACATCAGCCGCGCCGACCAGGACCTGTTCGCGCTGCGCAGCCAGCAGAAGGCCGCGCGTGCGCAGCAGGACGGCACGCTCGCCGAGGAAATCGTCCCGGTGACGATTCCGCAGAAGAAGGGCGATCCGGTCGTTTTTTCGCGTGACGAGCATCCGCGCGAAACGTCGCTCGAAACGCTCGCGAAGCTGAAGGGCGTCGTGCGTCCGGACGGCTCGGTGACGGCCGGCAACGCGTCGGGTGTCAACGACGGCGCCGCCGCGCTGCTGCTCGCGAACGAAGCCACTGCGAAGCGCTTCGGCCTGACGCCGCGCGCACGCGTGCTCGGCATCGCGACGGCCGGCGTCGCGCCGCGCGTGATGGGTATCGGCCCCGCGCCGGCCACGCAGAAGCTGCTCGCACGGCTCGGGATGACGATCGACCAGTTCGACGTGATCGAGCTGAACGAAGCGTTCGCGTCGCAGGGCCTCGCGGTGCTGCGCATGCTGGGCGTCGCCGACGACGATCCTCGCGTGAACCCGAACGGCGGCGCGATCGCGCTCGGCCATCCGCTCGGCGCGTCGGGCGCGCGCCTCGTGACGACGGCGATGTATCAACTGCATCGCACCAACGGCCGCTTCGCGCTGTGCACGATGTGCATCGGCGTCGGCCAGGGCATCGCGATCGCGATCGAGCGCGTCTGATCGCGTCATCCGGTCACGTGGCGAGGTTCACGCCGCTTGACCGGGTTCCCTCTCCAAACGATGTGGCTGGCACGCGATCAACGTGCCGGCCACATCGTCATTCAGCTTGCGATTGTTGTGCGAGGCGTGCGACGAGCGCGTCGATCTCGGTGTCCGCGAACACCTCGACGCCATGCTGGCGCAGCAGCGCCGCCGTCACACCGGCGCCGGCATGCCGCCGGCCCGCAAAACGCCCGTCGTAAATGAAACTGCTTCCGCACGACGGACTTCCGTCCGCCAGGATCGCGTAGCGGCAGTCGTGCGCGCGTGCCAGCGCGAGCGCGGTGCGCGCGCCGTCGACGAACGGCGCCGTCACGTCGGTGCCGTGCACGTCGACGATGCGTGCGGCACCCGACAAAACGCGTTGCCCTGATTCCCCGTCGGCGATTTCGGCGGGCGGACGCGGCACGCTCAATCCCCCTGCCAGTTCCGGACACACGGGCACCAGGCGCCCTTCGCGCTGCCATCGTGCGAGCGTTTCGTGCGCGGCGGTCTTCGCCGAGCCGTTGTAACGGACGGGGTGACCGAGCACGCACATGCTGACGAGGATCTTCGGCGAGGCGGGTGGCGGCGACGCGTTCTGCAATGTCGTTCTCCGAGCGGGCGGTGGTGGTGAGCGAGCGGAAATTCTACGCACGGGTTGCGTTCGCGCGCGTACGGATGACGGATGATCTCGCGCCGAGCGGCATGTCCGCCACCGCATTCCGACACGACCGATTCCATTGATCGCCGGATTATTGCGTCGAATTCATATGCCGGTTGAATGGAGTCGATCAGGCCGAATCGTTTCGCTGTGTGCAATGGTTGTCTGAACCGATGCGTCGCCCGACGTAGTCCCACCAAGAATCGGGCTGTATCCGCGACGCGCTGGACGCGATTATCGCTGGAATACTTGATCGAAATCATGTCGATGACGGAATCCGATATTTCATGCGCGTTCGGACTAAGGATTTCCCGGTGGTTGCCGACAGTAAGGACGAGACCGTCGTAAAGCGATAAACCGTTTTTCGGCTACTGAGCGTGATTTTCGCGCCGCGCGGATCCCGCAGACGGATCCGCCTTTCGGAGCCTTGCATGCGCAACAACCAACCTGTTACCCAACAAGAATTCGAATTTCCCGATGACGTCACGCTGATGTCGACCACTGATGCCGACAGCATCATCACGTACGCGAACACGACGTTCGAATACGTGAGCGGCTTCTCGAACGACGAACTCGTCGGTCAGCCGCACAACGTCGTGCGGCACCCGGATATGCCGAAGGAGGCGTTCGCCGACATGTGGGCGACGCTGAAAAACGGTGAACCGTGGACCGCGCTCGTGAAGAACCGCCGCAGGAACGGCGACCACTACTGGGTGCGCGCGAACGCGGTGCCGGTGATGCGCGACGGCGTGCCGCGCGGCTACCTGTCGGTGCGCACCAAGGCGCCGCGCGACGAGATCGCCGCGGCCGACGCGTTGTATCGCGCGTTCCGCGAAGGCAAGGCGGGCAATCGCCGGTTCCACAGGGGGCTGATCGTCCGGACCGGGTTGATGCGGATCCTGTCGCTGCCGCAGACGATCTCGGTGCGCGCACGCGTGCATTCGACGTTGTGCGTGCTGGCGTCGGCCGTCGTTGGCGCGGGCTGGGCATGCGGGCTGGCCGGCGGCGGGCTCGCGGCGTTTGCCGCCGCGACGGCCGGCGTGTCGGTGGCCGCTGGCCTGTGGCTCGATGCGCAGATCGTGCGTCCGCTGAAACGGCTGCACGACCAGGCGCTGAACGTCGCGACCGGCGAAAGCCGCCGCGGCGTGCGGATGAATCGCGTCGACGAGATTGGCATGACGCTGCGCACGATCAACCAGCTCGGGCTGATGTTCCGCTGGCTCGTCGACGACGTCAGCGAGCAGGTGCACAACGTGCAGCGCGCGAGCAACGAGATCGCGCAGGGCAACAACGACCTGAGCGCGCGCACCGAGCAGGCCGCGTCGAGCGTGCAGGAAACCGCCGCGTCGATGGCCGAGATGACGGCCACCGTCGACAGCAATGCCGAGACCGCGCTGCAGGCGAACCAGCTCGCCGTGTCCGCGAGCGAAGCGGCCGAGCGAGGCGGGCAGGCGGTGAGCGAGGTCGTGACGACGATGCACGACATCACGGCGAGTTCGCGCAAGATTTCCGACATCATCGGCGTGATCGACGGCATCGCGTTCCAGACCAACATCCTCGCGCTGAACGCGGCGGTCGAGGCGGCGCGCGCGGGCGAACAGGGGCGCGGCTTCGCGGTGGTCGCGGGCGAAGTGCGGGCGCTCGCGCAGCGCAGCGCGAACGCGGCGAAGGAGATCAAGACGCTGATCGGCGCGAGCGTCGAGCGGGTCGAGTCGGGCGCGCGGCGGGTCGACGATGCGGGCAGAACCATGGAGGACATCGTCACGCAGGTGAAGCGAGTGTCGGACCTGATCGCGGAGATCAGCTCGTCGACGGCCGAGCAGAGCACGGGCGTCGCGCAGGTCGATCAGGCGGTCGTGCATCTGGACAACATCACGCAGCAGAACGCGGCGCTGGTCGAGCAGAGCGCGGCGGCGTCGGAAAGCCTGAAGCAGCAGGCGACGCGGCTCGTCGATGCGGTGAACGTGTTTCGATAATCGGCGGGGGGCGGGCGCCTGCGCGTTCCGTCGCGGCGAGCTGGTTAAATCCCGGCGTTCCGATTCGATTCGAATATATAGAAGGAGAAGAATTCTCATTTCCGAGCCCGGATTTATTCGCTAATCCGGGCGGAGGATATGTTTACATTAATCAGACAATTTGCGGCCAAGTATTTGATAAGACGGTTTTTTGATTCACCTGTAAACAAAATTTTCGGCTGAATCAAGATGATGCGAAATTAATGCATATTTACCCGTGGCCGGCATAATGTTTTCGTCAGATTTGCCGAAAGCGCAGGAGTGTGATCGAACGCATGCGGGACGACCGCGATGCGTGCGGTCTCGATCCAATCCACAAGCGGACGCAAGATCCGCAACCGGGAACTCCACACCATGCGCAATAACCAGCCTGTCACGCAACGCGAATTCGAATTCCCCGATGACGCGACGCTGATGTCGACCACCGACGCGGACAGTTACATCAAATACGCGAATGCCGCGTTCATCCAGGTCAGCGGATTTTCCCCCGAGGAGATCGAAGGCCAGCCGCACAACGTCGTGCGGCACCCGGATATGCCGAAGGAGGCGTTCGCCGATATGTGGGCGACGCTGAAGAACGGCGAACCGTGGACCGCGCTCGTTAAGAATCGCCGTAAGAACGGCGATCACTACTGGGTCCGTTCGAATACGGTGCCGGTGATGCGCAACGGGCAGCCGACCGGCTACATGTCGGTGCGCACGAAGGCGTCGCGCGACGAGATCGCCGCGGCCGATGCACTGTATCGCGCGTTCCGCGAAGGCAAGGCGGGCAATCGCCGGTTCCACAAGGGGCTGATCGTCCGGACCGGGTTGATGCGCGTCGCGTCGCTGTTCCAGACGATGTCGGTGCGCGCGCGGCTGCATTCGACGCTGTGCGTGCTGGCGCCGGCCGTCGTCGGCGCGGGCTGGGCATGCGGGCTGGCCGGCGGCGGGCTCGCGGCGTTTGCCGCCGCGACGGCCGGCGTGTCGGTGGCCGCTGGCCTGTGGCTCGATGCGCAGATCGCGCGTCCACTGATGCAACTGCGCGACCAGGCATTGCGCGTCGCGTCCGGCGAGAGCCGTACCGGCGTGGCGATGAACCGCGTCGACGAGATCGGCATGACGCTGCGCACGATCAACCAGCTCGGGCTGATGTTCCGCTGGCTCGTCGACGACGTCAGCGAGCAGGTGCACAACGTGCAGCGCGCGAGCAACGAGATCGCGCAGGGCAACAACGACCTGAGCGCGCGCACCGAGCAGGCGTCGACCAGCGTGCAGCAGACGGCCGCGTCGATGGCCGAGATGACGGCCACGGTGTCGAGCAATGCGGAGACGGCGCTGCAGGCGAACCAGTTGTCGGTTTCCGCGAGCGAGGCGGCCGAGCGAGGCGGGCAGGCGGTGAGCGAGGTCGTGACGACGATGAACGACATCACGGCCAGTTCACGCAAGATTTCCGACATCATCGGCGTGATCGACGGCATCGCGTTCCAGACCAACATCCTCGCGCTGAACGCGGCGGTCGAGGCGGCGCGCGCGGGCGATCAGGGGCGAGGCTTCGCGGTGGTCGCCGGCGAGGTCCGGGCGCTCGCGCAGCGCAGCGCGAACGCGGCGAAGGAGATCAAGACGCTGATCGGCGCGAGCGTCGAGCGGGTCGAATCGGGCGCCCGGATCGTCGACGGCGCGGGCAGGACGATGGAGGACATCGTTACGCAGGTGAAGCGTGTGTCGGACCTGATCGCGGAGATCAGCTCGTCGACGGCCGAGCAGAGCACGGGCGTCGCGCAGGTCGATCAGGCGGTCGTGCATCTGGACAACATCACGCAGCAGAACGCGGCGCTGGTCGAGCAGAGCGCGGCGGCGTCGGAAAGCCTGAAGCAGCAGGCGACGCGACTCGTCGATGCGGTGAACGTGTTTCGTTGAAGGCGGCGGAGGGAGGTGACGCGGGCGCGGCGGAGAGGGGGCGCCGGCCCGCGTCGTGACCGCCCGGCTCCGGCCGGGCGGTCAGGGCCGGTCACGGACGCGACCGGCCCCGAACCGTCAGACGGCGAGACAGAGGTACTTGATCACGACGTAATCGTCGATGCCGTAGTGCGAGCCTTCGCGGCCGAGGCCGGACTGCTTGACGCCGCCGAACGGCGCGACTTCATTCGAGATCAGGCCCGTGTTGACGCCGACCATCCCGTATTCGAGCGCCTCGGCGACCTTCCACACGCGGCCGATGTCGCGGCTGTAGAAATACGCGGCGAGACCGAACTCGGTGTCGTTCGCGAGGCGGATCACCTCGTCGTCGCTGCCGAACTTGAACAGCGGCGCGAGCGGCCCGAACGTCTCTTCCTTCGCGACCTTCATCGCCGGCGTGACGCCCGTCAGCACGGTCGGCTCGAAGAAGCCGTGGCCGAGCGCGTGGCGCTTGCCGCCCGTCACGACGGTCGCGCCCTTCGCGAGCGCGTCCTCGATGTGCGCCTCGACCTTCAGCACGGCCGCTTCGTTGATCAGCGGGCCTTGCGTGACGCCCGGCTCCGTGCCGCGACCGACCTTCAGCTGGCCGACCGCCGCCGCGAGCTTCTGCGCGAACTGGTCGTACACGGCTTCATGCACGTAGAAGCGGTTCGTGCACACGCACGTCTGGCCGCTGTTGCGGTACTTCGACGCGATCGCGCCCTGCACGGCCGCATCGAGATCGGCGTCGTCGAACACGATGAACGGCGCGTTGCCGCCGAGCTCCAGCGACACCTTCTTGACCGTCGCCGCGCATTGCGACATCAGCAGGCGGCCGACCGGCGTCGAGCCGGTAAACGACAGCTTGCGCACGATCGGGTTCGACGTCAGTTCGCCGCCGATCGCCTTCGGGTCGCCCGTGACGACGCTGAACACGCCGGCCGGCACGCCTGCGCGCTCGGCCAGCACGGCCATCGCGAGCGCCGAGAACGGCGTGGCTTCCGCCGGCTTCACGACGATCGGGCAGCCTGCCGCGAGCGCCGGGCCGACCTTGCGGGTGATCATTGCCGCCGGGAAGTTCCACGGCGTGATCGCCGCGCACACGCCGATCGCTTCCTTCGTCACGACGATGCGCTTGTCGCTCGCCGGCGTCGGGATCGTGTCGCCGTACACGCGCTTGCCTTCCTCCGCGAACCACTCGAGGAACGATGCCGCGTAGCCGATCTCGCCTTTCGCTTCGGCCAGCGACTTGCCCTGCTCGGTGGTCAGGATCAGCGCGAGGTCGTCGGCGTTTTCCATCATCAGGTCGTGCCACTTGCGCAGGATCGCCGCGCGTTCCTTCGCGGTCTTCTTGCGCCACGCCGGCCATGCGGCGTTCGCGGCTTCGATCGCGTGGCGCGTCTCGGCCGTGCCCATCGCCGGCACGGTGCCGAGCAGGCCGCCGGTTGCCGGGTTGTGGACCTCGAACGACTCGCCGTTCGCCGCGCCTTGCCATTCGCCGTTGACGTACGCCTGCTGACGGAACAGCGACGGGTCTTTCAGTGCCAGGGTTTCCTGAACAGTGCTCATATGATTCGCCTGCTTTGAAAAGGACGGGTAAGGACGGATGAAAATGACCGCCGCCGTCTTCACGACGGCGGCGGCACATTCAGTTGAAGCGGACGGGCACTCAGGCCGGCACGCCGACCGTTTCCTTCAGCACTTCCTCGAGGATCACGAGCGCTTCGTCGAACACGGCTTGCGGGATCGTCAGCGGGAACAGGAAGCGCACGACGTTCGAGTACACGCCGCACACGAGCAGCAGTAGCCCGCGCTCGAGCGCACGCGCCTGCACGCGCTTCGTGAATTCCGCGTCCGGCTCGCCCGAACCCGGCTTCAGGAACTCGACCGCGATCATCGCGCCCGGGCCGCGCACGTCGGCGATCTGCGGCACGTCGGCCTGCAGCGAATTCAGCTTCGCCTTCAGCACGTCGCCGAGCTGCGTCGCGCGTTCGCACAGCTTCTCTTCGTCGATGATCTCGAGCACCGCATGCGCCGAGGCGACGGCCAGCGGGTTGCCCGCGTACGTGCCGCCGAGGCCGCCGGGGGCTGCCGCGTCCATCACGTCGGCACGGCCGACGACGCCCGACAGCGGCATGCCGCCCGCGAGGCTCTTCGCCATCGTGATCAGGTCGGCCAGCACGTCGTAGTGCTGCATCGCGAACAGCTTGCCGGTACGCGCGAAGCCCGTCTGGACTTCGTCGGCGATCAGCAGGATGCCGTGCTCGTTACAGATCTTGCGCAGCGCGCGCACGAACTCGGCCGGCGCCGGGTTGAAGCCGCCTTCGCCCTGGACCGGTTCGAAGATGATCGCGGCGACGCGCTTCGGATCGATGTCGGCCTTGAACAGCATCTCGATCGCCTTGATCGAGTCGGCCGTCGTCACGCCGTGCAGCGCGTTCGGGTACGGTGCGTGGAACACGTCGCCCGGGAACGGGCCGAAGTTCAGCTTGTACGGGGCGACCTTGCCGGTCAGCGCCATGCCCATCATCGTGCGGCCGTGGAAGCCGCCCGAGAACGCGATGACGCCCGGACGGCCGGTCGCCGCGCGCGCGATCTTGATCGCGTTTTCGACGGCTTCGGCGCCGGTCGTGAAGAACGCGGTCTTCTTCGGGAAGTCGCCCGGTGCGCGCGCGTTGATCTTTTCGGCCAGCTCGACGTACGACGCGTACGGGACGATCTGGTAAGCGGTGTGCGTGAAGCTGTTCAGCTGATCCGCGATCGCCTTGACGATCTTCGGGTGGCGGTGGCCCGTGTTCAGCACCGCGATGCCGGCGGCGAAATCGATGAAGCGGCGGCCTTCGACATCCCACAGCTCCGCGTTTTCGGCGCGGGCTGCGTAGAAATCGCACATCACGCCGACGCCGCGCGGGGTGGCGGCGTTCTTGCGGGCCTGCAGGTCGGCATTCTTCACGGTCATCTCCTTGATGTTCTGTCCGGTGGGATAAAAAACGGCCGCGTTGGCAGCCCATGGAGGCGACTATAATCACATTTGGCTCTGGCAATCAGAGCCATTTCAATAAATATTCAGGAGCCAATCATGCGCGCAAGCGTGTTGTCGGACTGGCTGGCGCAGCGCCTCGTGCGCGGCGGCGAACAGCCGATCTACCGGCAGCTGCACCGGCTGCTGCAGCAGGCGATCCTGTCGCGCGAACTGCCGGCCGGCACGCGCGTGCCGTCGTCGCGGCTGCTCGCGGCCGAGCTGGGGATCGCCCGCAACACGGTTACGCAGGTTTACGAACAGCTTGCGCTCGAAGGCTATGTGAACTCGGCGACGGGGCGCGGCACCTTCGTCGCCGACAGCGCGCCGGACGAGATCGTCGGCGCGCCGGCTGACGCGGGTGCCGGGCCGGCGGTGGCGCCTTCTTCCGCGCGCCGGCTGTCCTCGCGCGGCACGCGGCTCGTCGAAGGCGCGGGCGTGTCGAAGCGCCAGGGCGGCGCGTTCATGCCGGGCGTGCCCGATGTGTCGCGCTTTCCGGCGCGCGTGTGGACGCGGCTGCACAACAAGTATTGGCGGCGCCTACGCCCGGACCTGCTGACCTACGCGCCGGGCGGCGGGCTCGCGCTGTTGCGCGAGGCGCTGGCCGACTACCTGCGCACGTCGCGCTCGGTGCGCTGCACGCCCGAGCAGATCGTGATCACGACCGGGATCCACCAGTCGATCGACCTCGCGGTGCGGCTGCTGACCGATCCGGGCGATGCGATCTGGACCGAGGATCCGTGCTACTGGGGCGTGCGCAGCGTGCTGAACGTGTCGGGGCTCACCACGCGGCCGATTCCGGTCGACGAAGAAGGGATCGCGCCGTCGGCCGCCGATCTCGCCGAGCCGCCGAAGCTGATGCTCGTCACGCCGTCGCACCAGTATCCGCTCGGGATGGTGATGAGCCTCGCGCGGCGCCGGATGCTGCTCGAATACGCGCGCCAGCACGGCTGCTGGATCATCGAGGACGACTACGACAGCGAATTCCGTTACGGCAGCCGCCCGCTCGCGTCGCTGCAGGGGCTCGATACGGCCGGGCAGGTGATCTACGTCGGCAGCTTCGGCAAGACGCTGTTCCCGGGGCTGCGGGTCGGGTATCTCGTCGCGCCGGAGCCGCTCGCGGAGAGCTTCGCGACCGCGAGCGCCGAGCTGTATCGCGAAGGTCAGCTGCTGCAGCAGGCGGTGCTCGCGGAGTTCATCGCGGAAGGGCACTTCGTGTCGCATATCCGCAAGATGCGCACGCTGTACGGGCAGCGCCGCGAGGTGCTGCTCGACGCGGTCGCGCGCCGCTACGGCGACACGCTTCAGGCGCTCGGCAGCGACGCGGGACTGCATCTCGTCACGCGGCTGCCGGACGGTGTCGACGATCGCGCGGTCGCGCAGGCCGCGCTCGAACGCAACATCGTCGTGCGGCCGTTGTCCGGTTATTACGCGCAGCGCGAACGTGCGGCATCGGGCTTGCTGCTCGGTTATGCGTGCGTGCCGGAGGACGAGATCGCGACGGCGTTCGCGACGCTGGCCGAGGCGATCGACGAGCGGGCGTTCGACCAGGTCGTCGCGACGGTCTGACGAGAACGGGACGGCGGCATGCGCGTGTTGCGGGGCGGGGCGTCGGCAGATTGGCCAATGAGTGTCTCCGCCGTACCGGCCCGTCGTTTCCGCACGTCAAAGCCGAATCAACGCCGCGCCCGCGACCACCAGCACGCACGCGGCGAGCCGCTGCGCGCCTGGCCGCTCGCGCATCACGAACCAGCCGATCGCGACCGCGAAGATCGAGCTCGTCTCGCGCAGCGCCGACACCGTCGCGACCGGCAGGTGCCGGTACGCGAGGATCACGATCGCATACGCGGCGAGCGAGATCGTGCCGGCGATCGCGCCCTGCGTGAGCGCGGTGCGCGAGCCGAGCACCGCGCGCGGGCCGCCGCGCAGCACGCAGACGAGCACGAGCTGCGGCACGCTCCACAGCAGGTACACCCATGCGATGTAGCCGAGCGCGCTGCCGGACACGCGCGAGCCGATCCCGTCGCAGATCGAATACGCGGCGATGAACACGCCCGTGAGCAGCGCGTACGGCACGCCTTCGCCGGAGAACCGGAAGCCGCGCCGCAGCGCGAGCGACATGATGCCGAATGACACGAGCGCGATGCCCGCGAAGCCGAACGGCGTCGGCCGCTCGTGCAGCATCGCGAGCGCCAGCACCGACACGAGCAGCGGCGAGATCCCGCGCGCGATCGGATAGATCTGCCCGAACTCGCCGTTGCGGTACGCACGCGCCAGCGTGAAGCAGTACGCGACCTCGAGCACCGCCGACGCCGCGACATACGGCCAGGCGGCGGGCGCCGGCGCGGGCAGCAGCACGGCGCCTGCGATGCCGAACGCGAGATATGGCAGCGACATCGTGCCGAGCTGGACGAGCCGGTCTTCGCTGACGTGGAGGAAGGCATTCCAGATCGCGTGCAGCAACGCGGAGCACAGCACGAGGCCGATGAACAGGTGATCCATGAGCGAAGGTGCGGACGGGAGGGGAGCGGCAAGCGCCGTCAATTATGTGGGTATCCGGCGCGCTCGCGCGGAATTGTCGATAATGGAGCGTTGTTATTCACCGGATGCCGACGATGACCGAAGCCACCCTCACCCCGCCCGCTGTTCCGCGCCTCACGAGCCTGTCCCACGGCGGCGGCTGCGGCTGCAAGATCGCGCCGGGCGTGCTGTCCGAACTGCTGAAGCGGGCCACGCCGCCAGCGCTGTTCCCGGACCTGCTGGTCGGCACCGAAACCTCCGACGACGCAGCCGTCTACCGGCTGAACGACGAACAGGCGATCGTCGCGACCACGGACTTCTTCATGCCGATCGTCGACGACCCGTTCGACTTCGGCCGCATCGCGGCCACCAACGCGCTGTCCGACGTCTACGCGATGGGCGGCAAGCCGATTCTCGCGCTCGCGCTGGTCGGGATGCCGATCAACGTGCTGCCGCACGAGACGATCGCAGCCGTGCTGCGCGGCGGCGAATCGGTGTGCGCGGATGCCGGTATTCCGGTCGCGGGCGGCCACTCGATCGATTCGGTCGAGCCGATCTACGGGCTCGCGGCGATCGGTGTCGTGCATCCGTCGCGCGTGAAGCGCAACGCGGCCGCGCGCGCGGGCGACGTGCTCGTGCTCGGCAAGCCGCTCGGCGTCGGCGTGCTGTCGGCCGCGCTGAAGAAGAACCAGCTCGACGACGCGGGCTACGCACAGATGGTTGCGACGACCACCAAGCTGAACCGGCCGGGCACCGAACTCGCCGCGCTGCCGGGCGTGCATGCGCTGACCGACGTCACGGGCTTCGGGCTGCTCGGCCACACACTCGAACTGGCGCGCGGCGCGCACCTCACCGCGCGCGTGCATTACGCGTCGCTGCCGTGGCTGGCGGGCGTCGAGGCGTTCGTCGCCGACGGCGTGTTCACCGGCGCATCGGGCCGCAACTGGGCCGCGTATGGCGCCGACGTGCGGCTCGCCGACGGGCTGCCGCCGGTCGCGCAGGCGCTGCTGACCGACCCGCAGACGTCCGGCGGCCTGCTGGTCGCGTGCGCGCCGGACGCGGTCGACGACGTGCTCGCGTGCTTCCGCGCCGACGGTTTCGACCGCGCGGCGGTGATCGGCGAGATGGTGGACGGCCCCGCGCGCGTCGACGTCGCCTGACGCGTTTCCTGACTGCGGATCGCTTTCGGTCGCTAGAATCGAGACCTTCCCTCGAAGGCATCGACGACCGATGAACGATTTCCTGTTCGGGCTGACGATCGCGCTGTCGGTCGGGCCCGTCGCGCTGATGATCGCGAACCACGGGATGCGCGCCGGCATCGCGAGCGGTGTTCGCGCGGCGGTCGGCGTGGCGTCGGCCGACGGCTGCTATGCGCTCGTCGCGTTCACGATCGGGGCGTTGCTCGCGAGCACGCTCGCGTCGTACCTGCCGCTGTTTCGCGTCGTCGGCGCGCTCGTGTTGCTCGCAATGGGCGCACGCATGCTGTGGCAGGCGTTGAAGGATCGGCGCCGCACGCTGGATGGCGCCGCCCCGCCGCCGGGCACGCGCCCGTTCACGTCGATGTTCCTCGTCACGCTCGCGAATCCGCTGACCATCCTGCTGTTCTATGGCTATGCCACTGCCGCGGCCGGCGCGCATCGGCACTGGCTGCTCGGCGCCATGTGCGTGTTTGCCGGCAGTCTCGTCGGACAACTCGTGTTCGCGTTCGGCGGCAGCGCGATCGGGCGCATCGTGAAGTCGCCGCGATGGCTCGTGGCGAGCCATGTGCTGGCGGCGCTGGTCGTGCTCGGTTACGGCGTCGCGGGGATGCTGCGCGTTTAGCTTTAGCGAATCGGGTGCCGTCGTCCGTCATGATCGGTAGCGGCAATGTCGCGTCGCTCAATCGAATGGCATTCCTGATTTTTTGTCGGATATCGTTCGAACCACGCGCGCAAGAACCGCGTGACCAAACACCGCAGCCCGTTTCGTAGCCGGGTTCCTCCTCGCGCATGCGCGTTCTATACTCCCTCGCGCAGTCTCCGAGAGCCGTTCTCACCCAACATCCCCGAAACAAGGAACGCCGATGCTGACTCGCTCCATCCTTTCCGCCGCTGCATTCTCGCTTGCCGCCTGTGCGACCGCGCCGTCGATCGCGCAGGACAACCAGGGCAACGACGCGGGCAACGCTGCATTCGCCGAGACCGGTGCACAGGGCCGCCCGGTCAAGGTCATGATCATCACGATGTTCGGTCCGGAAGGCCAGGCATGGCTTGACCGGCTCGGCCCGTGGCGCGACATCACCGTGCCCGGCCTGTCGCCCGACTATCCGGCCGTTCACTGCAACAAGCAGGACGTGTGCGTGGTGACGACCGGCATGGGCTATGCGAACGCCTCCGCGACGATCATGGCGCTCACGTTCTCGCAGCGCTTCGACCTGCGCCGCACGTATTTCCTCGTGTCGGGCATCGCGGGCGTCGACCCCGCGCAAGGCACGGTCGGTTCCGCCGCATGGTCGAGATATCTGGTCGACTTCAGCCTGCAGTGGGAGCTCGATGCGCGCGAGATTCCGGCCGGCTGGAACACCGGCTTTCTCGGCATCAATACCAAGAGCCCGAACGACAAGCCGCCGCTCGACTACCGCACCGAAGTATTCCAGCTCAACCCGCAGCTGACGGACGCCGCCTATGCGCTGTCGCGCAACGTCGTGCTTGCCGACAGCGCGCAGGCCCAGGCCGCGCGCGCGAAGTTCACGTATGCGCCGGCGAACCGGCCGCCGACGGTGATCCAGTGCGACACCTCATCGGGCAATACGTGGTTCTCGGGCACGCTGATCGGCGAGCGCGCGCGTCAGTGGACGAAGATCCTCACCGACGGCAAGGGCACCTACTGTATGACCGCGCAGGAAGACAACGCGACGTATGAAGCGCTCAAACGCGCGGCGAGCGTGAAGCGGGTCGACCTGTCGCGCGTCGCGGTGCTGCGCACGGGCTCCGATTTCGACCGGCCGTATGCGGGGCAGACGAGCGCGGACAACCTGCTGAACTACGCGGACCAGGGCGGCTTCGCGCCGGCGACCGAAAACCTGTATCGCGCCGGCAACCCGCTCGTGCAGGACATCGTTACGCACTGGGGCGAATGGCGCGACGGTGTGCCGCGCCGTTGACGGCCGGACGCTGTCGACGGGACGTCGGCGCGACGGTCAATGCGATTGCGGCGTGGAACGGAACGGCGTCCACACCGGCGTGGTGTCGTCCCAATGATCGAGCGGCGAAGGAAGTTGATCGTTCATCACAGACTCCTGCAACTAACTGACTAATCGAGTGTTCGACGGCGGTATCGCGACGCCGCGCGGCGGATCATCCGCTGCGCGGCGTTGCACGTTGACCGACGTTTAGCGGCCCCCGCCTGCGAGCTGGTTGCTTTCCGGCATCGAGCGATACGGGCCTTCCGCGAGTTCGAGCCCTTGCGGATACGAATTCGCCTTGCGCAGCCAGGCCAGCGTGCCGTCGCGGCGAGCCTGCACGACTTCGGCGCTGACTTCGGCGCGCGTGCGCGGGCCGTTGTTGTGCTGCGTGTACCACGACGTGTTGCCGTAGTCGCCGGCGTGCGGGGTGTTCGTATCGGCGAAGGCCGGTGCGGACACGGCGAGTGCGAGGGCAACGGCGGAGAGAAGATGGCGGCGGTTCATGACGTAACTCCTGTGTTGGTCGGAGTTGGCGCCTGAGCGCTCGCTCCGGCCCCGTCAAACGGGGCTGTTCGATGCGCATCGGGGTGCGCGACAGGGTTTACTCTAGGTATCTGTTCGGACGCGATAAATGCGGCAGACGCGAATTGATTTGTCGTGTTCGAGGAACAATCGCGATTCGCAATGTCGTCAGGGTGACGTCGAAATCGCCCGCAGCCGCCTGCAGCGGGCCTCGCGGCGGTATGCCGCCGCTCGCGCGATGGCGTGCGCGGACGATTGCCGCACGCGGCGCAAAGGTCTGATGCGGATTCGGAAAAGGCGAGGTGCGCGGCGAGGAAGGTGGCACGAAGGTGACACCGAAGCGGCACGAAGGCGGCACGAAGGCGGGACGGCGCGCGGGCCGGACAGCCCGCGCGCCGCGGTTCAGGCGATTACGCGACCCACTCGTTGATGACCGGCGTGTCGAGCGCCGGTGCACGCTCGGCTTCCTCGAACGTGCGCTTGCTGCACGTCGCGTCGAGGCTGCCCTTGCCGCTCAGCAGCGGGCAGCGGTCGAACACTTCGGCGATCCAGTCGACGAACACGCGCACCTTCGGCGACAGGTGCCGGCTGTGCGGATACACGACCGAGATCGGCATCGGCAGCGGTTTCAGGCCGGGCAGCACTTCCTTGAGCCGGCCGTCGCGCAGGTGCGGCAGCACCATGAACAACGGCGGCTGGATCAGGCCGAAGCCTTCGAGCCCGCAGGTCACGTACGCATCGGCGTCGTTGACCGACACGATCGAGTTCATCTTGACCTCGACTTCCTTGCCGTCCGTGAGGAAGGTCCAGTCGATCGTGCGGCCCGTGCGGCTCGAGAAGTAGTTGACGGCCCTGTGGTCGCTCAGGTCCTCGATCGCTTGCGGCTCGCCGTGCTTCTCGAGATACGCGGGCGACGCCACCGACACGCATTCGAACAGGCCGACGCGGCGCGCGACGAGCGACGAGTCCTGCAGCGCACCGACGCGGATCACGCAGTCGACGCCTTCCTGCAGCAGGTCGACCGGTCGGTCGGACAGGCCGAGCTGCAGGTCGATGTCCGGATAGCGCGTGTGGAATTCGCACAGCGACGGGATCACGAGCAGCCGCCCGATCGAGCCCGGCATGTCGATACGCAACTTTCCGTGCGGCTTCCGGTTGTTGTTCTGGAAGCTCGCTTCGGTTTCCTCGACATCGGCGAGGATCCGCACGCAGCGTTCGTAGTATGCGGCGCCGTCGGGCGTCAGCGACAGCCGGCGCGTGGTCCGGTGCATCAGGCGCACGCCGAGGAATGCTTCGAGATTCTGGATGATCGTCGTGACGGACGCCCGCGGCAGGCTGAGCGTTTCTGCTGCCTTGGTGAAGCTGCTCGTATCGACGACGCGCGTAAACACCTGCATGGCCTGAAGCCGGTCCATCACAACCTCCGCAATCTAATTTGCCGCCGGAACAACAAGGCTGCGCCGCTTTGTAGGCGGAGCAGCCTGGGATTGTTCGGGGGTGTTGAATTGTGTTGCCGGATTATAGGCATTTATCCCGATGTCTGCCGGACCCAGAATTCGTTCCATCTCGAAATGGATGCTGCATCGTCATGGACGCTTCTGAATTCAGCAAATTCCTGAAAGCCGCATTGCCTGCCGAAGCCAGAGCCGGCGCGGCATTGACGGTCGCTGAGGTGGAAATCCCCGGCTACGCGCAGGACATCGTTCTGCGCCTCTACCGCCGCCCGGACAAGACCGGGCTGCCAGTAGTGCTTTATTTCCACGGCGGCGGTTTCGTGCGCGGCACGCTCGACGACGCCGACTTCGCCGCGCGCTTTTTAGCAGAACGCTTACCAGCTCTCGTAGTGTCGGTCGATTATTCGCTCGCGCCGGCCTTTCCTTTTCCGGCCGCGCCGGAGGATGCGTATCGCGCCGCCGTATGGGCCGCGACGCGCGCCCGCGCGTTCGGCGGCAATCCGAAGAAGATCGGCGTCGCGGGGCACGACGCGGGCGGCCAGCTCGCGAACTGCCTCGCGTTCATCGCGCGCGATCGCGGTGAAGTGTCGATCGCCGCGCAGGCGCTGTTCGGGCCGATGCTCGACCCGAGCATGACGCGCATCGGCGACGCCGAACGCCTTTCGTCGGACATCACCGCGCGCGAATGCGCGGCCTGTTATCGCGCCTATCTGCCGCAGGCGGCGCAGCGCATGCACCCGTACGCGGCACCGCTCGAATCGGTGCGCCTCGCGGGCCTGCCGCCTACGCTCGTCGTCACCGCGCAGAACGACGTGCTGCACGTCGAAGCGGAGAAATATGCGGGCTGCCTGATTTCATCGGGCGTGCTCACGCAGGTGATCCGCTACCCGGACGTCACGCACGCGGCGCTCGCGATGCACGAAGCCGCGCTCGAGGAAGCAGTGCGCTTCTTCCAGTGCCGCTTCCAGGCGCGCCAGCCGAATCGTTCCGAATAACCACACCAATCCACGCTTATTGGAGATCCACATGGCCATCCTACGCACCTCCCGTTCCCGAATCGCGACAGCGGCGATCGTGACGCTCGCCGTCGTCGGCCTCGGCACGTTCGGCGCGATGCGCGTGAACGCGAACGCACCCGAGAAAGCGGCGGCGCCGCTGCCGGAAGTCGACGTCGCGACCGTCGTGCCGCAGACCGTCACTGATTGGCAAAGCTATTCGGGCCGCCTCGAGGCGGTCGAGAAAGTCGACGTGCGCCCGCAGGTGTCGGGCACGATCGTCGCGGTGAACTTCAAGGACGGCGCGCTCGTGAAGAAGGGCGACGTGCTGTTCGTGATCGACCCGCGCCCGTATCAGGCCGAAACCGACCGCGCGGCCGCGCAGCTCGCCGCAGCGCAGGCCCGCAACGGCTACGCGCAGAGCGACTGGCAGCGCGCGCAGCGGCTGATCGGCGACAACGCGATCGCGAAGCGCGACTACGACGAGAAGCAGAACGCCGCGCGCGAGGCGAGCGCGAACCTGAAGGCCGCCGAAGCCGCGCTGGAAACGGCGCGCATCAACCTTGGCTATACGCGCATCACCGCACCTGTGTCGGGCCGCGTGTCGCGCGCGGAAATCACGCTCGGCAACGTCGTGTCGGCCGGTGCATCGGCCGCGCCGCTGACGACGCTGGTGTCGGTGTCGCCGATCTACGCATCGTTCGACGCGGACGAGCAGACCTACCTGCAATACATCAACGGCGCGCGTAACGGCCGCAAGGTGCCGGTCGAGCTCGGCCTCGCGAATGAAACCGGCTACTCGCGCAGCGGCGAGATCGACTCGGTCGACAACCGGCTCGACACGTCGTCCGGCACGATCCGCGTGCGCGCGCGTTTCGACAACGCGGACGGCGCGCTCGTCCCGGGCCTCTACGCACGCGTGAAGGTGGGCGGCAGCGCGCCGCACCAGGCACTGCTCGTCGACGACGCGGCGATCAACACCGACCAGGACAAGAAGTTCGTGTTCGTCGTCGACCAGCAGGGCCGCGTGTCGTATCGCGAAGTGCAGCAGGGCCTGCAGCACGGCAACCGGCGCGTGATCGTGAGCGGCCTGTCCGCCGGCGACCGCGTGATCGTGAACGGTACGCAGCGCGTGCGGCCGGGCGAGCAGGTGAAACCGCACATGGTCCCGATGACGGGCGGCGATGCGCCGTCCGCGCCGCTCGCGGATAACGCGAAGCCGGCCGCACCGGCGAAGGCGGAATCGTAAGCGGCCCGCCGCTACGGTTTCCGCGTTCAACCAGACAGAGCCACACATGAACATTTCCAAATTCTTTATCGACCGGCCGATCTTTGCAGGAGTCCTATCGGTGATCATCCTGCTCGGCGGGGTGATCGCGATGTTCCTGCTGCCGATTTCGGAATATCCGGAAGTCGTGCCGCCTTCCGTGATCGTGAAGGCGCAGTACCCCGGCGCCAACCCGAAAGTGATCGCCGAGACGGTCGCGTCGCCGCTCGAGGAGCAGATCAACGGCGTCGAGGACATGCTCTACATGCAGTCGCAGGCGAACAGCGACGGCAACATGACGATCACCGTCACGTTCAAGCTGGGCACCGATCCGGACAAGGCCACGCAGCTCGTGCAGAACCGCGTGAACCAGGCGCTGCCGCGCCTGCCGGAAGACGTGCAGCGGCTCGGCATCACGACGGTGAAGAGCTCGCCGACGCTGACGATGGTGGTCCACCTGATCTCGCCGGACAACCGCTACGACATGACCTACCTGCGCAACTACGCGCTGATCAACGTGAAGGATCGCCTGTCGCGGATCCAGGGCGTCGGTCAGGTGCAGCTGTGGGGCTCGGGCGACTATGCGATGCGCGTGTGGCTCGATCCGCAGAAGGTCGCGCAGCGCGGGCTGTCCGCCGAGGACGTCGTGCAGGCGATCCGCGAGCAGAACGTGCAGGTCGCGGCCGGCGTGATCGGCGCGTCGCCGTCGCTGCCCGGCACGCCGCTGCAGCTGTCGGTGAACGCGCGCGGCCGTCTGCAGACGGAAGACGAGTTCGGCGACATCGTCGTGAAGACGACGCCGGACGGCGGCGTCACGCATCTGCGCGATATTGCACGCATCGAACTGGATGCGTCCGAGTACGGGCTTCGCTCGCTGCTCGACAACAAGCCGGCCGTCGCGATGGCGATCAACCAGTCGCCGGGCGCGAACTCGCTGCAGATCTCCGACGAAGTGCGCAAGACGATGGCCGAGCTGAAGCAGGACATGCCGGCCGGCGTCGACTACAAGATCGTCTATGACCCGACGCAGTTCGTGCGCTCGTCGATCAAGGCCGTGGTGCACACGCTGCTCGAAGCGATCGCGCTGGTCGTGCTCGTCGTGATCGTGTTCCTGCAGACCTGGCGCGCATCGCTCATTCCGCTGATCGCGGTGCCGGTGTCGATCATCGGCACGTTCTCGCTGCTGCTTGGTTTCGGTTATTCGATCAACGCGCTGTCGCTGTTCGGGATGGTGCTCGCGATCGGTATCGTGGTCGACGATGCGATCGTGGTCGTCGAGAACGTCGAGCGCAACATCGAAAGCGGGATGAACGCGCGGCAGGCGACCTACAAGGCGATGCAGGAAGTGAGCGGGCCGATCATCGCGATCGCGCTGACGCTCGTCGCCGTGTTCGTGCCGCTCGCGTTCATGTCGGGCCTGACCGGCCAGTTCTACAAGCAGTTCGCGATGACGATCGCGATCTCGACGGTGATCTCGGCGTTCAACTCGCTGACGCTGTCGCCGGCGCTGTCCGCGATCCTGCTGAAGGGCCATGGGGACAAGGAGGACTGGCTCACGCGCGTGATGAACCGCGTGCTCGGCGGCTTCTTCAAGCGCTTCAACAAGGTGTTCCATCGCGGCGCGGAGAACTACGGCCGTGGCGTGCGCGGCGTGCTGTCGCGCAAGACGCTGATGCTCGGCGTATACCTCGTGCTGGTGGGCGCGACCGTGCTCGTGTCGAAGATCGTGCCGGGCGGCTTCGTGCCCGCGCAGGACAAGGAATACCTGATCGCGTTCGCGCAGCTGCCGAACGGCGCGTCGCTCGATCGCACCGAGAAGGTGATCCGCGACATGGGCTCGATCGCGCTGAAGCAGCCGGGCGTCGAGAGCGCGGTCGCGTTCCCGGGGCTGTCGGTGAACGGCTTCACGAACAGCTCGAGCGCGGGCATCGTGTTCGTCACGCTGAAGCCGTTCTCGGAGCGGCACGGCAAGGCGCTGTCGGCCGGTGCGATCGCGGGTGCGCTGAACCAGCAGTACGGTGCGATCAAGGACTCGTTCGTCGCGGTGTTCCCGCCGCCGCCGGTGCTCGGCCTCGGCACGCTCGGCGGGTTCAAGATGCAGATCGAGGATCGCGGCGCGGTCGGCTACGCGAAGCTGTCGGATGCGACCAACGACTTCATCAAGCGCGCGCAGCAGGCGCCGGAACTCGGCCCGCTGTTCACGAGCTACCAGATCAACGTGCCGCAGCTCAACGTCGACCTCGATCGCGTGAAGGCGAAGCAGCTCGGCGTGCCGGTCACCGACGTGTTCAACACGATGCAGGTGTATCTCGGCTCGCTGTACGTGAACGACTTCAACCGCTTCGGGCGTGTGTACCAGGTACGCGTGCAGGCCGATGCGCCGTTCCGCCAGCGCGCGGACGACATCCTGCAGCTGAAGACGCGCAACGACCGTGGCGAGATGGTGCCGCTGTCGTCGCTCGTCACGGTGACGCCGACGTTCGGTCCGGAAATGGTCGTGCGCTACAACGGCTACACGGCGGCCGACATCAACGGCGGCCCGGCGCCGGGCTTCTCGTCGGGTCAGGCGCAGGCCGCGATCGAGCGCATCGCGCATGAAACGCTGCCGCGTGGCGTGCGGTTCGAATGGACCGACCTCACGTACCAGCAGATTCTTGCTGGCGATTCAGCGATGTATGTGTTCCCGATCAGCGTGCTGCTCGTGTTCCTCGTGCTCGCCGCACTGTATGAAAGCCTGACGCTGCCGCTCGCGGTGATCCTGATCGTGCCGATGAGCATTCTGTCGGCGCTGACGGGCGTGTGGCTCACGCAGGGCGACAACAACATCTTCACGCAGATCGGCTTGATGGTGCTGGTGGGGTTGTCGGCGAAGAACGCGATCCTGATCGTCGAATTCGCACGCGAACTGGAGCATGACGGCAGGACGCCGCTCGAGGCCGCGATCGAGGCCAGCCGGCTGCGGCTGCGCCCGATCCTGATGACGTCGATCGCGTTCATCATGGGCGTCGTGCCACTCGTCATGTCGACGGGCGCGGGCTCCGAGATGCGGCATGCGATGGGTGTCGCGGTGTTCTTCGGGATGCTCGGCGTGACGCTGTTCGGGCTGATGCTGACGCCGGTGTTCTACGTCGTGCTGCGTACGCTCGCGGGCGGCAAGATCCACGTCGCGGGCAAGGACTCGGCCGGTTACGGCGTGACGGCCCCGGGCGTGCCGGCATCGGATGCTTGAGGAAAACAAGATGGACAACATGCACAACACGAATGGCCTGATGCGCTTCGCGAAGGTGGCGGCCGCGAGCACCCTGCTCGCGACGCTGCTCGCCGCGTGCGCGGTGGGGCCCGACTACAAGCGCCCGGACGTGTCGACGCCCGCGGCGTTCAAGGAAGCGCCGACGCTCGCGGCCGGCGAACAGGCCGGCACGTGGAAGACCGCCGAACCGGCGGACGGCGAGCATCGCGGCGAATGGTGGAAGGTGTTCGGCGATCCGGTGCTCGACTCGCTCGAGTCGCAGGCGCTCGCCGCGAACCAGAACCTGAAGGCCGCGGCGGCGCGAGTCGAGGAAGCGCGCGCGGCGACCCGCACCGCGCGCTCGCAGTGGTTCCCGCAGGTCGGCGCCGGGTTCGGGCCGACGCGGGAAGGACTGTCGTCGGCGTCGCAGTTCCAGCCGCAGGGCACGGGCCCGACCAACGCGACGCTGTGGCGCGCGCAAGGCACGGTGTCGTACGAGGCCGACCTGTTCGGCCGCGTGAGCCGCAACGTCGAGGCGTCGCGTGCCGACCAGGCGCAGAGCGAAGCGCTGTTCCGTTCGGTGCAGCTCGCGCTGCAGGCGGACGTCGCGCAGAACTACTTCGAACTGCGCCAGCTCGACGCGGATCAGGACCTGTACCGCCGCACGGTCGAACTGCGCGACCAGGCGCTGAAGCTCGTGCAGCGCCGCTTCAACGAAGGCGACATCAGCGAGCTCGACGTGTCGCGCGCGAAGAACGAACTGGCGAGCGCGCAGGCCGATGCGGTCGGCGTCGCGCGCCGGCGCGCGGCGTCCGAGCATGCGCTCGCGATCCTGCTCGGCAAGGCGCCCGCGGACTTCGCGTTCAAGGAGACGCCGATCGTGCCGGTCGCGGTGAAGGTCCCCGCGGGCCTGCCGTCCGCGCTGCTCGAACGCCGCCCGGACGTGTCGGCTGCGGAACGCGCGATGGCGGCCGCGAACGCGCGGATCGGTCTCGCGAAGTCGGCGTATTTCCCGAAGCTCGATATCACGGGCGCGTTCGGCTATGAAGCGTCGACGCTCGGCAACCTGTTCCTGTGGTCGAGCCGCACGTTCCTGCTCGGGCCGTTCGCCGGCACCGCGCTGACGCTGCCGCTGTTCGACGGCGGGCGCCGTGCGGCCGGCGTGCAGCAGGCGCGCGCGCAGTATGACGAGCAGGTCGCGAACTACCGGCAGCAGGTGCTCGTCGCGTTCCGCGAGGTCGAGGACAATCTCGCCGATCTGCGTCTGCTCGACGACCAGATTCGCGCGCAGGATGCGGCCGTCAATGCGTCGCGTCGTGCGGCGACACTGTCGCGTACGCAGTATCAGGAAGGCGAGGTCGCGTATCTCGACGTGATCGACAGCGAGCGGTCGGTGTTGCAGTCGCAATTGCAGGCGAACCAGCTGACCGGTGCGCAGGCCGTGTCGACCGTCAACCTGATCCGCGCGCTCGGCGGCGGGTGGGGCGCGGCGCCGACGGCGGTCGGCGATGCGGCGACGGCCAAGCAGGAAGTCGCCGTGCGTTGAGGCGTCGGTGCGCGTGGCGGTTCGCCATGCGTCACCGAAACCGGTGTTTGGTCGACGATCGAAAAAAACGATCCGCGGCGACGCGGATCGGTCGATCAACGGGGCAACGACGATGCGTTGATTGCAACTAACGGTCGAGCCGCCGCGCGTTGACCCACGGTGCGGCGATGATTCGCCGCACCGTTCAGCTGCGACTGTCTTCAGCCCGCAGCGCCCGCACCAGTTCGCTGGCCGCCTTGCCGAGCCCCGTGTGCTTCGGCCGGCGCAGGTACACGGGCAGCCGCAGCCCGTTGCGGATGTTCGCGAACACGAGCGGCGCCAGTTCGCCGTCGGCGACATACCGGCCGATCACCGAGTCGGGCAGGTTCGCCCAGCCGTGCCCGGCCTTCACGAGCGCGATCGCGGTGGCCATGTCCGTCACCTTCCACGTGCGGTTGCCGATCACGGGGCGCACGTCGGTGAGCGGCCGATCCGGGTCCGCAATCACGATCTGCCGGAATCCCGACAGCCGCTCGATCGCCTCGGGATGCGCGGCTTCGGCGATCGTCGGATGACCGGGCGCGGCGACGGCGATCAGCGTTTCGGTCCACAGCGCGTGGATCTGTTCCTGCGGATGAAGATCGAGCCCGCCGTACGCGACGCAGAGATCGACCGCGCCGCGATGCAATGCGTCGACGATCGCGTCCTGCGGCGCGGTGACGATGCTGATCGCGAGCGCCGGATATTTTGCGGCGACGGCGGTGAGTGCGCGCGCAACGGGCGCGCCGTCGAGCTCCGCCGCGAGGCCGAGCCGCAGCGTGTCCTCGACGCCTTCCGACAGATGCTGCGCATGCGCGCGCAATGCCTGCAACCGTTCGGCGATCGACCGCGCATCGGGCAGCAGCGCGGCCATCGCGGCCGTCGGCGTCGGCTCGCGCGTGCCGCGGTCGAACAGCACGAGGTCCAGCTCGGCCTCGAGGTTCGCGATCGCCATGCTGACCGCCGACGGCGTGCGGCCGAGCGCGCGCGCGGCCGCCGAGAACGAGCCCTTGTCGATGATCGTCAGCAGCATGTCGATATGGTCGCTGGTCAGCATCGGCGGCCTCCTGTCAGAAAAATTGAAAGGACCTGACTTTTGCGGGCGAAGTGCCCGCTGTAGTCTCGCCACCTCGTTCGACAGGAAGGTGGTGGGTCATGCAAGGATGGAAGAGACGCATAGTCTACGTCGTGATGTTCGAGGTGCTCGGCATCCTCGTCGCGTCGTCGGTGCTCGGCATGCTGAGCGGCGCGAGCGCGCCGACGAGCGGCCTGCTCGGCGTGATGATCTCGACGACGGGCGTCATCGTCAATTTTCTGTACAACCTGGGATTCGAGGCGTGGGAGCGGCGGCGTGCGGAAACGACGCGCACCGTCGCGCGGCGCGTCGTGCATGCGATCGGTTTTCAGGTCGCGCTGGTGACGTTCCTGATCCCGCTGATCGCGTGGTGGCTCGACGTGTCGCTGCTGCAGGCGTTCCTGTACGACGCGGTGCTGATCGTGTTTTTTCCGATCTTCACGTTCGCGTACAACTGGTCGTTCGACAGCGTGTTCGGGTTGCCTGATGCGGTGACGCGCAAGCCCGAACCGATCATGTGACGCCGAGGCGGACGAAGCGATGCGATGCAGGCAGTCCGCATCGCATCGCTTCGAATGAGAAAGGGGAGCCGCGGGCGGCGCGCATGCCGCCCACGAGCGTTACGCGGCGACGAACTCGTGCACGTAACGGTTGAACACCGCGGGGCTGGCCGCGTTCATCCCGTGCGACGCACCGGCGACGGTCTGCCGTTGCGCAGCGCCGATCCACTGCGACAGCGTGTCGACGTTGTTGCGGAACATCTTCGGGCTGCGCTGGCCGTCGATCAGCAGCGTGCGGCACGCGATGTCCGACGCCGTGTGCTGCGAATACGCGGGCAGCGGATCCTGAAGCTGCTTCGGCAGCGTACTCGCGTTGTCGATCGCCATCGTGCGAAAGCGCGACGTGCTCTTCTTCCATGCGCCGGGCAGGCTGACCGAATCGACGAACATCTCGAGGCCGGCTTCGACTTCGCCTTGCCCGATCAGGTTCACGGCCTTCGTGCGCAGTGCGATCGCGGCGGCCGGCAGCGCGGCTTCGCGCACGCCCGGCTGCTGCAGCGGGCCGCCCGGGTCGGCGAGCGTGAGTGTGTCGACGAGCTGCGGATGCTGGCGGGCGACGTTGAACGCGACGCTGCCGCCTCGCGAGTGGCCGACGAGATGCACGGGACCGAGGTCGAGTGCGTCGATGAATTCGGCGAGTTCGTCGACGTGGTTCTGCCAGTTGAAGTCATCCTGGATGCCCGCTTCGACGGCCGGCCAGTAGTGGCTGAGGCTCGGCGCGATGCAGCGGTAGTGGGCCGACAGCGACGCGAGTTGCGGATCCCAGTAACGGTAGTCGCACAACGATCCGTGGACGAACACCATCGGCGCGCCGCTCCCCCGCTCGACATACGGCAGGCTGATGCCCGACGAAAGCGTCGCAAATTGCAGGTCGGGGTTCGCGAGCACCGACGGCTCGATTCGCATGTTCATGACTGAAAACTCAATGGGTGCGTCATCACGTCGCAACTATGCCTCACGGCAAGCTGCAAGGAAAACGCATAATTTTCATCGTCACGATCAATTTTATTGATGGCTGGGCTGAAAACCCTTGTCGCAGCGTGGGGATGTGTCGGATCTTTTAATCGTATGACGATTGATTGCGCGGCTGAAAGCACGTGCCGACGCCTGCGCACGCGCGCATCGGAACGGGGAAAAGCGGGGGGAAGGGCCGCCGAATGCGGCCCGCGCGTTACCGCACCGCCAGCGCGGGCGCGGTCTGAAGCTCGACGGGAAGATCGTTGTCGGCGGCGAACTGCATCGCGAAGTCGAACGCGTCGGCGCATACGTCGCGCAATTCGTCCGACACGAACAGGCATTTGACGCCGCCGTCGACGATCGGCATCGCGAGTCGCGACAGCGCGCAGGGATAGCCGGGCCGCCGCTCGCCGACGAACAGCGTGATGACGCCCGCGAGCCGTTCGGGCCAGT
This sequence comes from Burkholderia sp. Bp9012, assembly GCF_003853825.1. Taxonomy (NCBI): domain Bacteria; kingdom Pseudomonadati; phylum Pseudomonadota; class Betaproteobacteria; order Burkholderiales; family Burkholderiaceae; genus Burkholderia; species Burkholderia sp. Bp9012. The sequence continues at coordinate 44,497 of NZ_QTQA01000008.1, read as the reverse complement.
CGCTCGGGCGGAAGGTCTTCTGCGCGCGCGTGACGCCGCGGATCAGGTGGCCGCGGGTTTGGCCAATGAGGCGGCCGTGTTCGGTGATGTCGATGCGATCCATGCCGGTGTGCGTATCCTCGTTCGCGTCACTCGCCGCCGTCGGCAGCCGCGTCGCCGCGCGCGGGAATCCGCAGGTTGCGCAGCTTGTGATAAAGCGTCTTCTTCGGCATGCCGAGCGCGACGCTTGCGTCCGCCACGTTGCCGTGGTGACGCTGCAGCGCGTCCTCGATCAGCATCCGCTCGAAATACGCCATCTGCTCGGCAAGCGTGCCGCCTGCCGCCGGTTCGCCGCCGGACGACAGCAGGCTGTCGCCGGTCAGCCCGAGCACGAAGCGGTCGGCCACGTTCTGCAGTTCTCGCACGTTGCCGGGCCACGCGTGCGTCATCAGTTCGGACACCTGCGCAGCGGTGACGACCGGCGCCGGCTGCCCGAAGCGCCGCGCGGCCGCGAGCACGAAATGCTCGAACAGCAGCGGCACGTCCTCGCGCCGCTCGCGCAGCGGCGGCAGCTCGATCTGTGCGACGTTGAGCCGATACAGCAAGTCCGCGCGGAAGCGCCCGTCGGCCGCGAGTTCGGCGAGATCGGCCTTCGACGCGGCGACGACGCGGCAATCGACCGGAATCAGTTCGTTCGCGCCGAGCCGCTCGACCACGCGCTCCTGCAGCACGCGCAGCATCTTGATCTGCAGCTGGATCGGCATCGTCTCGATCTCGTCGAGGAACAGCGTGCCGCCGTGCGCCCATTCGATCTTGCCGATGCGCTTCTTGATCGCGCCGGTGAACGCGCCGGCCTCGTGGCCGAACAACTCGCTCTCGAACACCTGCTCGGGCAGGCCGCCGCAATTCAGCGCAACGAAATGCGCATCGCGCCGGCCGCCGAAGTCGTGCAGGCTGCGCGCGATCAGCTCCTTGCCGGTGCCTGTCTCGCCGGTGATCAGCACCGACACCGACGTATCGGCGAGGCGCAGGATCTTCTTGCGCACGTCGGCCATCGCGGGCGACTTGCCGAGCACGAACGCCTCGATGCCCTGCCAGTTGTTGAGCGCCGCGCGCAGCCCCTGCACCTCGAGCGTGAGCCTGCGCTTCTCGACCGCGCGCGCGACGCGGCCGGCGATCACGTCCGACGAGAACGGCTTCTCGATGAAGTCGTATGCGCCGTCGTGCATCGCGCCGACGGCCGTCGAAATGTCGGCGTGGCCGCTGATCAGCACGACCGGAATCTGCGTATCGACGGCCATCACGCGTTCGAGCAGCTGCAGCCCGTCGATGCCCGGCATCCGCACGTCCGACACGATCACGACGGGTGCGCCGGGCGCGACGTGCGCGAGTGCGTCGGCCGCCGACGCGAATGCGTCGACCGGGAACCCGGCGAGCGCGACGGCCTGCTCGACGCCGATCCGGACGTTTTCATCGTCCTCGACGACCAGCACGCGAATCTCATCTTCCATGCTCTGTCCTTTGTTGCGGCGTGACCGCCGCGAATTCGATGGTGAACTGCGCGCCGCCGGCGTCGCGGTTCGTCGCGGCGATCTTCGCGCCGAACGCCTCGACGATGCGCGACGTGATCGCGAGGCCGAGGCCGAGGCCCTGGCCGCGCGGCTTGGTGGTGACGAACGGCTCGAACAGGTGCGGCAGCACCTCGGGCGCGATGCCGGCGCCGCTGTCGGCGACCGTGAAGCGCACGCGGCCGCCTTCGTCCGCATCGTCCGCATCGTCGGCTTTGGCGGCTTCGATCACGATGCGCCGCACGGGCGCGTCATGCACCGCGTCAAGCGCGTTGCCGAGCAGGTTCACGATCACCTGCTGCAACTGGCTCGACTCCGCGGACACCGTCGTGCCAGGCGCGATGTTCACCTCGAGCTGCACGCCTTCGTCGCGGATCCGCGCATCGTAGATGAGCCGCGCGTGCGCGACGGCTTCGTTCAGCGACACGGCGACACGCTCGACGTCGGGCTTGCGCGCGAAGGTCTTCAGCTCGCCGGTGAGCACGGCCATGCTGTCGACCAGCTTGCCAACCCGTTCGAGATTGGCGTACGCCGGTGCCGGCTGGCCGCGCTCGAAGAACGTGCGCGCGTTGTCGCACAGCGTGCGGATCGCGACGAGCGGCTGGTTCAGCTCGTGCGTGAGGCCGGCGGCCATCTGCCCGAGCACCGCGAGCTTGCCGGCGTGCACGACTTCCTGCTGCGAATCGCGCAGCCGCTGCTCGGTGCGTTCGCGTTCCACGATCTCGCGCTGCATCCGCTCGTTCGCGGCCGTCAGCGCGGCCGTGCGCTGCGCGACGGTCAGTTCGAGCTGGTCGTTCGCGCGGCGCAGCGCGTCCTGCGCGTTCAACCGCGCGACGATCGCCCGGCGGCGCTGGATCGCGTAGCCGACCAGCAGCGCGGCGATCAGGAACGCGCCGGTGACGAACACGAACGCGGTCTGCTGCTGGCGCCGCGCGCCGGCGATGTCGAGCAGCACCATCAGCGAATCGCCGGCCTGCGGCGCGGGCCGCGACATCACGAGATAGCGTGTGCTGCGGCCGGTGTGACGCGGATCGGGGAACGTGCCGAACCAGGCGGCGGCGCTGCGGTCGCCGATGTGGCGGTACGGCAGCACGTCGACCGTGCGCCCCGCGTATTGCCGCGACGCCTGGATGTCGCGCTGCTGCTGCGCGGTGATCGGACGCAGCGCGGTGAACTTCCACGCCGGCTCGGTCGAGATCACGACCACGCCGTTGCCGTCGACCACCATCGCGGCGACGCCCGGCGCGCGCCACGCGGACTCGAGCGGGTCGACGCTGATCTTCACGGCCGTCGCGCCGATCGGCACGCCGTCGTCGCGCACCGCGCTCGCGAAGTAGACGCCGGGCACGCCGGTGTTGGTGCCGATTCCGAAGAAGCGGCCGCTGCCGTGTGCCAGGGCATCCTTGAAGTACGGCCGGTACGACACGTTGGTACCGACGAAGCTGATCGTCTCGTTCCAGTTGCTGGCGGCGATCACTTCGCCCTGCAAGTCGATCACGTCGACGGCACCGCTGCCCGCGTCGCGGTTCACGGCTTCGAGATACGTGTTCACGGTGTGCGTGAGCGCGGGCCGGTCTCGCGGCGCGGCCCGCAGCAGCGCGCGCACGCCGTCCTGACGGGCGACCAGGCCGGGCAGGATCTCGAAGCGGCCGAGTTCGCTCTTCAGGCTCGATGCATACAGGTCGAGCCGATGCGCGCCGGTTTCCTCGAGCGCGTCGATCGCGCGTTCCCACGCGAAATCGACGGCCGCGCCCGCCACGCCGACATACAACACGGCGGCCGACGCCCAGCCCCACCACGGGATTCCCTTGAAGCTCTTCTGCACGTTCGCCCTCATCGAAGCCCGCAACCGGTCGTCCGCAACCGGCCGTCCGCGACCGGCCGCCCGGAGCGACGCCCCGAACGACGCGCGCCGCGCACCGGCAAGGCCGGCGGCGGCGCGTGCGAAGCAGCCTGCGCGACGGTGCGCGCAGCGGCGCGTCATCCGAAGTGCGCGACCAGGATCAGCGTCACCGTGACGACGATCGCGCCGCCGATGCGCGTCGCGATCTGCGCGAACGGCATCAACTGCATCCGGTTCGCGGCGGTCAGGATCGCGACGTCGCCGGTGCCGCCTTGCCCGCTGTGGCAGGCGTTCACGATTGCGGTGTCGATAGGGTACATCTTCAGCAGGCGGCCGACCACGAAACCCGTGCCCATCAGCGTCGCGACGGTCGACACGATCGTGACGACGTTGACGATCGTGAAGGCGGCGGTCAGCTTGTCCCACGGCGTCATCGCGACGCCGATCGCGAACAGCAGCGGATACGTGACGGCGGTCGAGAAGAACTTGTAGACGACGAACGCGCCTTCCTGCAGCGGCGGCGACACCGCGCGCGCGAGCTTCACCAGCACCGCGAGGAACAGCATCGCGACCGGCGCGGGCAGGCCGAACAGCTTGTGCGCCATCAGGCCGACGAGGTACAGCGTGATCGCCGTGATGCCGGCGCCCGCGATGTGCGTGACGTCGACGTGGCCGCGGATTTCCTCGTTCTCGGGCGTCATGTCGCCCGATTCGCCGACCTGCAGGCGGCCGTTGCCGGTCAGGTGCGGCAGGCGCTTGCCGAGCATGTCGAGCGCGCCCGACAGGATGATCGCGGTCAGGCTGCCGAGCATCACCGGCGGCAGCACCATCGCGAACATCTCGCCCTGCGGCAGGTGCATCAGTTCCGAATAGCCGATCGACAGCGGAATCGCGCCTTCGCCGACGCCGCCGGCCATGATCGGCACGACGATGTACAGGAGCGTGTGGCGCGCGCCGAGGCCGAGCGCGGTGCCGACCGCCGTGCCGACGATCGCGGCCGCGACCGAACCGGCGGCGAGCGGAATGAAGATCTTCACGAAGCCCTGGATCAGCACGCGCCGGTCCATGCTCAGGATGCTGCCGACGATGATCGACGCGATGAACAGGTACAGGAAGTTCGTCGACTTCGTGAACTCGACGGTGAGGTTCAGCACCGGCTTCGGCAGCACGTGGTAGTAGGTGAGCGCCGACGGCACGAAGGTCGCGAAGATCGCGGCCGCGCCGATGTTGCGCAAGAGCGGCAGGCGCTTGCCGAGTTCCGCGCAGGTGAAGCCGAAGAATGCGAGCACGGCGATCGCCATCGAGATCTCGCCGGGCACCTTGCCCGTCACCGCGAAGCCGACGATCAGCCCGAACAGGATCACGTAGACCGGCAGCGGGATGATGCCGATACGGATTTCCATCAGCTTCCACCAGCCTTCCGGCCAGAAGCGCTCGCGCGTGGCGGGACCGGCTGCGGCAATCGGCTCGGGTTGGGACGGGGTATGGATAGAGGTCTGCAAGACGTGTCTCCTGATGTTTGGAATGCCTGCATCGCTTCGCGGCATCGTGTGCCGTCTATTACGCAACCCCCGTGCCAGGATTCCGGTCTGCCGGAATATTTTCAATGCATTGATTCATAAGGGATTTGTTTCGTCTGCGGAAAGGGTTTGCCAGGCGGGATGGCCGAGATTTCGGAATCGGCGCGGCGGGCAGGCCGAAATTTCGGCCTGGCGGCGGCCCGGGCAGCCGGCCATGTCCGCCGCCCGCCATATCGCCGCACGCGATTTTCTTCGCACAATCGCTTCGTAGACCGCCCTCCCGCCGCTCTCTATCATCGGCTGATCTTTTTCCGATGCGACGACGACTGTCCGGAGAACGCCCGCGCGTTCGCCGCGGCGCCGCTCATCCGTCGATACCGTCTTTGGACAGGAGAGTGGTTTCCATGCTGCATCCCGTTTTTTCCGCCCGCTTTTCCGCCGGCCGTGTGGCCAGCCTGGTCCGCCTGCTGGCGGCCGCGCTGCTCGGTGTCGCGCTGCTGAACGGCGCGCGCGCCGACTCCGCGCCGCTGAAGGTCGGCATCTCGACGAGCCCGCAGATCGAGGCGCTGAAGATTGCCGCCAAGGAGGCGAAGGAGCAGGGCCTGGACGTGAAGATCGTCGAATTCACCGACTGGAATACGCCGAACGCGGCACTCGCGAACAAGGACATCGACGTCAACTACTTCCAGCACATCCCGTTTCTCGAGAACGCGAAGAAGCAGGGCGGCTACAACTTCATCTCGATCGCGCCCGGCACGATCATGAAGATCGGCCTCTATTCGAAGAAGGTGAAGCGCTTCGACGAGCTGAAGGACGGCGCGCGCGTCGCGATCGCGAACGATCCGGTGAACGGCGGGCGCGGGCTGTTGCTGCTGCAGCGCGCGGGCCTCATCACGCTGAAGCCGGGCGCCGACTACCGCGCGACGACGCACGACATCGTGTCCAACCCGAAGCACCTGAAGATCATCCCGCTGGAAGCGTCGCAGCTCGCGCGCTCGCTCGACGACGTCGACCTCGCGCAGGGCTACCCGAGCTTCATCAAGCTCGCCGGCACGACCGACCCGAACAGCGCGCTGTTGTTCGACGGCACCGAGAACAAGAACTTCGCGATCCAGTGGGTCGTGCGGCCGGAGAGCGCGAACGACGCGCGCATCCGCAAGTTCATCGCGATCTACCAGCACTCGCCGGCGGTGCGCCGGGCGCTCGACAACGCATTCGGCTCGCTGTACGCGATCGCATGGTGACGGAGGCGACATGACGACGGCGAACCGCAAAAAGATCCTGCTCAACGCGTTCAACATGAACTGCGTCGGGCACATCAACCACGGGCTGTGGACGCATCCGCGCGACCGCTCCGCGCACTACACCGATCTCGATTACTGGGCCGATCTCGCGAGGACGCTCGAACGCGGCAAGTTCGACGGGATCTTTCTCGCGGACATCGTCGGCGTATACGACGTGTTCGGCGGCGGCCCGGACGCCGCGCTGCGCGAATCCGTGCAGGTGCCCGTCAACGATCCGCTGCTGCTCGTGCCCGCGATGGCGCAGGTCACGCAACATCTCGGCTTCGGCGTGACCGCGAACCTGACCTATGAGCCGCCTTACCTGTTCGCGCGCCGCATGTCGACGCTCGACCACCTGACGAAGGGGCGCATCGGCTGGAACATCGTGACCGGCTACCTCGACAGCGCCGCGCGCGGGATGGGCCTCGCGCAGCAGATCGGCCACGACGACCGCTACGAACGCGCGGACGATTACATGGAGGTCGTCTACAAGCTGTGGGAACAGAGCTGGGACGACGACGCGGTGATCCGCGATGCGCACGCGCGCGTGTTCGCGCAGCCGGGAAAGGTGCGGCGCGTGAAGCACGACGGGCCGTTCTATTCGGTTGACGCGATTCACCTGAGCGAGCCGTCGCTGCAGCGCACGCCGGTGCTGTACCAGGCCGGCTCGTCCGCGCGCGGCGTCGAGTTCGCGGGGCGACATGCGGAATGCGTGTTCGTGAACGGGCAGAGCAAGGCCGCCGCGCGCGCGGCCGCGCTCGACATTCGCGCGGCTGCCGCACGGCAGGGCCGCGACCCGGCGTCGATCAGGATTTTCGCCGGCGTGAGCGTCGTCACGGCCGAGACCGAACTTCTCGCGCGCGAGAAGTTCGACGAATACCGGCGCTACGCGAGCCCGGAAGCCGGCCTTGCGCATTTCGCGAGCTCGACCGGCATCGACTTCGCGAAGTACGGCCTCGACGAGCCGATCTCGTACGTGAAGACCGACTCGATCCAGTCGGCCGTCGACGCGATCTCGCGCAAGAGCACGACCGGCACGTGGACCGTGCGCCGGATGCTCGAACAGATGTCGCTCGGCGGTCGCTATGCGCCGATCGTCGGTTCGCCATCGCAGGTCGCGGATGAACTGCAGTCGTGGATCGACGAGACGGGCATCGACGGTTTCAATTTGACGCGCACCGTGATGCCCGAGTCGTTCGAGGATTTCGTCGACTGGGTCGTGCCGGAACTGCAGAACCGCGGCATCTACAAGGAAGACTACGATCCCGCCCCGACGCTGCGCGAGAAGCTGTTCGGCGCGGGTGCGCGCCTGCCGGCGTGGCACACCGGCGCGCAGCATCGGCCGGCCGCCGTGCCCGAACCCGCGCATCCCGCGCATGCCTGAACGTGACGGAGCGAAGCGATGACGCAATTGTTCGATACGCTGGGTTTCATCGAGGCTTCGGCCGTGCGGGCCGGCGCTGGCGCGCACGCACATGGGGCGCTTGACGAAGCGGCCGGACGTGCTGACGGAGTCGCCGTGTCGCTCGCGCACGTCGGCAAGATGTTCGCGACGCCGCGCGGCCAGGCCGCCGCGCTGCGCGACGTGACGCTCGACGTGCGGCGCGGCGAGGTGTTCGGGATCATCGGCCGCAGCGGTGCAGGCAAGTCGACGTTGCTGCGGCTCATGAACGGCCTCGAACGGCCGAGTTCGGGCCGCGTGTGCGTGCAGGGCGTCGATGTCGGCGCGCTCGACGAGGATGGGCTCGTCGCGCTGCGGCGTCGCACCGGCATGGTGTTCCAGCATTTCAACCTGCTGTCCGCGAAGACGGTGTTCGAGAACGTCGCGCTGCCGCTGAAGATCGCCGGCGTGCCGAAGGCCGAGCGCGTGCGCAAGGTCGAGGCGCTGCTCGAACTCGTCGGGCTGACCGCGAAGCGCGACGCATATCCTGCCAGCCTGTCGGGCGGGCAGAAGCAGCGCGTTGGCATTGCCCGTTCGCTCGTGCACGATCCCGAGGTGCTGCTGTGCGACGAGGCGACGTCGGCGCTCGATCCGGAGACGACGCAGTCGATCCTCGCGCTGCTTGCCGACATCAACCGCCGCCTCGGGCTGACGATCGTGCTGATCACGCACGAGATGGAAGTGATCCGCGCGGTGTGCGACACGGTCGCGGTGATCGAACAGGGGGAGGTCGTCGAAACGGGCCCCGTGTGGCGCGTGTTCGGCGATCCGCGCCACGGCGCGACCCGTGCGCTGCTCAGCACGATCGTGCACGACCTGCCGGCCGAACTGGCCGCGCGCGTGCGGCCGTTGCCCGAGCAGGCCGCATTGCCGGACGGCGCGCAGGTGGTGCTCGACGTCCGCTATACGGGCGAGAGCGGCGGCGAGCCGGACGTCGGCGCGCTCGCGGCGGCGCTCGGCGGCTCGGTGCGTTTCCTGCACGGCGGGATCGACCGGATCCAGGGGCATGCGCAGGGGCGGCTCGTGATCGCGGCCACACCGCGCGCGGATGACGCCGGCCAGTCGTCGGCTCGCGGCGGCGCGGTCGCGGCACTGCTCGAACGCGCGCGCCGCCACGCGAACCACGCGGAGGTGCTCGGCTATGTTTGAACTCTGGTGGCCCGAACTGCTCGACGCGATCCGCGACACGCTGTCGATGGTCGCCGCGTCGGCCGCGATCGCCGCGCTGATCGGCATCCCGCTCGCGGTGATCCTGGTGACGACCGCGCCCGGCGGCATCTACGCGCGGCGCGGCGTGAACGCGGTGCTCGGCGCGCTCGTCAACGTGTTCCGCTCGACGCCGTTCATCATCCTGCTCGTCGCGCTGCTGCCGTTCACGCGCGTGCTGATCGGCACGACCATCGGCGTGTGGGCGGCCGTCGTGCCGCTGTCGATCGCCGCGATTCCGTTCTTCGCGCGGATTGCCGAGGTGAGCCTGCGCGAAGTCGATCGCGGGCTGATCGAGGCCGCGCTCGCGATGGGCGCGAAACGCCGTCACATCGTGTGGCACGTGCTGCTGCCGGAGGCGCTGCCCGGCATGCTCGGCGGCTTCACGATCACCGTCGTCGCGCTGATCGGCTCGACCGCGATGGCGGGCGCCGTCGGCGCGGGCGGGCTCGGCGATCTCGCGATCCGCTATGGCTATCAGCGCTTCGACACCACCGTCATGGTGACCGTGATCGTGATCCTGATCGCACTCGTTTCGGCCGTGCAAATCACGGGCGACCGCCTGGTCCGACGCGTGACCCGGCGTACCTGAGCGGCGCCACGAGCGCCGGCTCTTTTCATTGAAGACCCTGAGAGAACGATACCCATGACCTTACCCACCGGCGCGCCGCGCGAATGGAACGGACAATTCGAGGAAGCGCTGTTTCTGGACGTCGCGCGACGTCATCGTTCCGCCTTCCCGGACAAGCTGGCGACACCGCCGCGCGAGCCGCGCGATGAAGACGAACTGGCCGCCGTCGCCGACTACTACACGAAGATGGCGTCGCACGACCTGTTCATCGTTCAGGTCGTCGCGAAGGCGATCGACACGCTGTTCCGCGACGACCCGCACTTCCAGCTGATCCTGTCGCGTCAGCTCGGCGACGACGGCGCGCACGCCGTGATTGGTCGCGAACGCGTGACCCAACTGACCGGCCGCGATCCGCTGCCGGAAGTCGAGCGGCTCGTCGCTGCGCACTGGGAACGCATCGGCGATATCGCGGTGCGCGATGTCGCGGGCTTTCTCGCGTTCGAATGGCATTACGAACTGCACATCCTCGCGAAGCTGTGGATCCAGCGCAAGACAGGCCGCATCGCCGACGGCGCGATGCGCGAGCATGGCGAGAGCCGGATTCGCCCGGACGAGGAGTGGCATCGCGTGCAGATCGTCCAGTGGTGGTTCGACAGGTTGAAGACGCTGCCGGCCGCCGAGCGCGAGGTGCTGATCGATCGCGTGATCGCGGCCGACGAGGAAACGCAGGCACGGCTCGACGGTTATCTGCACGACGAATACGCGCATACCGCGCACGTGTTCGGTGCCGATATCGCCGAATACCGCGCGATCTACGACGACTGGCGGCGCGAGATCCTGTCGCGGCTGACCGGCCGTGAGCTTGGCGCGCTGGTGCCGCTGTCGAACGACGCCGTTGCGCACGCATCGCTTGCACAGGAAGCCGTCGCATGAACGATCCTGGCAACCTGGCGAAGCTGGCGCCGGACGCCGACGCACGCGCGATCAACGCCGATGCGCTGGCGCGTGCGATCGACGCGCTGCGTGCGACGGCCGTCGCGCGCGACCGCGCTGGCGGTCATGCGGTCGACGAGAAGCAGCGGCTCGCCGACGCAGGCCTGCTGACGCTCGCGGTCCCGCGCGAATTCGGCGGACAGGAAGCCGAGTGGCCCGCGATCTACGACGCGATTCGGCAGGTCGCGCGCGTCGACAGCGCGCTCGCGCATCTGGTCGGGTTCCAGATCCTGCAGGTGGTGAGCGTCGACGTGTGGGGCAGTGCGGCGCAGCGCGAACGCTTTCTGCGCGGCACGGTCGAGCATCGCTGGTGGTGGGGCAATGCGGTGAACCCGCTCGACACGCGGCTGGTGGCGACCGCGACGCCGGACGGCGGCTACCGGCTCGACGGCGTGAAGGGATTCTGCTCGGGCACGCGCGGCTCGCAGCGGATGACCGTCTCCGCGCACGATCCGGAAACGGGCCGCGCCGTATTCGGCGTCGTGTCGACCGATCGCGACGGAATCACGGTCAACGAGGACTGGGATCCGGTCGGTCAGCGCCAGACCGACAGCGGCAGCGTGCGCTTCGACGGCGTGACGCTCGCGCCGGACGACGTGCTGCACCGGTCCGAGACGCCGCCGACGCCGCGCGCGACGCTGCGCACGCTGGTGTCGCAGCTCGTATTGACGAACCTGTTCGTCGGGCTTGCGGAGGGCGCGCTGGCCGAGGCGCGCGCATACGTGCTGGCGCACGGCCGGCCGTGGATCAACTCGGGCGTCGCGCAGGCGGGCGACGATCCCTATACGCTGCAGCGCTTCGGCAACATGCGCGTGCAGGCGGTTGCGGCGGCGTCGCTGGCCGATCGCGCGGCTGTCGCGTTGCAGCGCGCATGGACGCGGCGCGACGCGCTGACGGCCGACGAACGTGCCGAAGTGGCGCTCGCGGTGTCGGAAGCGAAGATCGTCGCGCAGCGCGCGGCGCTCGACAATGGCGAGGCGCTGTTCGATGCGTGCGGCGCGCGCGCGACGGCCGCGTCGCTCGGCCTCGACCGCTTCTGGCGCAACGCGCGCACGCATACGCTGCACGATCCGCTCGACTACCGGCTGCGCGACGTCGGCCGGTTCGCGTTGACGGGGGAATTGCCGCAGGCGTCGCTGTATACGTGACGACGGTCAGCCATCTGCGCCGTGGCGCCGATGGCTGACCGCCCGGCGTCAGGAACAGCGTCCTGACGCGTCGCGGCCGCAGCCCGATTACCAGCGGTAGCCGACGCCCGCGCCGGCGCCGAACGAGCCGTGACCCGATACCGCCGTCGTGACCGAGCCTTTGACGAGCCATTTCGTCGTCGCAACGGACAAGCCGACCGCCATGGCGCTTTGACCGCCGTACGTGCCGCCGCCGAGCGCGACGACCTTCTCGCCAGGCAGCACGGCTTGCGGCAGGTTCGCCATCGCGATCGCGCTCGCCGTGCCCGCGTTCGCGTCCTTGCGGTACTTCGACATTTCCTCGCGCACCGAGTTGATCGCCCCGTTCAATTGGCGCACGTTCACGCCATCCGTCGGCGCGGTGCCGTCCGCCACGTTGGTCAACTGACGCTCGGCACCGGGCGAACCGATCGACACCGTGTTGTCCCGATCGGCAACCGAATTCGCGCCCAGCGCCACCGCGTTGTTCGCCGTGGCCCGGCTGTTCGTGCCGATGGCGGTCGAGTCCGTGCCGGACACATTCGAGCCCGTGCCGATTGCCGTTCCGTTTGCCGCCGTGACCTTCGAATTCGTACCAATGGCCGTTCCGTTCGTTGCGGTGACCGTGGAATTGACGCCGACAGCAGTACCGTTGTCGCCCGAGACGTTCGAGCCGTTGCCGACCGCGGTGCCGTTCGCCGCGGTGACCGACGTATTCGGGCCGATCGCGGTGTCCGTCGGGTCCGTCACCGAGCCGCTCGGGACGCTGGACGAGATCTTGCCGACGGTCGTCGTGAGATTGGCCAGGTCCGTCGTCAGCGTCGACACCTGATTGGCGATCGAGAAGAGCTGCGAGCCGTTCACCGCATCCGTGCTGGTCGCGCTGATTGCCCCGGCCGCGACGTTGACGATCTGACGCTCGGCGCCCGCGCTGCCGACGCTGACCACGCCCACCGGCGTGCCCGCGAAGTCGCTGTAGGTCACGCCGTTGAGCGCCACGCTGTTGACGGTCGTATAGGCGCGCGTGGTCGCATTCGAACCCAGTGCGACGGAATTCGCGTCGGCGGCGTTCGCCCCTTCGCCGATGGCGACCGCGTTCACGGCGGAGGCCGTCGCACGGGCAATGGCGACGCTGCCCGTCGCGGATGCCGAGCTGTCGACACCGAGCGCGACCGCATCGGCCGCGCCGGCATTTGCCTGGAAGCCGAGGGCCGTACCGCCCGCTGCAATGCTGCCCTTGCCGACGGCGGTCGAGAACGTCGTGGTGGCGCTCGCGCTTTGGCCGACCGCTGTCGACTGGTCGACGGCGAATGCGCCCTGACCGAAGGCGGACGCCGTCGCGCCGTTCGCGATCGCGCCGTTACCGACCGCCGTGGCCTGGGTGCCAACCGCGCCCGAAGCCGTCCCGATCGCCGTCGCCTGGTCCCCGGTTGCCACGGCGTTTCCGCCGACGGCCGTCGCGAACGTCCCGGTCGCGGCCGCCATGCGGCCGATCGCGACGGTCTCGCTATAGGCGCCGGTCGACGAGCCCGAATTCGCGACGGCCGCCGTGCCGATCGCGATGTTGTCGCAGCCGGTTGCCGCGGCCGGATACGTGCTGCTGCCCGAAATGGCTATGTTGCCGACGCAGCCCGCCGACGTTTCGGTCGACGTGCCGTTCTGCACATAGTCGGCTCGCGCGGGCGCGGAAACGGCGAATGCGGCCATGGCTGCGCTGACCGTGACGGCAAGCGCGACCTTCGACTTGCGCGGTGCGCGTTGTACGGAATTTCCCAACCCTCGTTGATGCTTGTTCATTTGTTTTCCTGAGCTCGATGTAAAAATCGTGTTGCGGTTTGCATGGCTCCGCTCGCGATATCCCGGTCGCATCGATTCGTTCGTGTCTCTTTCGTGACAGGCATCGATTTTTCGATCTGTAAAAATGAAAGGTCTACTAACAAAATTGAAAATTCGTCGGTCTCGACGCGACGGGAGCCGGGCACGGATTGCGGTTACTTGCTTGCTTTCGTCACGGCTACGTCAAAAACTTCGCGAATCCGAAGCTCGGGTCGCGACGACGCATTTTGATGGGTTTGAGTGGCGCACATGTTTGCCGCAGCCGCTGAACGCTATGTTTCGGCGGACATTCGTTCGGGGGTGTGCATGAGTAAACGGCAAGGGATTCCCCGCGCCGAGCAGCCGGTTGCCCGATGATCACGGGCGGGCCGGTGACGAGGAGAGGGCGACGCTGCCCGAACGCATTTGCTCACGCGACCGGCGGCATCGACCTTCGCTTGCAGGCCGTCCACTCGACGCAGGTATCCGTGCGTCGAAACCGCCTGGTCTGTGTTGTCGTGGCGTTACTGCGCCGGCAGCGCGTCCGCCAGCGCCCGCATCGCATCCACCGTCTCCGGATTCGCCGGGAAAAACGCCTCGATCGCGAGTTCCGACAGTGTCACGTCGACCGGCGTGCCGAACACCGTCGTCGTGCTGAAGAACGTCAGCTCGCCGCTCGCCGAGCGCAGCCGAAGCGGCACGGCGATATCCGCGAAATCGGTGCGCGCGTGCAAATCGTCGGGCTGGCCGGCCGGAGCCGGATAGGCGGCGAGCTCGTCGCGCAGCGCGTGCAGCGTGCGGTCGCCGCTCGCGTCGATTTGCCGTTGCAGCCGGTGCAGGATATGCGCGCGCCATTCGTGCCAGTTGACGATCTGCGGCGCAAGGCCGTCAGGATGCAGACTCAGGCGCAGCACGTTGACGGGCGGCTGCAGGAGCGCCGGATCGGCCTGCGCGACCAGCGCGCCGAGCATCCGGTTCGCGGCGAGCAGCGTCCAGTGGCGATCCACCGCGAGTGCCGGGTAAGGCTCGTGGCCGCGCAGCACGGCTTCGACCGCGTGGCGCGCCGCATCGAGCTGCGGATCGGAGAAGGGCCGCTCGCGAAACAGCGGCGCATAGCCGGCCGCGACGAGCAGCGCATTGCGCTCGCGCAGCGGCACGTCGAGGCGCTCGGCGAGATGCAGCACCATCTCCCGGCTCGGCTGTGCCCGCCCCGATTCGACGAAGCTCAGGTGCCGCGCGGACACCTCGGCCTCCAGCGCGAGGGCCATCTGGCTAAGGCGCCGGCGTTGACGCCAGGTGCGCAGCAGCGAGCCGATGCCGGACGCGCGGCCGGCTGACGGGGGGAGCGATTGAAGGGCAGCGGTCGAGTTCATGACGAGGATGATAGGCAATCCCGCGCGCCCCGGACATTACCTGCGACGTAAGCATTCCGGATCGATGTGTATCGGGTGTGCATCGCCGACTCCGCTCGCGGCCGCCCGCGGCGTCCTTCCGCCCCCGCATTTCGTGCCCGGCGCGGCCCCGACGCTGCGATACCATAGCCCCCGTGCCACCTGAGAGGCGGTGCCGGACCCGCGACCACAACGCCCCGGGCCGGATGCCGCGCACATTCACAACAAGGCATTCCAGGGGAATCCAACAATGAAAAAACTCGCCGTCCGCGTCGCCTGCGTGGCGATGCTCGTGCTCGCCGCAACCAGCGGCCATGCGCAGACCGAAGCCGCGCAGGTCGAAATGAGGGCCGCCGCCGCGGCCGCCAACAAAGCCGTCGTGAACGGGCCGGCCGATATCGACGTCAAGCACGAAGCCGTGCTGAAGCTGAAGGAAGGCGAATCGTTCGTGCCGGCCGCCGAAGCCGGCCGCTACCTGCGCTCGATGGGCAACTCGATCGACGAATCGAAGCTGGTCGGCCTCGTGCTGCCCGAGGACCCGGACGCCGACTGGATCTCGGTCGTGTCCTTCGAGCCGAGCGGCTACATCCGCGACGACGACGCGAAGGACTGGAAACCCGACGAATTGCTGAAGAGCCTGCAGGCCGGTACCGAGGAAAACAACCCGGCGCGCAAGGAGCGCGGGCTGCCCGAGACCGAGGTGGTCGGCTGGGCGCAGGCGCCCGCGTACGACGCCGCCACGCACCGGCTCGTGTGGTCCGCGATCATCCGCGACAAGGGCGCGGCCGCGAACGCGGAGAGCGACGGCGTGAACTACCGGACGCTCGTGCTCGGCCGCGACGGCTACCTGTCGCTGACGATGGCGTCGACGCTCGCCGATCTGCCGAAGTACAAGGCCTCGGCCGACGGCCTGCTCGCGAACATCCGCTTCAACGACGGCAAGCGCTATGCCGATTTCAACAAGTCGACCGACCACGTCGCCGAGTACGGGCTCGCGGCGCTGATCGTCGGCGTCGGCGCGAAGAAGCTCGGGCTGCTCGCGCTGATCGGCGCGTTCGCCGTGAAGTTCTTCAAGATCGGCGCGGTCGCGCTGCTGGCGGGCGGCGCGGCGCTGAAGCGCTTCTTCGGGCGCAAGCCGAAGCCGGCCGCCGTGCCGGTCGTCGCCGATGCAACCGACGCAGCCGCCGTGTCCGGCACGGAGCGCAAGGAATGACGAAGCTGCTGCTGCTGATCTTCGGCGGCCTGAAGCTCGGCAAGGTGCTCATGTCGGCGGGCACCATGCTGGCGTCGATCGCCGTCTACGCGCTGTTCTACGGGTGGCGCTTCGCGGCCGGTTTCGTCGCGCTGCTGCTGGTCCACGAAGCCGGTCACTACGTGGCCGCGCAGCGGCGCGGGCTCGACGTCGGGCTGCCGACGTTCATTCCGTTCGTCGGCGCGTGGATCCAGCTGAAGGAGATGCCGCACGACGCCGAAACCGAAGCGTACGTCGGGCTGGCCGGGCCGTTCGTCGGCACGCTCGGCGCGCTGGCCTGCTACGCGGCCGCGCGGCACTACGACAGCAATCTGCTGCTCGCGCTCGCCTATACGGGCTTCTTCCTGAACCTGTTCAACATGATTCCGCTGTCGCCGTTCGACGGCGGGCGCATCACGGCGGTGCTGTCGCCGCGCATCTGGTTCGCGGGCGTGCCCGTGCTGATCGCGCTGTTCGCGTATCGGCCGAGCCCGCTCCTGATCGTGATGGCGATCCTCGCGCTGCCGCAGTTGAAACGTGCCTGGCGCTACGATCCCGACGCGCCGGAGAACCGCGCGTACTACACGACGTCGGTGGAGACGAAGACGACCTACGCGCTTTTCTACGTCGGCCTGCTCGCGTTTCTCGCGCTGATGACGTCCGGCGTGCATGACATGCTGCGCGTCGCCCATTCTGCAGCCTGAGCGATGTAAGAACGGCGGCCGCTCATGCGCGGCCGCCGTCGTTTTCCCGCCATTCCCGCCGAAGGTCACGCGTCGCGATGACGCAGCTCGACGCGCTTGATGTCCTTCACGATCACGAGATAGCTGAGCACCGTGACGAGCGCGTTCAGCCCGACGAACACGAGCGCGCCGTTGAACGAGCCGCTCGCGCCGACCAGGTAGCCGATCGCGATCGGCGCGACGATGCCGGCCGTGTTGCCGAACATGTTGAACAGGCTGCCCGACAGGCCGATTGCTTCCTTCGGCGCGGTGTCCGCGACGACGGCCCAGCCGAGCGAACCGATTCCCTTGCCGAAGAATGACACGGCCATCAGCACGATCACCAGCGCTTCGCTGTCGACGTAATTGCAGCCGATGATGACCATCGACAGCAGCATTCCGCCGACGATCGGGATCTTGCGCGCGAGCGTCAGCGACACGCCGCGGCGGATCAGCATGTCCGACAGCATCCCGCCGAGCACGCCGCCGAGGAACCCGCAGATCGCCGGCAGCGACGTCATGAAGCCGGCCTTCAGCAGCGACATTCCGCGCGCCTGTACGAGGTAGATGGGGAACCACGTCAGGAAGAAATACGTGAGCACGTTCACGCAGTACTGGCCGAGATAGACGCCGAGCAGCATCCGGTTCGACAGCAGCTGGCGCACGTAGTACCAGCCCGCGACGCGGCGGCCTCCGGATGCCGATCCCGCGCCGGCGCCGCGCGCCCCGGTCGATCGGTCCGTGGTGCGCACGAGGCCGCCGCCTTGCTCGATGTGCTCGAGTTCCGCGCGGTTCACCGCCGGATGGTCGACCGGATCCTTCATCACGCGCAGCCACAGGAACGCGAGCGCGATGCCGGCGAGGCCGAGCCACAGGTACACGTGGTGCCAGCCGTACGCATGCGTGAGCCATGCCATCAGCGGCGAGAACACCACCGCCGCGAAATACTGCGCGGCATTGAAGATCGCCGACGCCGTGCCGCGCTCGGCGGTCGGGAACCAGCTCGCGACGACCTTCGCGTTCGCGGGAAACGCGGGCGCCTCGGCGATGCCGACCGCGAAGCGCATCACGAACAGCGCGGTCACCGCGAACGCGGCGCTGCCGCCGAGGCCGATCGTGCTTTGCAGCAGCGTGAACGCCGACCACAGGAAGATGCTGGTCGCATACACGCGGCGCGCGCCGAAGCGGTCGAGCAGCCAGCCGCTCGGCAATTGCGCGAGCACGTACGCCCAGCTGAACGCCGAGAAGATGTAGCCCATCGTCACCGGATCGATGCCGAAAGCCTTGCGGATCGGCGTGCCGGTGATCGACAGCGTCGCGCGGTCCGCATAGTTGAGCGTCGTGACGACGAACAGCATCGCCAGGATCCAGTAGCGCACGGCGGTGCGGCGCGCGGTGCGCGCAAGGTCGATCGGAAGATCGCGAGGAGCGGTTTGATTGGGCACTTTAATGTACGTCGTCGTATAACATGGGTGGAAGTTTATGAGGGTTGGTCGCGCTCAGAAACCTCGGGTTTTCCCTTGAGGCGCCATGCAAATTGGTCAAAATGTGGGCAAAAGCTGAATCAATAAGGGATTCATGCATGGTGTGGCAAGATCGACGGGCGGCACGATTTATGAAATGCTGTCAGCAGACATCGTATCTGTTGAGCTACAATGAACCATCATTCCCGAAACACGGAGCACACCCCATGCAACTGACTGGAGAGATGCTGATCGGCGCCGAAGCGGTAGCCGGCTCGGCCGGTACCTTGCACGCGTTCGACCCGACGAAGGGCGCACCGATCGATGCGCCGGCCTTCGGCGTCGCGACGCAGGCCGACGTCGAGCGCGCGTGCGAACTCGCACGCGACGCCTTCGATGCGTACCGCGCGCAGCCGCTCGCGGCCCGCGCGGCGTTTCTCGAAGCGATCGCCGACCAGATCGTCGCGCTCGGCGACGCGCTGATCGAGCGCGCACACGCCGAAACGGGGCTGCCCGCCGCGCGGCTGCAGGGCGAGCGCGGCCGCACCGTCGGCCAGCTCCGGCTGTTCGCGCGCGTCGTGCGCGACGGGCGCTTCCTCGCCGCGTCGATCGATCCCGCGCAGCCCGCACGCACGCCGCTGCCGCGTTCGGACCTGCGGCTGCAGAAGGTCGGCCTCGGGCCCGTCGCGGTGTTCGGCGCGAGCAACTTCCCGCTTGCGTTCTCGGTGGCCGGCGGCGATACCGCGTCGGCCCTCGCGGCCGGCTGCCCGGTGATCGTGAAGGCCCATGAGGCGCACCTCGGCACGTCCGAGCTGGTCGGCCGCGCAATTCGCGCCGCGGTGGCGCAATGCGGGATGCCGGCCGGCGTGTTCTCGTTGCTGATCGGCCCCGGCCGTGTGATCGGCGCGGCGCTCGTCAGCCATCCGGCGGTGCAGGCCGTCGGCTTCACCGGGTCGCGGCAGGGCGGCATGGCGCTCGTGCAGCTCGCGAACGCGCGCCCGCAGCCGATTCCTGTTTATGCGGAAATGAGCAGCATCAACCCGGTCGTGCTGTTCCCGGCCGCGCTGGCCGCGCGCGGCGACGCGATCGCGACCGGCTTCGTCGATTCGCTGACGCTCGGCACCGGCCAGTTCTGCACGAACCCGGGCCTCGTGCTGGCGGTCGACGGTCCCGACCTCGACCGCTTCGAGTCCGTCGCCGCGCAGGCGCTCGCGAAGAAGCCTGCCGGTGTGATGCTGACGCGCGGCATCGCCGACGCGTATCGCAATGGCAGCGCCAAGCTGGCCGAACTGCCGGGCGTGCGCGAAATCGGCGCGGGCGAGGCGGCGCAGACCGAATGCCAGGCAGGCGGCGCGCTGTACGAAGTCGCCGCGCAGGCGTTCCTGGCCGAGCCGGCGTTCAGCCACGAAGTGTTCGGGCCGGCATCGCTGATCGTGCGCTGCCGTGATCTCGACGAAGTCGCACGCGTGCTCGACGCACTCGAGGGCCAGCTGACGGCCACGCTTCAGATGGACGCCGACGACAAGCCGCTCGCTCGCCGCCTGCTGCCGATCCTCGAGCGCAAGGCCGGGCGCCTGCTCGTCAACGGCTATCCGACCGGCGTCGAAGTGTGCGACGCGATGGTGCACGGCGGGCCGTTCCCGGCGACGTCGAACCCGGCCGTCACGTCGGTCGGCGCGACCGCGATCGAGCGTTTCCTGCGGCCCGTGTGCTATCAGGATTTCCCGGACGACCTGCTGCCGGAGGGGTTGCAGGAAAGCAATCCGCTCGGCATTCCGCGGCTGCGAGACGGGAAGGCGGAGTGACGGTGCGGCGGCGCGGCGCGAAGCCGGGCCGCATGCTGAAGGAATGAAAGCGGGGGCGGCCGGCTGGCTGCCTCCGCTTTTTTCATGATGGCTTCCGCGTCACCGGAATTTCTCCTACAGTAGCGGGGCCTCGGGCCGCACGGCCCGCAGGCGGGCCTGAGAGATCACAACATTCCAAGCGGGAACCATCCGATGAACATCAGCAAGCGCGGCGACCACCTGTTCGCCGCCGGATTGTGGAAGGCGATCGGCGACGTTGCGCATTCGGTGCGCAGCCGGATCGGCCAGTACAGCGAAGGGCGCGTGCTCGCGAATGCGTTGCTGGAATTCCAGCGCGACCTGGGCGGCAGCGAATTCGACGTGACCATCAACCAGGGGCGGCCCGTTACCGGCTCCGACGCGCATTCGCTCATGTTCGGCCTCGCCGTGCGCCGTTTCCGACAGGACATGGAAGCGCTGGTGTTCGCGCTCGAGCATCGCCGCGGCATCGACGAACACGACCAGGGCCTGCGCACCGAAGCGCTGATGCAGGCCAACAGCGCGCTTCTGACCGCGAAGCAGTCGGCAACGATCACGGTCGGCCGGTTCTTCGATGCGGTCGTCGATCGCGACGTGCTGGGGCAGATTCTCGGTGACGAGTCGAACGCACGCGTGCGTGCGGGCGCGCAAGGGCAGATCGAGGCGACCCGGATCAAGCTCGGCAACGTGCGTCACCGGATCATCGGCGTCATCGCGCAGATGTGACCGCGCGCATCGCGACGACGGGATGCGTGGCATGGCCGCCGCTGCAAACGACCGCGGCCGGCAGGTGCCGGCCGCGATGCAACACGGGCAACAAACCGGTCGCGGTGCCATTGAAGACGCCGCGCCGGCCGTACGCGCTTACTGCGGGCCCATCTTCTTGATCAGCACGTCCAGTTCGGCCATTTCGGCGTCGGTGAGGTCGACGAGCGGCGCGCGCACCGGGCCAGCGTCATGGCCGACGAGCTTCGCGCCCGCCTTCACGATGCTGACCGCGTAGCCCGCGCGACGGTTGCGGATATTCAGGTACGGCAGGAAGAATTCGTCGATCAGGCGGCCGACCGTTGCGTGGTCGTCCTTCGCGATCGCTTCATAGAACGCCATCGCCGTCTTGGGGATGAAGTTGAACACGGCCGACGAGTACACCGGCACGCCGAGCGCCTTGTACGCGGCTGCGTAGACTTCGGCCGTCGGCAGGCCGCCGAGATACGCGAAGCGGTCGCCGAGGCGGCGGCGGATCGTGACCATGCTCTCGATTTCGCCGACGCCGTCCTTGAAGCCGATCAGGTTCGGGCAGCGATCGGCGAGGCGCTCGAGCATGTCGGCGTTCAGCTTCGAATTCGCGCGGTTGTACACCACGACGCCGATCTTCAGCGCGCGGCACACCTGCTCGACGTGTTCGGCGATGCCTTCCTGGCTGGCTTCCGTCAGGTAGTGCGGCATCAGCAGCACGCCGCTCGCGCCGAGGCGCTCGGCTTCCTGCGCGTATTCGATCGCGACGCGCGTCGCGCCGCCGGCGCCGGCCAGGATCGGCACCTTGCCCTTGCAGGTTTCCGTCGCGACGCGGATCACGTCCGAATACTCGCGCTGCGTGAGCGAGAAGAATTCACCGGTGCCGCCGGCCGCGAACAGCGCGGTCGCGCCATACGGTGCCAGCCATTCCAGACGCTCGGCATAGGTGGTCGGGCGGAAGCTGCCGTCCGCGTCGAAGTCCGTCAGCGGAAACGACAGCAGGCCGTGGGAGATGATCTGTTTGAGTTCTTGCGGTGAAGTCATGGTTGGGTCGTCCGTCTAGCGCGAGTGCTGGGTTCGTCGGGTACGGCATCCGAGCCATATTGGCGATGTCGTTGTATGTCATCGTACAACGAGGCAAAAGGTGACGCAAGCGATTTGCTGGCGGGCGGGGGTTAGGGTCTTTCCGGATAAGGGTTTACTCAGCATCCCGGTTGGTGTTGAATGTCGTATGATGACTAACGATTTGACTGGTGGCCTTCCAGGAATTCCGATGACTGCTTCCCCGCTTTATATCCGCGTGCATCCCGACGACAACGTCGCGATCGTCGTCAACGACGGCGGCCTGCCCGAGGGCGCGACGTTCGCCGACGGCCTGACCCTGCGCGAAGGCGTGCCGCAAGGGCACAAGGTCGCGCTGGTCGACCTTGCGGCCGGCGACCCGATCGTCCGCTACAACGTCGTGATCGGCTACGCGCTCACCGAGCTGCGCCGCGGCAGCTGGGTCAACGAGCGCACGATGCGCATGCCCGAGCCGCCGGGGCTGGACAACCTGCCGCTCGCCACCCGTGCCGCGCCGCCGCTGGCGCCGCTCGAAGGCTATACGTTCGAGGGCTTCCGCAATCCGGACGGTTCGGTAGGCACGCGCAACATCCTTGCGATCACGACGACCGTGCAGTGCGTGTCGGGCGTCGTCGAGCATGCGGTGAAGCGGATCAAGGACGAACTGCTGCCGCGTTACCCGAATGTCGACGACGTGGTCGGGCTCGAGCACACGTATGGCTGCGGCGTCGCGATCGATGCGCCCGATGCCGACATCCCGATCCGCACGCTGCGCAACATCAGCCTGAACCCGAACTTCGGCGGCGAGGTGATGACGGTGAGCCTCGGCTGCGAGAAGCTGCAGCCCGAGCGCCTGCTGCCACCCGGCGCGATTCCGCTGGCGGCCGACGGCGCGACGGACAACGGCGGCGTGGTGTGCCTGCAGGATGCCGCGCACGTCGGCTTCAACTCGATGATCGACTCGATCATGAAGATGGCCGAATCGCACCTCGAGCGGCTGAACCGCCGCCGTCGCGAGACGTGCCCGGCGTCCGATCTCGTCGTCGGCGTGCAGTGCGGCGGCAGCGACGCGTTCTCGGGGCTCACCGCGAATCCGGCGGTCGGCTTCGCGGCCGACCTGCTCGTGCGCGCGGGCGCGACGATCATGTTCTCGGAAGTGACGGAAGTGCGCGACGGCGTCGCGCAGCTCACGTCGCGCGCGGCGAACGAGGACGTCGCCCGCGAAATCATCCGCGAGATGGACTGGTACGACCGCTACCTGCAGCGCGGCCGCGTCGATCGCAGCGCGAACACGACGCCCGGCAACAAGAAGGGTGGCCTGTCGAACATCGTCGAGAAGGCGATGGGTTCGATCGTGAAGTCGGGCAGCGCGCCGATCGCCGGCGTCGTGCGGCCCGGCGATCGGGCGCGGCAGAAGGGGCTGCTGTACGCGGCGACGCCCGCGAGCGATTTCATCTGCGGCACGCTGCAGCTCGCGGCGGGGATGAACCTGCACGTGTTCACGACCGGCCGCGGCACGCCATACGGCCTCGCGCAGGTGCCGGTGATCAAGGTCGCGACGCGCAGCGATCTCGCGCGCCGCTGGCACGACCTGATGGATCTCGACGCGGGGCAGATCGCGACCGGCGCGGCCTCGATCGAGGACGTGGGCTGGGAGCTGTTCCGGCTGATGCTCGATGTCGCGAGCGGCAAGCGCCGCACCTGGGCCGAGCAATGGAAGCTCGCGAATGCGCTGACGCTGTTCAACCCGGCGCCGGTGACCTGACACGCGCGGTTGCGATGGCAGACGATGCGGGCGCCTTCGAGCGCCCGTTCTTGATTGCGGCGGCGCGATTTCCTTACCTCGAACGTAATCGACCGCCCATGCGAGGCAGGTGACGATGACGGCACGCGAACACGAAACGTCCGCGGCGCTGTCCTTCCTTCATCCAGACCAGGAGCCTCGCATGAACACCGCCCAAACCGTCCAGTCCGCTCACGCCGACCTGATCGACCGCTATTTCGACGCCTGGAACGAGCCCGACGTCGCACGCCGGCGCGCGCTGATCGATGCGACCTACGCGAGCGACGCGGCCTATCGCGATCCGCTGATGGCCGGCGACGGCCACGCGGGCATCGACACGATGATCGCCGCGGTGCAGGCGCGCTTCCCCGCGTTCCGGTTCCGCCGCACGACCGACGTCGACGGCTTCGGCCAGCACCTGCGCTTCTCGTGGGCGCTCGTGTCGCCCGACGGCGCGGCGATCGTGAAGGGTTCGGATTTCGGCACCGTCGATGCGTCGGGCCGCCTGAAGTCGGTCACGGGTTTCATCGACGAAATGCCGGCCGCGGCATCGTGACGTGAGCGATGCACGCCCGGTGGTCGCCGGGATCGGGTAACTTATGCAATTCGTTCCCGATCCCGGAGATTTGCCCACATGCTGAAGAATCTCGATCCTCTGCTGCACGCCGACATCCTGCACACGCTGCGCGCGATGGGCCACGGAGATGAAGTGGCGATTTGCGATGCGAATTTTCCCGCGGAGTCCGTCGCCGAGCACACGGTGGTCGGCCGCGCGCTGCGCATCGACGGCGCCGACTCGGCGCGCGTCGCGCGCGCGGTGCTGTCCGTGCTGCCGCTCGACACGTTCGTCGATACGCCCGCGTGGCGGATGGAAGTGGTCGGCGACCCCGCCGCGGTGCCGCCCGTGCAGCGCGAAGTGCAGGCCGAAATCGATCGCGCGGAAGGGCGCGCCGTGCCGCTCGCGGGCGTCGATCGATTCGCGTTCTACGAGCGCGCGCAGCAGGCGTATGCGGTGATCGTCACCGGCGAACTGCGCGGCTACGGCTGCTTCCTGTTCAAGAAAGGCGTGCTGTTGAGCGACGCCGGTTAGGGCCTGTTCCCTTTATTCGCGGCGACGGCCGGGCGTCGTTCTTCATGGCGCCGTCATGCTTGCGTCGCCGCCGCAGCGTAAAGATTTGCTACAACCTTTTTCTTGGACACCGCGAAAAGACCCTCTATGCTGGCCCATTTGCCGCGGGCCCGACAGGGCCGCGCGGCGCCGAACCGCACGGGCACGCCCCGCGCGGACGGCCGAACTGCATACGAGGAGAGAGGCATGACGCGTTCCGTCGATTCCGGCGTCATTTTTTTCGCACGCCTGGCGCTGGCGGCGTTGTTCTTGTGGGGCGGCGTGATGAAGCTGCTCGGCTACAGCGATTTCATCGGTTATCTGCATGGGCTGAACGTGCCCTATCCGCAGGTGATGGGCCCGGTCGTCGTCACGATCGAGGCACTCGGCGGCCTGCTGCTGATCGTCGGCTACAAGGTGAAGCCGCTCGCGTTGCTGATGGCGTTCTATACGATCGCGACCGCGATGGTGGGACACAATTTCTGGGATGCGACGGACGCCGCGGTCCAGCACGACATGGTGATCCACTTCTGGAAGAACGTTGCGATCGCCGGCGGGTTCCTGCTGCTGTTCGTGACCGGTGCGGGCGGCGCGAGCATCGACGCGCTGCGCCGGCCGAGTTCGTCGTACGGCGCGCTGCGCTGAGTCGAACCGGGCTGAACGGCGCGACGCACGCACGTCGCGCGCTGCGCTGAAGCAAAACAAAAGGGCCGAATCCCGCACGCAGCGGGATTCGGCCCTTTGTTCATCCGGCCGACGCGTGCGCGCCGGCGTTCAGCGTGCGTCCTTCAGGTCCTTCGCATCCTTCGAGAACTGCACGGCGATCGCGCCGAGCACGCAGATCGTCGCGACGTACACGACCGGCGCGAGCGGGTTCGACTTCATCATCAGCGACACGATTACCGGCGTCAGGCCGCCGAAGATCGCATACGCGACGTTGTACGAGAACGAGATGCCCGAGAAGCGCACGACCGCGGGGAAGCTCTTGACCATCACGAACGGCACCGCACCGATCGTGCCGACCGTGAAGCCGGCAATCCCGTAGTACAGCGGCAGTGTCGACGCGTCGGCCGCGACCTGCGCGAACAGCAGGTAGTAGCACGCGGCCAGCACGAGGCCGCCGATGCCGAGCACGCGCTTCGCGCCGATCCAGCCCGCGAGCGAGCCGGCGGTGATGCAGCCGGCCGTCAGGCACAGCGTTGCGATGCTGTTCGCGAACAGCGTGGTCGCGGGCGTCAGGTGAAACTGCTTCTGCAGCAGCGCGGGCGTCATCAGGATCACGACGACGATCGCCGCCGACAGCATCCACGTGAGCAGCATCGACACGATCACCGCGCGGCCGTGGTCGCGCAGCACGGCCTTCAGCGGAATCTCGGCCGCGAGCGCCTTCTTCGCCTTCATCTCGGCGAACACCGGCGTCTCGTGCAGCCAGCGGCGCAGGTAGACGGAGAACAGGCCGAACACGCCGCCGAGCAGGAACGGAATGCGCCAGGCGAATGCGGTGACTTCGGCGCCCGAGTAACGGCTGTTGATGCCGGCGGCGACCAGCGAGCCGAGCAGGATGCCGGCCGTGAGGCCCGCGGTCAGCGTGCCGCACGCATAGCCGATGTGGCGCGACGGCACGTGCTCCGACACGAATACCCATGCGCCCGGCACTTCGCCGCCGACCGCCGCGCCCTGCAGCACGCGGAACAGCAGCAGCAACACCGGCGCGAGGATGCCGATCGAGTCGTAGGTCGGCAGCAGGCCCATGAGCAGCGTCGGCACCGACATCATCAGCACGCTCAGCGTGAACATCCGCTTGCGGCCGAACAGGTCGCCGAAGTGCGCCATGATCACGCCGCCGAGCGGACGCGCGAGATAACCGGCCGCGAAGATGCCGAAAGTCTGCAGCTGGCGCAGCCAGTCGGGAATGTCGTGCGGGAAGAACAGCTGTCCGATCGCGGGTGCGAAGAACACGAAGATGATGAAGTCGTAGAACTCGAGGGCGCCGCCGAGTGCGGCAAGGCCAAGAGTTTTATAGTCGCTGCGCGTGAGCGCGCGTTCGGCGGCGCGAGGCACGCCGCTCAATTCGGAAGCTTGCATGGTCAGGACGATCGGTTTTCGAATGTTGTTGTCGGTGCTGCGTCTCCAGAACCCGCTATCGGCATGGACTGGCAAGGCGCGGCTTGCGTCGTCGAGCGTGTGCCGAGCGCCGGATGGGGCACGCGACACGCACCGTCGCACCGGGATGGGGCACGACGCAGACGAAGCGTCAAAGCGGGTGGGGGGATTCTACAGGAGCGCGAAATGCGCGCGCGCGGTGCCGCGCCGAGGAATGCTTCGGACTTCGTCGAACCGAAACGCACGCGGCGCGGCAGACGGGTGACCCGCATGCCGCGCCGCGCGTGACAGGGACTGCGCGATCAGTTGCCGGCGATGGTATCGACCGGCTTGAACGCGCCGTGCTCGACCTTGTAGATCGTCACCGGCGCATCCTTCAGGTCGCCCTTCGCGTCGTATGCGATGCTCGGCGCCGACACGCCCTTGATCGACACCTTGCCGAGATACGGCGTATAGATCTTCGGGTCGGTCGAGTTCGCGTTCTTCATCGCGGTAAGCAGCGCGATCGTGCCGTCGTACGAGTAGGGCGAATAGGTGATGACGTCCTCATTGAAGCGTGCCTTGTAGCGCGATGCGTAGCCGGCGAAGCCCGGCATCTTTTCCTTCGGCAGCCCGCCCATGTAGACGATCGCGCCTTCGGCCGCGTCGCCGCCGACCTTCAGGAACGTCGGCGAGCGCGACATCTCGCCGGTCACGAAGGCGGACTTCATCCCGAGCTGGCGCATCTTGCGGATCATCGGCGAAGACTGCGCGTCGCCGCCGCCGTAGAAGATCGCGTCGGGGTTGATGCCCTTCAGGTTGGTCAGGATCGCCGAGAAGTCGAGCGCCTTGTCGTTCGTGAAGTCGCGCTTGACGATCGTGCCGCCCGCGGCCTGTACGGCCTTCGCGAATTCGTCGGCGATGCCCTGGCCGTAGGCCGTGCGGTCGTCGATGATCGCGATGCGCTTGAAGCGCAGCGTCTTCACCGCGTACGAGCCGACGATGCGGCCGGCCTGCGCGTCGCTCGTCAGCAACCGGTAGGTCGTCTTGTAGCCGCGCGCCGTGTATTGCGGCGACGTCGCCATCGAGATTTGCGGTAGCCCCGCGCGATCGTACAGGTCGGACGCCGGAATGCTCGTGCCCGAGTTGAAATGGCCGATGACGCCGCGGACGTTGTCGTCGATCAGCCGCTGCGCGACCGTCGTGCCGGTGCGCGGGTCGGCCTGGTCGTCCTGCGAGTCGAGCTGGAACGTGACCGGCTGTCCACCGATCGTCGGATGCGTCGCGTTGAAATCGGCGATCGCGAGTTGCACGCCCTTCTGCATGTCCGTGCCGTAGTTCGACTGCGGCCCCGTCAGCGGTGCGGCGAAACCGATCTTGACGACGTCGGCGGCGATGGCGTGTGCGCCCGACAGTGCGCAGGCAGCGGCCAGCGCGACGTGCGATACCTTCAGCTTCACTTTCACTTCCCCTTGATGGCGTGGTTGGGCCGCCGCCGGCCAGCGGGCCGGTGCGGTAAACCGGGCGAGACGTATCGGTCTGCAGGCCTTTGCGACAGCCGTGCGGGGTGTGCCATGCGCCGCGCGGGTTATGCCGGAATCGGCGTGCGTGGTGTTGGCGGGATATCGTCTCGTTACCGTTGATCGAAGTCTAGGTAGCGAAAATGCGCGCGTCTTGCGCGTTCGGTGCGCGACCGGCGACGATTTCGGCATATCGTCGATAACCCTGATATATGCCGAAATCGTCATGTAGAACGCGTAATCGCGCCAAGACGTGACGCGCCGGCATTTCTAGGATGGCGGGTCCGGGCGCAGGTTGTCTCGGCGTCAGTTGGGTGCATCGATATCGCCGACGTTGCCGACCGATGCCCGGCGCCATGCAGCGGGCCGATGCGTATTCGACGCCGCCCGGCAAGCGCGCGGCGCAGTGGTTGCGCGCACAACAGCACGGCGTACGATGCGCCGACGCATGCGGCCACCCGATCGTCGCCAATCGTCGCCGATCGGCGGCGCGTTGCGCGGACCGCCGTTCGCCGAGCCGCCCGATCGCTTGCCCGAGATCGCCACGACGTGTTCTCGGGCGCGCTCCTATAATCGACGCCATCAGCCACTCCCTTCGCAGATGCCGGGATGACGACCTTCCTTGCCGCACCGCCCATGAGCCTGTCCGACACGCTGCGCTACCAGCCCGACAACGCCGATCTCGGCGCGATGCTCGCGCACTTCCGCCTGCTCGAGCCGGTGTTCGACGCGCTGCCCGACGTTGCATTCTTCGTGAAGGACGCGAACGGCCGCTACGCGCTCGTCAACCGCACGCTGGCGATGCGCTGCGGCTACAAGGACAAGCGCGACCTGCTCGGCAAGACGACCGACGAAGTGTTTCCGCGCCGCTTCGGCCGGACCTATTTCGAGCAGGACATGGCGACGATCACCGCCGGCCAGCAGCTGATGGACCAGCTCGAGCTGCATCTGTATCCGGGCCGCCAGCCGGGCTGGTGCCTGACCTGCAAGGAGCCGCTGCGCGACGCGGCCGGCAAGGTGGTCGGTCTCGCGGGCATCTCGCGCGACCTGAAGGCGCACGAGGGGTCGCATCCGGCCTACAGCAAGCTCGCCGACGTGGTGCAGCACATCCAGGATCACTACGTGCAGCCGCTGAACCTGAAGCAGCTAGCGCAGATGGCCGGGATGTCGGTCGCGCAGCTCGAACGCTACTTCCACAAGGTGTTTCACCTGACACCGCGCCAGGTGCTGCTGAAAACGCGGCTCGACGCGGCCACGGCGCTGCTCGTCACGCACGACAAGGTGACCGACGTCGCGGCGCTATGCGGTTATACGGATCACAGCGCGTTCACGCGCCAGTTCAAGGCGACGGTCGGCATGACGCCGACGGAATATCGGCTGATGCTGCAGGATCGGGCAGGGTGAAGTGTCGCGCCGGGCGGGCCGGCGGGTCTGAAGGATCGGGGCGATGCGGGGAAGCGGTGAAAACCGTGGCTCAGCGGTAGCCGAGCCCTTTCAGGACGGCCGTGCCGTCTTCGGTCAGCCGGAAGCTGGGGGCCGTATCGGGGTCGAGCCTGACCATCTCGACGAGACCGGCTTCCTGCAGCGCAGGCAATTCGGCTTTGGCGTTCGCGCCGATCGGCGCATGCAGCAGCACGAGCAACGTCGCGATTTCGTGATGACTGAGCAGGCGGCGCAGCATCGTCTTCTTTGCAGGGGGCGCGGCCGGGCGGCCCGCGGGTGCTTCTACGGCGCTCATCGCTGTCCTCCTTTTCGAGATAACCATCGGGTACTGGCTGCGGATGGTGCCGTCGAAGACTTAAGTGATTCTTAAAACCGCGGTGGCCGAGCGGATGCTGCAGTGCGGCGTGCGTTACGGGATGTAACCCCAGCCGGGCGGCCGCTTCCGGCCCCGTTTCCGGCCCCGAGCGGCCTGCCTTGCCGGGCGGGGCGCCGCCGAGGCATTCACCACGACGGTGCGTCCGCGCGACGCCCGTCGCGGGGTCGTCGTGGTTTTCTCGTTCGATTCGCCCCTGCGCGAAATTCGCTTGCCCCCTTATTTCCTGCGCTGGGCCTGCGCGGCGAGCCGCACGGCCGCGTTGGCCGCGCCGTAGCCGTCGTAGCCGCCGCGCCGCTCGACGATTTCGAGCGAGAAGCGGTTGTCGACCAGTTCCGTATACGCATGCAGGAATTCGCCGCCGTTTTCGTCGCGGTCGTACAGCAGATGGTGAGCGCTCAGCGTGTCGATCAGCTCGTCCGGCAGCGCGTAGCGCGCGGCGAGATCGTCGTAATAGTTCGGCGGGATCCGCAGGAACGGCACGCCGTCGGCCGCGAACGTGGCGACCGTCTGCACGATGTCGTCGGTCCGGAACGCGACGTGGTTCAGCCCCGTGCCGTGATAGCGTTCGAGCGATTCGGCGACGGCCGTATGGCGGTCGACCGACGCATTCAGCGCGATCCGCACCGAGCCGTCGGCGCTGCGCACCGCGCGGCTGCGCATCAGGCCGTACGGATCGGGCACGAGCCAGCTGCGCTCGGCCTCGAAGCCGAAGGCGGTCTTGAAGAACAGGATCCACGTATCGAGCGCGTCGGCCGGCAGCGCGAGGCAGACGTG
The DNA here is from genome assembly GCF_003853825.1 of Burkholderia sp. Bp9012. Taxonomy (NCBI): domain Bacteria; kingdom Pseudomonadati; phylum Pseudomonadota; class Betaproteobacteria; order Burkholderiales; family Burkholderiaceae; genus Burkholderia; species Burkholderia sp. Bp9012. The sequence continues at coordinate 13,599 of NZ_QTQA01000008.1, read as the reverse complement.
ATCGATGCCCGTCAGCGGGCCGACCTCGGTCGGGCCGTCGATGTCGGTCAGCACGAAATCCGACTCATATAGCGTTGGCGCGTTCGGCGTCTCGTCGACGAAGTATTCGAGGCTGCCGTCCGGCGCCTGCACGCCCGGCAGCACGCGCTCGTTCGGGCCGACGCGCCCGGAAAACGGCGCGTAGCCGAAGCCGGCCGCGCGTTCGAATGCCACTTTCGCATCGTCGACGCGGAACGCCGACGCGCACAGCGACAACCCGTGCTGCTGGAAGAACGCGTCGGCGAACGAGTCGCGCTCGGCGTTCAGCACGATCGATGCGGCGCCGTGCTGGAACAGCGTCACGTCCTTCGATCGATGACGGCCCGCGAGCCGGAACCGCATCCGGCCGAGCCATTCGCCGACGGTGGCCGCCGCCTGCGCGTCGACCGCGAATTCAATGAACTGGAACCCGACGTGCGCGGGCGGCGCCGGCGGCGCGAACAGTGGCTGGCCGGCGGCGGGCGCGCGGCCGTCCTGTGCGAGCCGCGCGCGCGTCAGCTCTTCCAGATAAAGCAGCGAGCGGTGGCCGTCGGCGGCCGTGATCGCGGTCGGCGCGGCGCGGAAGCCGTCGTTGAAGATCTCGAGCGAAAGCGGCCCCGTATAACCGGACTCGATCACGCGGGCCGTGAAGCGCGCGAGGTCGAAGTCGCCCTGGCCGGGGAACGAGCGGAAGTGGCGGCTCCATTCGATCACGTCCATCGCGAGCTTCGGCGCGTCGGCGATCTGCACGAACGCGATCCGGTCGCCGGGGATGTCGGCGATCGCGTCCGGCGAATCGTCGAGCGACAGCGTATGGAAGCTGTCGAGCGCGAGGCCGAGATGCGGGCTGTTCACCGCGTTCACGAGCTGCCATGCGTGGCTGTACCGGTTCACGACGCGGCCCCACGCGAGCGCCTCGTACGCGGCAACCACGCCGGCCTGCCGCGCGGCTTCGGCGAGCGCGCCGAGCTGGTCGACCAGCAAAGCATCGTCCGCGATCGTGTCGGGCGACACGTTGCTGCACACCAGGATGCGGTCGGTGCCGAGCGCGTGCATCACGTCGAACTTGCGGCGGATGCGGTCGAGATTGCGGGCGAGCTGGGCCGGGCTCACGCCCTCGAAGTCGCGAAACGGCTGGAACAGCACGATGTCGAGGCCGAGATCGGCGGCCATGCGCCGCACGTCGGCGGGCGATCCGTCGAAGTAGACGAGGTCGTTCTCGAAGATTTCGACGCCGTCGAAGCCGGCGGCCTGGATGGCGGCGAGCTTCTCGGCGAGCGTGCCGGACAGTGACACGGTGGCGATCGAGCGCTGCATGGGCGAATCCTGCGGATGAGCGGGGCGTGGCGTCGGCCGGATCGGGCCGGAATGAACCAGTCGTTGAATTACCTGCGGGCGCCACATCCCGAATTTACTATGGGAGTATGGGGAATTATACAAACTAACTAGATGGTACAAATTAGCGAAAACCCGAAAAGACATTGCGCTTGCGCAAGCGCACACTAGCGCCAAATCTTGACGTCAAGGGGCGCAGTCGGCTAGCGATTCGCCCCTGTTTTAGGAGCAGAAACACCATGAGCAAGCACAAGGTGCTGGTGCTGAACGGCCCGAACCTGAATCTGCTGGGGACCCGCGAGCCCCATATCTACGGCGCGGAAACCCTTGCCGACGTCGAGCAGCGTTGCCGCACGGCGGCCGAAGGGCTCGGGCTGGAGATCGACTTCCGCCAGTCGAACGCCGAGCATCAGCTGATCGACTGGCTGCATGCCGCGCGTCACGATACGCACGGCATCGTGATCAACCCGGCCGCGTATACGCATACGTCGGTCGCGCTGGCCGACGCGTTGTCCGCGATCGCGAAACCCGTGATCGAGGTGCATATCTCGAACGTGCATCGTCGCGAGGCATTCCGTCACCACTCTTATGTGTCGGCGGTGGCCGAAGCCGTGATCTGCGGCTGTGGCACCGAAGGCTACGTATTCGCGCTGCAGCGCCTGTCGACCCTTTTTGCGCAGGGAGCTGCACGATGAGCCGCCCGTCTTTTCTGATCGGCCTGATCGGCCAGGGCATCGGCGGGTCGCTGTCGCCCGCGATGCATGAGGAAGAAGGCTTCCGCCAGGGTTTCGGCTACGTGTACCGGCGCATCGATCTCGACGTGCTCGGCGTGACCGCCGACGCGCTGCCGGAACTGCTCGATGCCGCGCAGCGCATGGGCTACAACGGGCTCAACATCACGCATCCGTGCAAGCAGCGCGTGATCGAGCACCTCGACTCGCTGTCGGACGACGCGCGCGCGCTCGGCGCGGTGAACACCGTGCTGTTCAAGGACGGCAAGCGGATCGGCCACAACACCGACTGGTCGGGTTTCGCGAAGTCGTTCCGCCGCGGGTTGCCCGATGTGTCGCTCGAGCGTGTCGTGCAGCTGGGCGCGGGCGGCGCGGGTGCGGCCGTCGCGCATGCTGCGCTGCAGATGGGCGCCGCCGAACTGACGATCTTCGACGTCGACGGCACGCGTGCCGCCACGCTCGCGGGCGAACTGCAGCAGCGCTTCCCGGCCGCCCGGGTTACACCGGGCAGCGATCTCGCGGCCGCGATGCATGTCGCGACTGGCCTGATCCACGCCACGCCGACCGGCATGACCAAGCATCCGGGCCTGCCGCTGCCGGCCGAGCTGCTCCGCGCGGGAATGTGGGTTGCCGACATCGTGTATTTCCCGCTCGAAACCGAACTGATCCGCGCCGCGCGCGCGGCCGGCTGCGCGACGCTGCCGGGTGGCGGGATGGCCGTGTACCAGGCCGTCGATGCGTTCGAGATCTTCACCGGACGCACGCCGGACGACGAGCGAATGTTCGAACACTTTCAGTCGCTCGTCGCGCGCTGACCTTTTACCGACTAGCTGAAAAAGAGACCAGGAGACGACCATGCAGCACACCACCCACACGAACGCCGCGCCCGCGGCGGCCGGCACGGTCCGGCGGACCTCGGCGCGCTACAAGATCCTCGCGCTGCTCGCGATCGGCACGATGATCAACTATCTCGACCGTACCGTGCTGGGGGTGGCTGCGCCGCAGCTCACCAAGGAGCTTGGCATCAACGCGGCGGTGATGGGCATCATGTTCTCGGCATTCTCGTGGACGTACGTCGCGATGCAGGTGCCCGGCGGGCTGTTCCTCGACCGCTTCGGCAGCAAGATCACCTATTACTGGTCCATGACGTTGTGGTCGCTGTGCACGTTGCTGCAGGGCTTCGTGCCCGGTGTCGGGACGTTGCTCGCATGCCGGCTCGGCCTCGGCGTGACGGAAGCGCCGTGTTTCCCGACCAACAGCCGGGTCGTCGCGACGTGGTTCCCGCAGAACGAGCGCGCGATGGCGACCGGCACCTACACCGTGGGCGAGTACATCGGTCTCGCGTTCTTCAGCCCCGTGCTGTTCGCGCTGATGGGTGCGTTCGGCTGGCGCTCGCTGTTCTGGGTCGTCGGCACGATCGGCATCGTGTTTGGTCTGGTCTGGTGGAAGTTCTATCACGAGCCGCGCAACCATCCGGCCGCCAATTCGGAAGAACTCGCGTACATCGAAGCGGGCGGCGGTCTCGTGCACGGCGCGCGCAAGGACGGGGACAAGAGCGGCAAGCCCGCACAGGCCAAGTTCAGCTGGTCGATGGCCGGCCGGCTGCTGAAGAAGCGTCAGCTCGCGGGTATCTGCCTCGGCCAGTTCGCCGGCAACTCGACGCTCGTGTTCTTCCTGACCTGGTTCCCGACCTATCTCGCGACCGAGCGCCATATGGGCTGGCTGAAGATCGGCTTCTTCGCGGTGATGCCGTTCATCGCCGCGTCGGTCGGTGTGATGTTCGGCGGGATCTTCTCCGACTGGCTGCTGCGCCGCGGCAAGTCCGCGAACCTCGCGCGCAAGCTGCCGATCATCGCGGGCCTGCTGCTCGCGTCGACGATCATTCTCGCGAACTACGTGAAGAGCAACGAAGCCGTGATCGCGATCATGTCGGTCGCATTCTTCGCGCAGGGGATGGCGGCGCTCGGCTGGACGCTCGTGTCCGACATCGCGCCGGACGGCCTGCTGGGCGTGACCGGCGGCATCTTCAACTTCGCGGCGAACCTCGCCGGCATCATCACGCCGCTCGTCGTCGGCTTCATCGTCGCATCGACCGGATCGTTCGTCGGCGCACTCGTGTTCATCGGCGTGATCGCGCTGATCGGTGCGCTGTCGTATATCTTCGTCGTCGGCGACATCAAGCGGATCGAACTGTAAGTACCGGCTCCACGCGCACTCGGTGCGTTCGCCCGGCGACCTGTGGGTCGCCGGGCTTTTTTGTTTCTGCCGTCCCCGCTTGCGGGCCGGGGCATGCGTCAGCGCTCACGCGCGCTGCATGGCAATCCCGAGCGATTCGACCGCCTGCGCGATCGCCGCGACCGCACGCCGGATGTCGCCGGCATCGATCGCGCCGATGCAGCCGACGCGGAACGTCTCGAGTTGCGTTAGTTTGCCCGGATACAGGATGAAGCCCGCGTCGCGCACTGCGTCGTAGAAGCGGCGGAAATCGTAAGCCGGATGGTCGGGCGCATGAAACGTGACGATCACCGGCGCCTGCACGCTTGCGTCGAGGAACGGCGTGAAGCCGAGCGCGCGCATCGACTCGATCAAGGTCCGGCAGTTCTCCGCATAGCGCGCACCGCGCGCCGGCTGGCCGCCTTCGGCCAGGTACTGGTCGAGCGCGGCGCGCAGCGCGGCGATCACGTGGGTCGGCGGCGTGAAGCGCCACTGGCCCGTCTTGCGCAGGTATGCGTGCTGATCATGCAAGTCGAGCGCGAGCGACGGCGAGTTGCCTTCGCTCGCGTCGAGTACATCGTGCCGCACGATCGCGAACCCCATCCCTGGCACACCTTCCAGGCATTTCCCGCTTGCCGAGATCAGCGCATCGATTCCGCTGTCCGCCAGCGCGATCGGCAACGCGCCGAATGAACTCATCGCGTCGACGATCAGCCGCTTGCCGTGCCGTCGGCACGCGGCCGCGATCGCGTCGAGCGGATTCAGGATGCCGGCGCTCGTTTCCAGGTGCACCAGCGCGACGTGCGTAATGCCTGGCTCGCGCGCGAACGCGGCTTCGATCGCCGCCGGGTCGACCGCGGCGTCCTCATCGAACGGCAGCGCGATCGCCGCGATGCCGAGCCGGCCGAGGATCTTCAGGATGCGCGCGCAATACGCGCCGTTGTCCGGCACCAGCACGACGCCGTCGCGCGGCACGAGCGTGCCCAGCGCGGCCTCGACCGAAAACGTGCCGCTGCCTTGCATCGGCACGCACACGTATTCGTTGCCGCCGCGCGCGATCGCGACGAGATCCGCGCAGACACCGGCCGTCAGTTGATTGAAAGCGGCGTCCCACGAGCCCCAGTCATGTTGCATTGCGTGGCGTGTTGTGGCGGACGTGGTGAGCGGACCGGGCGTGAGCAGAATCGGGTCGGGCATGGCTTTTTCTCCAGCAAAGGTCGGGCGAAACGCCGGGGCGGCATTTCTGGGTGATTTGCATGATATTGGCAAAATGTGTCATTTTTTGGAAATTGTGGCACTCGTCACGGCGTTGTCATCGAACGCTGTGATCCTTCGGTTGCCGCGCGAGACCACCCGCAGCGCGGCAGCGAGGCAGGCCGGTTGTCGGTCTGTCCGACTGAAAGGAGCCGGATCGTGCCCCGGCCGTTTGGTGTTCCGCCTACGGAGAAGTGAGATGACACTGCAGAATTCCTCGCGCGCCGCTGCCGGCGCGTTCCGCAAGCTCGCGCTGGCCGCCTGCGCCGCCGGTCTGCTGCAAGGTGCCGCGATGCCCGCACATGCGGCAAACGCGGTCGTGCTGTATACGGCGGACGGTCTCGAGAATCTCTATCGCGATGTGCTGCCGGCCTTCGAGAAGAAGGAAGGCGTCAAGGTCAACATCGTGACGGCGGGCAGCGGCGAGGTCGTCAACCGCGCGAACATCGAGAAGAATTCCCCGAAGGCCGACGTGATCGTCACGCTGCCGCCGTTCATTCAGCAAGCCGGCCAGATGGGCCTGCTGCAGCCGTACCAGAGCGTGAACTACAAGAACGTGCCGGCGATCGCAAAGGCCGAGGACGGCACGTGGGCGACGTTCGTGAACAACTACTTCTCGTTCGCGATCAACCCGGACGTCGTGAAGAACCAGCCGAAGACGTTCGCCGACCTGCTGTCGCCGGCCTACGCGGGCAAGGTCGCGTACTCGAACCCGGCCACGGCCGGCGACGGGATGGCCGTGCTGATCCTGACGACCTCGCTGATGGGCGAGGACAAGGCGTTCGACTACTTGGCGAAGCTGTCGCAGAGCGTGAAGTTCCACACGAAGGGCACGGGCTACCTGAACGTGCTGCTGTCGCGCAACGAGATCAGCGTCGCGAACGGCGACCTGCAGATGGACCTCGACGACGCCGAACACGGCGCGCTGTCCGTCAAGCCGATCTTCCTGTCCGCGAAGGACGGCGACCAGCCGACCACGTTCCAGCTGCCGTACGGCATCGGCCTGATCAAGAGCGGCCCGAACCAGGACGCCGGCAAGAAGCTGATCGACTACCTGATGTCGACGGAAGTGCAGTCGAAGGTGCCGGACATGTACGGCATCCCGGGCCGCACCGACGTGCCGCTGGCCGGCAAGAACGGCGAAGCGGTCAAGAAGGCGATCGCGGGCGTGAAGCTGATCCCGGTCGACTGGACCCAGGTGATGGCGAAGAAGCCGGTGTGGATCGAGCGCTGGAAGAAGGACGTGATCGGCAGCTCGGGCAAGCAGCTCGACGTCGTCAAGCCGAAGTGATCGGCACACGCCGCCTGTATTAGCGAGCAAGAGGATGAACCCGGTGGAAACCACCCTGACCCATCCCGGCGCATTCGGCGCCGCCGAACCGCACGCCACGCTGCGGTCCGGCGCGCCGGGCGGCGTGCAGATCGAACACCTGAGCGTGCGCTATGGCGCACGTACTGTGCTGGAAGATCTGTCGCTGTCGATCGGCGCCGGTGAATTTCTGACCGTGCTCGGCAAGAGCGGCTGCGGCAAGACCACGCTGCTGCGCTTCATCGCCGGGTTCGTGAAGGCCGATGGCCTGACCGGCACGCTGACCGTGGCCGGACGCGACCTGACCCATGCGCCGCCGCACAAGCGCAATCTCGGTCTGTTGTTCCAGAATTACGCGCTGTTCCCGCACCTGTCGGTGTTCGAGAACGTCGCATTCGGGCTGCGCGCCCGCGGGATGGCCTCGTCCGAAGTGACGCGTCGCGTCGCCGACGCGCTGAAGCTCGTGCAGCTCGGCGATGCGGGCCACCACCTGCCCGCGCAACTGTCGGGCGGGATGCAGCAGCGCGTTGCGCTGGCCCGCGCGCTCGTGATCGAGCCGGACGTGCTGCTGCTTGACGAACCGCTGTCGGCGCTCGACGCCAACCTGCGCGCGTCGGTGCGCAGCGAGCTGAAGGCGCTGCACGAGCGCCTGCCGAACCTGACCGTCGTCTGCGTGACGCACGACCGCGACGACGCGCTCGTGCTGTCCGACCGCGCGCTGCTGATGCGCGACGGCCGCATCGCGCAGCTCGGCACGCCGCAACAACTGTACGACGCGCCGCAGGACGGCTACGTCGCGCGCTATCTCGGCCCGGCGAACCTGCTGCCGCCGCGCGTGATCTTTCCGCTCGGCGATCCGCGTCACGAAGTGCGCGACAAGGTCGCGTGCGTGCGCCCCGAGCGCCTGACCGTGATGCCGCTCGCGGCGGGCGGCCTGCACGGCACGGTGTCTTCCGTCGAATGGCAGGGCGCGGACCTGTCGATCGCGGTCGTGATCGATGCGGCGCCCGACGAACCCGTGCGCGTGACGATGCAACGCGGCCGCGGCGCGGCCCCCGAGCGCGGGGCGCGCGTTTCCCTGCATTGCGAGGCAGACGATGTCGTCCTTATCGAGCCCTGAAGCCGGCCTGCCGCCGCATGTGCTCGCGTCGGCCGCCGCGCATGCAGCTGCCGCGCGGCGCCGCAAGCGCATGGGCGACCTGCACCTCGCCGTGCTCGCGATCGTCGTGCTCGGCCCGCTCGTCGTCTATCCGCTGGTGCGGCTCGTGCTGCTGAGCGTATCGGGCGATCACGGGCTGAGCTTTGCCGCCTACCGGACGTTCTTCGGCAACCCCGATACGCGCAACGTGCTGCTGACGACGCTCGGCGTGCTGTTCGCGAGTGCCGGCACCGCATCGGTGCTCGGCGTGCTGCTGGCCGCGCTGCTGTTCTTCAAGCCGTTTCCGGGCGCGTCGCTCGTCACGCGCTTCCTGGAACTGTACGTCGCGTTCCCGTCGTTCCTCGTCGCGTTCACGCTGATCTTCCTGTACGGCTCGCAAGGCTCGATCAGCATCGCGCTGCAGCACCTGTTCCATCTCGAGAGCCCGCCGCTCGATTTCCTGTTCGGCATCGGCGGCGTGATTCTCGCGCAGACCGTGTTCTATACGCCGTTCGTCGTGCGGCCGACGCTCGCGTCGTTCGCGACGCTCGACCTGCGCCTGATCGAGGCCGCGCGCAGCCTCGGCGCGTCGGGCTGGATGCTTGCACGTCGCGTCGTGCTGCCGATCGCGTGGCCGGGCATCGCCGCCGGCACCGTGCTGTGCTTCCTGCTGACGCTGAACGAATTCGGGATTCTGCTCGTGCTCGGCAGCGCGCGGCTCGTGACGCTGCCGGTCGCGATCTACAGCAGCGCAACCGTCGACCTCGACCTGCCGACCGCGTCGGCCGGCGCGGTCGTGATGCTCGCGCTGTCGCTGGCGCTTTATGCGGTTTATCGCCGGGTAAACCGGCGTGCGACGGGAGGAAACGATGTCCGCTGAATTCCGTATCGGGCAAGCCGTGCCGCGCCATCAGATCGGCTGGGGCGACACGCTGCTCAAGCATGCGTCGCGCGCGGCGCTCGCGCTGGCCGCGTTCGCCTGCTTCTGGCTGTTCGTGCTGCCGGTCATCGTCGTTGCACTGTCGAGCGTGTCGACGCAGTGGTCGGGCACGATCCTGCCGGCCGGCTACAGCCTGCGCTGGTTCGAGCGGCTCGGTTCGCCGGAATACGACGCGCTGCTGACGAGCCTCGAGATCGGCTTCGGCGTGTCGGCGATCGGCACGATCCTCGGGCTGTGGCTCGCACTCGCGCTCGAAGGGCGCGACCGGCGCGGCCTCGGCGCTATTGTCGATGCGCTCGTGATGGTGCCGAATGGCGTGCCGAGCGTTGTGCTCGGACTCGCGGTGCTGATCGCGTATCACCAGAAGCCGCTCGACCTGTCGAGTTCCGCCGCGATCGTCGTGCTCGTGCAGCTCGCGCTGATTCTGCCGTTCTGCTACCGCTGCGCGGCCGCCGCGCTGCGCCCGGAGCTGACCGTGCTGCGCGAAGCTGCGGCGAGCCTCGGTGCGCCGCCCGCGATGGTGCTGCGCCGCGTACTGTTGCCGCAGCTCGTGCCGGCGCTGCGTGCGAGCCTCGCGCTTGGCTTCGCGCTGTCGCTCGGCGAGCTCGGCGCGACGCTGACCGTCTACCCGCCGGGTTTCGCGACCGTGCCGATCGTCGTGATCGGCCAGGTCGAGCGCGGCTACTACCTTCCGGCATCGGCGCTGTCGCTGCTGATGCTCGGCGCGTCGCTCGCGGCGCTGCTGCTGATCGCCGCGCGGGTGCCGCGCGGCAAGCGGGCGGCATCATGAACGCCGCGTTTGCATTGCGCCATCCGGGTGAAGCGTCGGCGAGCGGCGCATCGCCGAATCTCGCGGGACGCTCCGTCGACGTCAACGGCCGGCGCTACCGGCTGCCGGTCGAGCCGACCGTGGTCGTCTGTGTCGACGGCTGCGAGTACGACTATCTCGAACGTGCGGTGGAAGCGGGCGTTGCGCCGTTCATCGGCCGGATGATCGCGGAAGGCACGGCGTGGCGCGCCGATTGCGTCGTGCCGACCTTCACCAACCCGAACAACCTGTCGATCGTCTGTGGCGCGCCGCCGTCGGTCCACGGGATCTGCGGCAACTATTTCTGGGATCCGGCCGCCGACGGCGGGCGCGGCGCCGAAGTGATGATGAACGACCCGGCCTATCTGCGTGCCGGCACGCTGCTCGCGGCGGCGTCCGACGCCGGCGCGCGGGTGGCCGTCGTCACGGCGAAGGACAAGCTGCGCCGGTTGCTAGGCTGGCAGATGAACGGCATCTGCTTTTCCGCAGAGAAGGCCGCGCAGGCGAATCTCGCGGAAAACGGCATCGTCGACGTACTCGACTGGGTTGGCCTGCCGTCGCCGGATGTCTATAGCGCGGCGCTTTCCGAATTCGTGTTCGCGACCGGCGTGCGGCTTGCGCAGACGCGGCAGGTCGACCTGATGTACCTGTCGACCACCGATTACGTGCAGCACAAGTGCGAGCCGGGCAGTGCCGGCGCAAACGCATTCTACGCAATGATGGACGGCTATCTCGCGCAGCTCGACGCGCTCGGCTGGGCAATCGGGCTCACGGCCGACCACGGGATGAACGCGAAGCACGATCCCGCGACCGGTCGCCCGAACGTCATCTATCTGCAGGATGCGTTCGACGGCTGGTACGGCGCGCAGGCCGCGCGCGTGATCCTGCCGATCACCGATCCGTACGTCGTACACCACGGCGCGCTTGGCTCGTTCGCGACCGTCTACCTGGCACCCGGCGTCGACCGGACCGAAGCGATGTGGCGCGTCGGCGGGATCGACGGCGTCGAGCTCGTGCTCGACAACGCGGAAGCCGCCGCGCGCTTCGAATTGCCGGCCGACCGGATCGGCGACCTCGTCGTGATCGCGCGGCGGGACATGACGCTCGGCACGCGCGAACGCGAACACGACCTGTCCGGCCTGACCGTGCCGCTGCGTTCGCATGGCGGCGTGTCCGAGCAGGAAGTGCCGTTGCTGTTCAACCGTCGGATCGAGCGGGGCGATCCTGCACGTCGTCCGCGCAATTTCGACGTCTTCGATTTCGTGCTGAACCGGGTCGCGTCATGATGGCTCATCCCCGACAGGATCACCTCGCCTTTCGCGCCGAGGCGCTGCGCTGGTGCGGCACGCGTGCGACGCGGGATCGTGTTCTCGACGTTACCGATCCGTACACCGGCACGCGTGTCGGCACGGTGCCGCTGGCGAGCGTCGACGACGTGCGCGCCGCGTTCGACTACGCGATGGCGTACCGGCCTGCGCTCAACCGTTACGAGCGTTCGCAGATTCTCGAACGCGCGGCGGCGCTGCTGCGCGAGCGCACCGAGGAAGCGTCCGACCTGATCACGCTCGAATCGGGGCTGTCAAAACAGGATTCGCGCTACGAGATCGGCCGCGTTGCCGACGTGCTGAAGTTCGCGGCGGTCGAGGCGCTGCGCGACGACGCGCAAAGTTTCTCCTGCGACCTGACGCCCCACGGCAAGGCGCGCCGCGTGTTTTCGCAGCGACAGCCGCTCGACGGCGTAATCGTCGCGATCACGCCGTTCAATCATCCGATGAATCAGGTCGCGCACAAGATCGCGCCGGCGATCGCGACCAACAACCGCGTGATCGTGAAACCGTCGGAGAAGGTGCCGCTGTCGGCGTTCTATCTGGCGGACCTGCTCTACGAGGCCGGCCTGCCCGAGCCGATGCTGCAGGTGCTGACCGGCGACCCGCGCGAAATCGCGGATGAGCTCGTCACGCATCCGCACGCATCGTTGATTACCTTCACGGGCGGCGTGTCGATCGGCAAGGCGATCGCTGCGCGGGCCGGCTACCGGCGCATCGTGCTGGAGCTCGGCGGCAACGATCCGTTGATCGTCCTTGACGATGCCGATCTGGAGCGTGCCGCATCGCTGGCCGTGCTCGGCTCGTACCGGAATTCGGGGCAGCGCTGCACGGCCGTCAAGCGGATCCTGGTACAGCGCTCGATCGCGCCGGCATTCACCGAGTTGCTCGTCGAGAAGACGCGTGCATGGAAATATGGCGATCCATTCGATCCCGCGAACGAAATGGGCACGGTGATCGACGGCGCGGCGGCGCGGCTTTTCGAGGCGCGGGTCCGCGAGGCGGTCGCACAGGGTGCGCGCTTGCTGATCGGGAACGTGCGTCGGGGGGCGCTCTATTCGCCGACCGTGCTCGACAACGTCGATCCGTCGATGACGATCGTGCGCGAGGAGACCTTCGGCCCCGTATCGCCCGTCATTGCGTTCGACACGATCGACGACGCGATCCGGATCAGCAACGGGACGGCATTCGGGCTGTCGTCGGGTGTCTGTACGGACAGCACGGCGGCCGTCGTGCGCTTCGTGAACGAGCTGAACGTCGGGACAGTGAATGTATGGGAAGTGCCCGGATACCGGATCGAGCTTTCTCCGTTCGGCGGGATCAAGGATTCGGGGCTCGGTTACAAGGAAGGCGTTCAGGAGGCGATGAAGAGCTTCACGAACCTGAAGACGTTTTCGTTGCCTTGGGAGTGAGCGGATGGCACTGACTGTGGAAGAGATTCACGGGCTGTATCGCGAGCACGGCCATGTGGCCTATAGCGGTGAACCTGTCACGCAGCTCGAGCATGCGTTGCAAAGCGGATTGCTGGCGGAAGAGGCGGGCGCGGACGAAGCGCTGGTTGCGGCCGCGTTCCTGCACGACCTGGGGCATCTGCTGAATCGCCAGGGCGAGACGCCGAGTGCGCGCGGTATCGACGATCTGCATCAGTATTTCGTGCTGCCGTTCCTGCGGCCGCTGTTTTCGGACGCGGTACTGGAACCGATCCGGCTGCATGTCGACGCGAAGCGTTGCCTGTGCCGCACGGACGTCGGCTACTTCGAGAGCCTGTCGCCGGATTCGGTGCGTAGCCTCGCGCTGCAGGGCGGTATCTTCAGTGAAGATGAGACGGTGGCATTCCTGCAGCGCCCGTTTGCGGAGGACGCGCTGCGTCTGCGCCGCTGGGACGATACCGCGAAGGAAGAGGGCAAGGTGACGCCTGGTCTCGATCACTATATGGAGATAGTGGCGCGCCAAGTGCGTGTGGCCTGACGATTCGGCTGCTTCTATATAAGGCCCCGTACGCGGCAGCGTGCGGGGCCTTATATTTTTTACGAAACCCCTTGCGCGATTGCCGGGAGCTGCTTAGAATCACGCCTCTTTCGCGCTAACGGAAACGCGGCGCGGAGGAAGAAGAGAAGTGGTGCGATGGAGGGTCGGTTGTCGAGCCCCGGCGCACATGAAGTTGAACCCAGTGGTCGCAACGAAGCAGTTCAAAAAGTTGTTGACTGACTGAAAAAGACGGTTCATAATCTCGCTTCTCTGCTGCTGAAAACGCAGCGCTGCTGAGAAACTCCAGGTTTCTCGCAGAAATGCTCTTTAAAAATTAACAGCCGATAAGTGTGGGCGCTTGATGGAAGCGAGCTGATCTTCGGATCAGATAGCGAAAGTATCAAGAGTCTCACACTAAAGTAAGTCAGGTTTATGAAGCAATTCATATTCCTGTCAGCTTTGAGTGAGCGACCGGTTCGAAAGAACCGAAAACAGTAACAGGTTTAAACTGAAGAGTTTGATCCTGGCTCAGATTGAACGCTGGCGGCATGCCTTACAC